>CALXVY010000005.1 GCA_944392255.1 uncultured Alphaproteobacteria bacterium | reverse complement strand
AGGGTGAGACCCCCTTTTTTTTAACAAAAAAGCCGTCTTGTTTTTAAGACGGCTTTTATAATGGTAGGCGCGTGGGGGTTCGAACCCCAGACCCACTGATTAAGAGTCAGTTGCTCTACCAACTGAGCTACGCACCCATAAGCAATGGCTGAAATATAATCCTCATTATTTTTTTTTGCAATAGTTTTTTTATAATTTCTTTATTTATTTTTTTAACTCCATTTTAAGAGTATTGTCTTATTTTTTTATTATATTTATTTTTCAAGAAAGGAAAAATCCATGAAAAAGTTTTCTTATTCTTCTCTCTTACTTCTTTCTTTATTGGCCTTTTCTAATCCGGCTACGGCTCAAACTTTGATGAACGCTAATTCTTCTTATGAGCAGTGTATGAATGCCGCTGACGGTAATAATATAAAAATGACAACTTGCATTCTGAATGAAGCTAACCGCATTTTAAAGCTTTTAGAAGAAAAATATGATCAGATGGCCAACTCCGAACAGTTCAAAAACTGGAATCAAGGTGCCGGAATGTTTAATGGTAATTTCAAAGAATTGTATTCTTCTTGGCTGCAATATCGCGACAAATATTGCTCTTTATACGGATATTCTATGTCTCCTGATGTTGAACCCGGAAATATTTCCCAACTCACCGGTGCTGAATGTGTTTTAGAGTTAACTAAACGCCAAAACAGAGATATGGACGTGATTTTGCAAAATATTGTTAAATATCAAGGTTAATATCAATATAAAAATTACTTCCTTTTCCTATTTCAGACTTCACGCCAACCTCTGCCTCCAGAGCGTTGGCTGTTTTTTTGGCTATGGCTAACCCTAATCCTGAGCCTTTAGCTCTGTTGTCCTGAATATTGGGGCTTTGATAATATGGTGTGAAAATTAAAGAAATTTCTTTTTCATCTATGCCAATACCATTATCTAAAACCATTATTCTAATTTTATTTTGATATTTTAAGCATCCGACCAATATTTTGTTTTTGGTATATTTGATTGCATTACTGATAAAATTTCTTAAAATTCGTTCAACTAAAAATTCATCACTTTTTATTTTTTGATGGCAATTAACCACCTTGAAACGTATGTCTTTGTTTTGTAATTTATATTTTATTTCCTTTTTGATTCTCTTAATTACATCATATAAATCAAACTCTTTTTTATTAATATTGACACCTTTGGCATCTAAATTGGAAATGTCTAACAAATTATTCAAAAGATGGTGCAAAGCTTGTGCCGAATCATATATTTTTCCTACCAAAATTTGTTGTTTTCCAGTCAAATCGGCATTTAATAAGTTATGAATAAACAACCCAATAGCAGAAACAGGTTGTTGTAAATCGTGGCTAGCCTGTGCCAAAAAATACGATTTTTCTTGGTTTAATCTTTCTGCGGTTTCTTTTGATGCCTCTAATGCATGCTGGATTTCTAACAAATCGGTCAAATCTTGAAATGTGCCGACAATTTTTCTATTGTATCGGTTATAAGCTATGTATTCAGCCATGTAACGACAATAGATAATATTTCCGCTCGGACGAATGATTCTAACAAAACCTTCCTTGGTTTTTCCTGTCTTTATGATTTGGCGCAAATTATCTTTATAATGAGGTAAATCATCTTTGTGCATTTGTTCTCTGATGATATTCTTTTTTGATGAAATTTCTTTTTCATCTATGCCGAAAATTCTAAACATTTCAGATGACCAAGATATCTCTTTGGCCACTAAATCAAGTTCCCAGTAACCAATTTTTGCCGTTTTGGAAGCAAAATTTAATTTTTGTATCATTTCCGACAATGTATGTTTTAGGTTTTGACTTTCCGTAATGTTTTGCATTGACACAGCAATTTTGTTGTCAAAAGGATGTATGACTACTTGATAATATTTAGAATGGTATAGAAAAATAAAATGCTTATCTTCTTGTTTTGCTAAACATTCTGAAATATTTTCTTTTATGACTTGGAGTTCTTCTTTTTGAAAAATGTTATCCAATCGGCTTTGCGAGAACTCTTGTTTAGCCCTCGCATTTAAATTTTCAATTTCTCCTTCTGAGGATATCACAAATAAAATATCCTGGGATATGTTATTTAATATTTTTTCCGTATTCATTTTAATGTATCTTATAATTCAACAAGAATTTTCCTAAATTTTTATCAATCTTAAACGCCCAGCCTTGGTATAAAAACAAACTCTCTTTTATATATTGGCTGGCAATTTTAGTGGGGAGTTTATTGATTGACAAATCTACTTTTATCCAAAAATCTTCTTCAATTTGAAAAATCTCAATTCCGTAAATTAAGCCCGAATATGCGAATAACACGATGATTTTATTTGGTTTTAGGCTATCTAATGGTGTGTTTTGAATTTTTTTTGCATTTTGCGGCATAAATAGCATAAATTTTTCTAACAGAGGCATTACATTTATTTGTTTTGGCTGCAAATTATAAAATGGAGATTCCATTGATGTCTTATAGGCAACTTGTTGCCCTGTCTCTGTTTGCATTATAAAACTTGAAATATTTTTTGGTTCTATACTAATCAGTGGTTGTTGCAACCAATATTTTAAATTATCAGACAAATCAAATATTCCCGAAATGAGATAAATTTGTTTCTCACCTGATTTGGCTGCGTACCAATAATTATTTTTTTTCTTACCTAAAATAACTGAATCAAGCATTTTTCCTTGATTGTTATAAGTCTCAATCTCTATTCCGCTTGTATCTTGATTGTTTTTAATACCGGCATCTTCTAACGATATTCCTGTGGCGATGGCTTCTATTTTAGAATTGTTTAGGTCTTGAAAGAGCTTATTTATTGTTATCAAATCAGCAAAATAACCATCTGCTTCTTTTATATGCCAAAACTTATTTTCATAATATAAACTAATTTGAATTTTTGGCATTTTGATAACTATTTTTTCAACTTTTGTCCCCTCTTTATTTGTGTTTTCAAACAAAAATTCGCCAATATCGTTTCTGGTTGCCGTATTTTTTTGCATACTTATCAAAAAGAGAAGCAACCCAACAGATAAAATTGTTACTAAAATACTTATCAGAAGCGTTTTTTTATTCATTGATTATCCTTATATTTTTTTGTTTTTTTCGGTATATATATATTTTAACCAGAATGTATGTCATCAAGATGATTATAAACGGTATAAATAATATATTCATGAAAATTATTTTGTTTAGTGCCTGTCCGCTTTTTTGCTGGATTTTATAGTTTAAGGCCTTTATATCTTCCACTATCTTCTGCTGTTTGCGGTTAAAATCGTCTAATTCTTGAATTTTTAAAAGAGACATACCGACATCTTTGCTTTTTAGTTTTTCTTGAAAATCAGCTAAATCTTTTCGCAATTGTAAAACTTCTTGTTCTTTTTCTTTATATTCCTCTTCATGCTGTTGAAATGTTTGTTCATAAATTTGTTCGGCAATATTTTTATCTTGATTGATTAAATATTTAACGCGGATTTCAGAAAGTTCTTTGTTGCCATTCATAAAATCTATTGCGCTTAAAATAAAATCAGCATTATTGTTTGAAGGAATTTGATCATATACAACAGCTTCTTTTTGATAGCCACTTAAGTTCCATACATCATCGGCGATAAAATCACTATCGGCAACAATTAAAATCTGTGCAGGTTTAATGCTGCTTGATAGAAATGGCGGTAGTTCTTTTTTCAAATTGATATCATTCCAGATGCTTTCTTCAAAGAAAGATTTAAATGTTCCGCAAATCCAATATGACATATTGTATTGCTGAGCAGCTTTCGGTAAAGCATTATTCATATCATCAATATTTAAATATTTTACCACATTTGCATCTATTAATTTGCCTTGCGGAGAGGTAAAGAAAATGGCTTGGGGCAACGTTTTTTCTTGAGGCTCAACTTTCAGATTTCCAGCAGAGCGAAAAGAAATGAGCGGCCATCCCTCGCCTATAAATGTGGGAATATTCATATTCTTTGATGACAAATTAATATAAGTCGGATTGACCTCTCTGCTCAAAGCTGTTTGATATTCCGTACGACTTAATTGTTCATCTGCCACAATTTTTTGTTCATCCATGCTTATACCCCAATTTTTTAATAAGGGCAGCAACATGTTTTTATTCTTTTTAATATATGGATATTTCTCAGCAACGACTTCTGCATATGGGTCAATAAACAGAATGAGATTTCCGCCCCGCATGATATACTGGTCTAAAGCAAACGTAAAATTGTTTGAAACAAATTGGGGATTGTAAACAATAAGTGTGTTAATATTTTGCGGAATGAACGGAATTTCATTATTCAAGAACATAACGCGATAATCTTGTTCTATTTTTTTGAAAATTTGCCAATCAGTGATATTTCCGCCAAAAGAAATTACCCCTACATTTTTTTTATCTGTTTTATTTAATTTGGCTAAGATACGATCAACGTCATATTCTAAATAATTTTGTCTTTGTACAGAAAAATATGGTATGACATAACGTTGTCCTTCTCCGCTTGAAAAAACGGCGCCAAAGTACATATTGTGTGTATTTTGAGCATCAGGAAAAGCACGAATATCTGCTCCTTTTGCTTCATACTCGGTTGGAGAATACGGCTCTGGATTTTTTAAATTGATGCTTATTTTTCCATTGGACAAAACTTGCATTTTTTCTAACATTCGCAGCAGATTTTGCGCGTGTAATCCTAATTCCGGATAATTAGAATCTAAATCTTTGGACATATATATACTTACATTTATCGGTTGTTTTATGTCTTTGATGATTTTTTTTGTAGATTGGCTCAGCCCATATCTTTGTGATGAAGTTAAATCTGCTTTCTTATTATTCCACAACAATGTTGAACTAAACATCAGAGCAATAAAGATGACAACCGCCATAGCAATTAGGGCAGCCATTAACAATAATTTAGAATATTTTTTCTTATCCATTTCTGCTCCTTTTTTTTAATTCTTTTTATATTCAACGCTGATGTTGTTCAAAACTAAGCATATTATCATCAAAAAAATGAAATATAAAAAGTTATCAAAGCTGACTTGCCCGCTTATCAAATCATTATATTGACTGCTCAAATTCAGGCTATTTGATAATTTTATTTCTATATTTAAGGGAAAATGAAATAATTTTATTATGTTTGAAAAATCATCTGCACAGATAAAAAATAAAACAATCAGACTCCACAAATACGATATGGCAGGTGCGGAGCAAAAAGAAGAAATTAAACAACCTAAGGCGCAAAAGCTTCCCGACAATAAAATACAAGCAATATATCCGCATAATATATTCAAATTATCTGCTTCAAAACATACATTCAGATATATCCACAGCGGTGTGCTCAACAAAAGCATACATAGGCACATGAACCATGCTGACATAAATTTACCAACAACAACTGATGTTACCGAAACAGGTTGCGTTAATAAAAATTCCAGCGTTCCCGTTTTTCTTTCTTCTGCCCATAAGCGCATGGTTATTGCAGGTATCAAAAATGCCATGATATATGGTTGAAAATAAAAGAAAGAAAAAAGCCCCATATTATTTATGCTAAAAAAGCCGCCGACAAAAAATGTGATAAACATGGATAACAATATATATACCCCTAATATTATCCATGCTTGAAGTCCTTCGAAAAAAGTAAAGCTTTCTTTTTTAAATATGCTTATGAGTTGATTTTTCATCTTAGTCAGTCTCACTGGTTATTTTATAAAATGCGGTTTCAATATTATGCTCAGGAAAAAGCTCTTTGAGTTTTTCCGGTGAGGTATCTTTGACTAATTTTCCATGGTTGAGCAATATGACTCTGTCTGCCATGGCTTCTACTTCTTCCATAATATGGGTTGAAATGATGACGATTTTTTCTCGTCCGTAGTTTTTAATATAATTTCTTAGGCTAAATTTCTGATTAGGGTCCAAACCTTCCGTCGGTTCATCTAAAATCAGAATCTCGGGATTATGAAGCAAAGCGGCTGCTATTCCGGTGCGGCGCTTAAAACCTTTGGATAAGGTTTCTATTTTCTGGTTAATTACTGATTTTAATTCTAAACTTTCTACAACTTTCTGAAAATTTTGAATATAATCTTCTTGGCTTAAATTTCTCAATTGAGCCGTATAGTGTAAAAAATCGGCAACAGACATATCATTATATAAGAATCCACTTTCTGGAACATAGCCTATTTTTGCTAAGCACTCTAAACGTGATGTTTGAATGTTTTTATCAAAAATTTTAACTTCTCCCGAGGTGGGCTCAATGTACCCCGTTAAAAGGCGCATTAATGTTGTTTTTCCTGCTCCGTTTGGACCTAAAAGCGATACAATCTCTCCTCTTGATATACAAAAGTTGACATTGTTTACGGCATGTTTTTCCCCATAATCTTTACATAAATTTTTTACAACTATCATTTTGTTTCTTTCTTTGCTTATTTATTTTTATATTAATCATTTTTTTTTAAATTTTAACAATTATTTTCATTTTTCAAAATGTTTGATGACAAAATATTTATTTTAAGTTATTTATATAGTTAATTTATGTTTTTGATGGAGTAAATATGAAAGAAGAAGTTTATTCTAAAGATGAAGCAAGACACCTTAAAGTGGGTATCTATACCGCTTTATTGATTGCTTTGGTTTCCTCTATTTATGTTATGAACAAAGATAGCATGTCTCATAAAGAAGATGGAAAATATTATACCGTTGATGCTCGTTTCAATAGAACTGATGGTTTGCTTGTCGGTGATCAGGTGCGCTTGGCCGGTGTGGATATCGGTCGAGTTATCAATGCCCGATTAGATGATCACTTCAAAGCTATTTTAACTTTGGATATTAAAGAAAATGTCAAAATCCCCGATGATAGCAGCGCTTCTATTGTCAGTTCCGGCCTTATGGGTAAGAAATATATTGAAATTGAACCCGGTGGTTCTATGGACTATATCCCTCAAGGCGGCGAATTTGCTTATACACAAGATGCTATGGTCTTAGAGGAACTTATGGATAGAATTATCTCTATCGGAAAAGCTAATCGTAAAAACGATAAAAAATAATAGTTGTATTTGTTTAAGGAGTATTTTTTATGAATAAAAAACCTGTTGAAACAATTATGGGTATTGTAGTGTTGGTTGTTGCCGCATTTTTCTTATATTTCGGATTTAAAGTTTCTGATTTGCAAGTTGTTAAAGGTTATAACGTAACAGCCAACTTTTTAAAAGTCGGTGGCTTAAATGTTGGCTCCGATGTTAGAATTAATGGTATTAAAGTTGGTTCAATTGTTGAACTTGCTCTTGATGAACAAGATTATATTGCTGATGTTAAAATGAGTATTTTGCCCAATATTAAACTTCCTAAAGATAGCGTGGCTACTATTGTCGGTGATGGTTTAATGGGTGATAAATTCATTAAAATTGAACCGGGAAAATCTAAAGAAATGCTTGCTGACGGTGATACTCTTTCTAATGTTAAAGATTTCAAATCTCTCGAAGATATGGTCGGCGAAATCATTTTTATGGTAACTGATAATGGACAAGAAAATCAATAAATCTCACTTGCTAGCCGCACTTACTTGTGGAACTTTGTTTTGTACAAAATTGGCTATTGCGGCTGAAATTGATACGAACATGGCGCAAATGCAAGCTATGGATAAAATTACCGGAAAAGTAAGTGTTATTAATGTTCCTGTTAACGGAAGCGTTGATTTTGGTAGTTTTTCTATTCTGGTACGGGCTTGTAAAACCAGATCGCCTGAAGATACTCCCGAAAACTTTGCTTTTGTTGATGTTACAGACAGTTATCATAACCAAACTCCGGTTAATATTTTTCGCGGCTGGATGATTTCTTCTTCTCCCGCTCTTAACCCGATTGAACATCCTATTTATGATGTGTGGCTTCTAAAATGTATTGATGGCAAAGTTAATCCTTCTCAACTTCTATCTAAAGAAGAATTGGCGGCCAGAGATGCTTTGCCTAAAGCCGAGCCCTTAGATGAAAGCGCAAAATTAAAGTCTCAAGATGATTCTTCTCAAATTCACGAATCTTCTTCTGCTGACAAAGACTTAATGGTTGAGCCTGAAACCAAAGTTGAAGAAGCAAAAGAAACAGCAATTATAGAAGAAAAAGTTTTAGAGAATCATTCTGTGGCAAATCCTCCGACAATTTTGCCAAATGAACCTATCATTGAGCCTGAAATACATGAAGACGGAGCTCCGAAATCTTTGCTTAATATCGGAAATGACGTAGCACCAGAATCTTCTGATAATCAAGAAACAACAGATTCTTTAATTGAAGGAAATCTTGCAACTCCTGAACAATTAAACGAGGCTGATAGCTCTAAAGTTCAAAATTCAGGCGGATTTCTTGAGAAATTCTTATCTCTTGATAATGAAGAAGAACAATTAGCAACTGATGCAAATGCTTCGCCGGCACAAGCAGAAGAAAATTCCATTGATGTGAACGAAATTGATAAAGAATTAAATCTTTTGCAATAAATGCTTACAAAAATGAAGATAAAATTCGGCACTTTTTTTTAAGTGCCTTTTTTTTATCTATGCCTTACAAAAAAATTTACTTAGGGCTGATTGTCACGGTGTTGGGACATCACCTTCCATACCAATGGGCGTGCTCATATCGAAGTTTTGTAGCTGATTTAGAATTCCTTGTTTGCTGGGGATATCTATCTATGCCAGAAGTTGCGCGTGAAGACTACTAAAATAGTCATTACTTCCAAACGCCCTAAGAGCATGGCAAACGAGCAAACATATTTGGCAAAATCTGATAACGGAGCAAAGGTTCCTGCTGGACCGACTATATTTCCTACTCCAGGACCGGCACTGGTAATACACCCTATTATTGCGCTAAATGCCGTGGTAAAATCGACTCCGGTTATGGCTACCAGTGTGGTTAAAACAATAATGCTGAAAGCAAATGCCAAAACAAATATGAATACGGAATTGATAACCTTATCATCAACATTCATGTTTTTAATCTTAACTGGTAAAATTCGACTTGGCTCTGTCATATTGATAATAGACTTTTTGAAAAAAGCAAAAATAACTTGCCAACGAAATGCTTTTACACCGCCAGATGTCGACCCTGAACATCCTCCCGTAACGGCAAATATTAAGAATATGGTCTGCGCAAATAGCCCCCATTTCATATAATCAGTTGAAACAAAACCTGTATCTGTGGTAATGGAAACAACATTAAAAGATGCATATCTTAAAGCTTGCCAAAATGAAAAATGTTCATTGGTATAAAAAAGCCATAATGTTGTTGATAAAATAAAGAACATAAGTGTTTTTAAGAAAAAAGGGACTTGAGCACTGCGAAAAGAATTATTTTTTCCGTTTTTCAATACAACTAAATACCATGTCAAAGGTAAAGAGCCTGCAATCATTCCAAGCATCAAAACGATTTCTGCCCAAACATTGTTAAAGTAGCCGACAGATGTGTTTTTGGTTGAAAATCCTCCGGTTGATACTGATGATAAAGCATGGCATACGGCATCAAATTTTCCCATGTCGGCAAGGAGTAAACCTCCAAAGGTTAAGGTTAAGAGAAGAACATATATAATAATTATTCTCTTAGCAATATAGCTGATTTTAGGCATGAGTTTTTCGTTTAAATCAGAACTTTCTCTTTGAAAAATCTGCATACCGCCAATTCCTAAGAAAGGAAGCAAGGCAACAGCAAAAATAACAATACCTACACCACCTAAAGCATTAAGTAATGAACGCCAGAGTAAAATGGCTTTGGAAGTATTATCAATATCTGTTAGTATTGTAGCTCCGGTTGTTGTTATTCCTGAAGTAGCCTCAAATATTGCATCAGCCCAATAAGTGGTGGTTTCTGTTAGCATAAACGGCAATGCTGAAAGCAAGGATAAAGCAAACCAGCTAATCGTTGTAATCAGATATCCTTGGCGAATGGAAATTTTTTCAATTTTAGTACGATTTCCCAAATATAACGATACACCAATAAATAAGGAAATGATGGCGGTGGTTACAAAAGGAGACCAATTTTGTCCGGTATAGTACATATCAACGGCGGCCGGAATGAGCATTGATAATCCCAGAATACTTACAAAGTACCCACTAATCATAAAAATTGGCTGCCACATAATTTCTATCCTTATTTTTCTAAGGCTACATTTCGAGAATATCCGCGGTTGACAAGTAGCCAGTTGATATTTTCTCCATTAACAAAGCAAATAAGAGTTCCCTTACCTTTATAAGTATAAGCTTTTACCTGACAATGGATAATGTTCTGTGCGATAATTGCTTTTAACAAATTTTTGGCATTTATTCCATCTTGAGATTTTGGATTTACATATATTCCATGCAAAAAATATGATTTTCCGTTTATTTTCAGTTCATTGGCATTCAAAACTTCTGCAGTACCACTGATTTCCTCATTTTTTTCAACATAAACTAATGGCAATTTAGATGCTTGGGAAGATTTTATATCTTGCTGAGTTTCTTTATTATTAAAGACAGATTCATTTTCTTGCTGCAACAGCTTTTCTTCTTGCAATTGAGCCGTGCGCAGAGCATCTACCGTATTGGGTGCTTCTTTTGATTTTTCAAAGGTTTGTCGGCGAATCTTTTGCATATCGGGAATGGGAACATCGACAATTTTCTGTTCTTTTTCCGCAGAAGAAATGCCCATGGATTTTAAGCTGGGCATAGATATAGCAAAATTATCTACATCCGGAATAATCTCTTGCGTTTTTTCCGATATGGTTGAGCCAATAGTCTTGGTTTGAGATTTTATTTTATTCCAATACCATAAATGGACTTCGGTTGGTTTGGCTCCCATGAATGTAGGAGCCAAATAACCAAGCATTAAAATCGGGACAAAAATCAGTGGTTTACGAATGGGAAAAGTGATGAACAAAAATAGCCCATGAAAAAATTTTCCCCAACCTCTGAGGCGCAACCCCTCACTCATTTTCTCCCGTCTTTTCATTATTTTGCACTTCCGTATTTTTGTTTCAACTCTTCAACACGTTCAGGAGTAATTCTTTCGAACAACATATCTCCTATGCTGAATTTGTGTCCGGCTTGCAAAGCGTTCATTTCTTTTGCCACATTGAAGTTTTTGATTGAGCCGACATCTTTTAAGCTCAAGCCCAATTTATTCATCATATCTTCAGCAATTTTCGGCATAATCGGTGCGCTCAAAATAGCAAAGATACGAATTAAATTGATGCAGTTTCTTAAAATGGCCGCTGCACGCTCCGGATTTTCTTTAATTACGGTCCATGGCTCGGCAACAGAGATATAGTTATTACCTTCTACCCAAATAGCGCGCAATTCGTTAGTGGCTTTGCGAAACTCTAATTCATTCATATATTTGAAGTAATCATTAACATGTTCTTGCAAATTTTTGATTAACTCAGCTTCAAGCTCCGTGTTTTCACCGCCAGAGGGAACTTCTTCACCGATTTTTGACGCGGTCATTTTCAAAACGCGGGAAACAAAGTTACCCAAAACGCCATTTAAGTCTTTGTTAACCACACCGGCAAATAAGTCAAAGCTGAAAGAACTATCCGAACTTTCGGGAGCATTGGCCATTAACCAATAACGCCAATAGTCTGCCGGATATTCTTTAACCGCATCTTCGGCAAAAATACCGCGTTTTTCAGATTTAGAGAACTTGCCGCCTTCGTATGTCAAATAGCTAAAGCCTTTTAAGGTTTTTACAAAAGTCCATGGTTCACCAGTTCCGAGCAAGGTTGCAGGAAAAGAAATGGCATGATAAGGAACATTGTCTTTGCCCATAAATTCAACATAGTCGACATCTTTAGCATCATACCACCATTCTTTCCAATCTTTACCATTGGCATCTGCCCATTGCTTGGTTATACCAATATAACCAATCGGGGCATCAAACCAAACATAGAAAACTTTATCTTCATAGCCGGGTTTGTTTACAGAAAAGCCCCATTTCAAATCTCTTGTAATACAGCGCTCTTGCAAACCTTCTTTAAGCCATTTTTGGGCAATAGAATAAGCAATTTCGGGCCAATATGGTTCGCGAGTTTTTACCCATTCAGCCAATTTTGGTTCAATTTTGGGCAAGTTTAAGAACAAGTGTTTGGTTTCTCTAATTTCCAAATTGGTTGAGCCGGAAATGGTCGAGCGCGGATTAATCAAATCGGTAGGATCCAAAACCTTGGTGCAGTTTTCGCATTGGTCGCCCCTAGCCTTATCATAACCACAATGTGGGCAAGTTCCGGTCACATATCTGTCCGGCAAAAAGCGTTCATCATCAATAGAATAAATTTGTTTGATGGTTCTTTCTTCAATCATGCCGTTTTTATCTAAGGCCTCGAAAATGTGATATACTATTTCTTTATTGGCATCTGAACTGGTACGACCAAAGCAATCAAATGAGAGTTCAAAATCTTCATAAGTTTTTTTGTGGCGTTGGTGATAACCATTGCAATATTCTTCAACCGGCATACCTTCTTTGGCAGCGCCTACTTCTGACGGCGTGCCGTGCTCATCGGTTCCGCCGATGTATAAAACCTCGTTACCCATCATTCGCATGAAACGCGCATAAACATCTGAAGGTAACAAACAGCCAACCATGTGGCCCAAATGCGGCACGCCGTTTACATACGGTAATGCAGAAGTAACTAAAGTTTTAGACATTATAAAATTCTCCATTAAAAATTTATTTTTGTTATTTTGTTTTTTAACGTTGCGATTTTACAACAATTTGCAAATTTCTCAAGCAAAAATCTCACTTTTTTAGCCATTTTCAGATGATTTTCTTTAGTTCTAATTTTTGTCAAAATTGTCTATTGACGATAATGGAATTATTAGATATATTTTACATGAAAAATTAAATTATTTTAGTAACTTAAAAATATCTTATTATGGAACAATTTAATCTAATTGGCAAAAATGCCAGAGTTTATGGAACAATCGGTAATTTTAACACTATTGGCGAACAGGCCAAAATCGAAGAAAAATCTCAAATTGGAAATTGTTGTAACATTGGAGCTGGTGTACATATCGGTAACTATATTACAATAGGCAATAATGCAACGATTGAAGCCGATATCCCTGATGGTTGCACCATTGGCAACAACGTAACTATCAAAGCCGGAGTCCTTCTCGGAAAAAACAACATTATTCACGACAACTGCGTGTTGCGCGGCAATACACTTATCGGTGATAATAATGAATTCCTCCCCGGATGTATTATCGGTTTTTGGCCGAAAGATATTGGTGACCATCATTATGAAGGTGCTCTCAAAATCGGTGATAACAACTTCTTTGGTGAAAACACCATTATCAATGTTGGTGAAAAGACAACTAAAGGTGATGCAACCATCATTGGTGACGGCATCTATTCCATGGACAAAGTGACCATTAATCACAATGACCGGATTGCTGTTAACAACGAAATTCCCGATAGTCCGAGAGCTTTCACGACTATCATATCTTCCGGTGTTTCTCTTGCCGGTCATGTGGAAGTCGGCAAAGGAGCTAACCTTGGTATGCAGATGGTTGCGCACCAATTCTCAAAAATCGGTGCCGGAGCCATGATAGGTATGAATGCCAACATCACTAAAAATGTACCTCCTTTTGCCAAAGTGATTGGAACAAAGGTTGTTGGTTATAATAAACGTCCTTTGGCTGAAAACCTAGAGTTTGGAACATACGAAGACGAGTATCTTGAACTTGTTGGATATATGCTTGAGACTGCTTGCAAGGCTGAAAATACCGAAGATGCAATTGAAAAACTTAACCAATATAAAGGTCTCGGACAGTGGTATGACAAAGCGCTTG
Source organism: uncultured Alphaproteobacteria bacterium (assembly GCA_944392255.1). GTDB lineage: Bacteria > Pseudomonadota > Alphaproteobacteria > RF32 > CAG-239 > CAJLXD01. Next base: position 60,748 of record CALXVY010000005.1, on the reverse strand, counting down.
CCGTTATTGTCGAGTTTTTGGAAAGTGAGCAAAACGGCCGCAAGTTGATGAAACTTAGAAAATAAACTCTCATTTATAAAGGTGTTGCTCATAAGGCAACACCTTTTTTTCTTTCTTGCCTTTAATTTTTTTTTGTGTTATATATTGCTCTATTCTATATATTATTTTAACCTATTAAAAAAATATCATTATGAAAAAACAAAATTCATTTGGAAAAGGTACTGTCGTTTATGCAAACATCGGACAGTCTAACGTGTTTGGCAATAATGTCAAAATTGATGCTGAACACAAAGATATTAGCAAAGTTACCACAGAGATTGGTAATAATTGTTCCTTTGGAAATAATGTGACTGTAAGAGATTTTACAAAAATCGGAAATAACGTAAAAATTGCTAAAAATGTTATTATCCGCGATTTTGTTATAATTGGAGATAATGTAACAATAGAAGAAGGTGTTTCTATCTCTACGGCAGTAAAAATCAAAGATAATGTTACAATCAAAGCAAACTCTCGTATTTTTGCCGTTGCCGAAATTGAAGAACAAGCAACAATCGGGCAAAACTGCATTGTTGGCGAAGGAAGTTTGGTAAAAAACAATGCTCATCTTCCAGATAACTTTACGCTTAGAAAAGCCCAACTTTTCCAATAAGAAAAGCTCTCTTATTAAAAACGCCCCGATTTTTTATAATCGAGGCGTTTTTTTCTAATATTGCGGTAATAATTTGCCTTTTAATAAAAATTCCGGCAGTTTTTCCAACTTTGATGCACCGGCGGCTCTTTTATGCCCACCGCCGCCAAAACTCATGGCTATCTTTGATACATCAACATTGTCTTTGGCCGTATAGAAAGATAAATTCCATTGGTTTTTCTTATTCATATAGAAATTAACCATCATGTCATATTCTTCAATATTATCAACCGAATCAAAAAACTCAGAATATCCCTGCGGCATGTTGGCACATATACAACGCAAACCCATATACTGACTTTCAAAAGCAATGCAACGCACCAAACGATAGTTTCTAACCTTTATCCAAGATAAAATGGCTTTGCCTTTTTCTACTGTTTCTTCAATATCAATCTCATTATTTATCAATTTTTGCCAAATTTCATCTTGAGGTTTATTCACGCCCATAGATTGAATGGCATATTCAAACGGACGAACTCTCTCATCTTCCAGCATAAATAAATCATTTAAGCCCAAAAGCTTGATACCTTCCGGTAAGGGTTTATCGGGATAAAAATATTCCCATGTTAAACACATGGCTGCCGTCCCTACTCTTCTTAAACCTTTTATTTCCGGTTTGCCTTTTTTTACAGCTTCTTCATATTCATTAATGATTGAAACATGATGATCTATCCATGTAAAATCTTTGGTTTCATTCAACTCAAACATATAATCCAATGGCAAAGCAATATCGCAAACAATGATTTTGTCATGTTTTTTGATTTCATCATAAGGAATGTCCATATCATGATTCAAACCAAAAAACTCAATTTCCGGATATATGCTTTTAACAATTCCGGCTGAACCTTTACCATCATGATCGGCAACGTGATATATACATAACATATTATATTTTCCTCTTCTTATTCTATTTTTAATTTACCTTACCATTCAATTTTCATTCCGTCAAATGCCGGTTCTACAAAATCTGGCGTTTTTTCTTTTATTTTTTCATAATCACATTCTGTCGCCATATGATTTATAACCGCTCTTTCGGGATTTATTTTTTCTATAATGCTCATGACCATATCAAAACCGGCATGTCCTCTTTGTTCAAATGGCGTGGTTAATGGTATAACCAACAACCTGGGGCGAACTTTAATTTGCTGAAATGCCGAAGATGGTAATGACTTAAAATCTGAAATATGGACATATTCGCCATCATTGAAAACAAAACCGATTGATGGCACATTATGTCCAAGTTGTTTAATTGGCGTAATTTTTATGTTATTTACATAAAATAAATGATTGCCTTTTACCTCATTGAGTTTGAAGCTTGGCATATAAAACACATTTTTTTTCTTAGATAAAAATGTACTAAGCAGATAGGAAAAACGTTTGCGAATTACTTTGGCGGTTTCTTTAGCTGCATAACACTGAATGCTTAAATCTTTTAGTTTATCTAAGTTGTTAAAATTGTAAGTTCCGTGATGATACGCGACTTCTCCTTGTTCTTCATATGCTTCATGTAAACGAATTCGGTTAATTTCTCGCAAATCATCTATGCCATGCAAGTGGTCGGCATGAGCATGAGTATAAAGAACAGCATCTAAGTGTTTGATATTATTATCTATCAGATGTTGTCTGATATCCGGAGAAGTATCAATCAAAATTTTAGTATCATCAAGTTCAACATAAGTATCTGTTCTTGTGCGAATGTTTTTCGGGTTACTTGCATTGCAATCACCCCAACCGCAACTCAAAGACGGAACTCCCGGTGCTGCCCCCGAACCTAAAATAATTACCTTAGCCATTAGAACTCATATCTCCCTTTATCGCTGGCTTTTCTGAACAATCTAAAAAAGTTGTCTGATGTAATTTCAGCCAGCTTATCCAAACTCAGTCCTCTGATTTGAGCTAATTTTTCAGCAGTATGCAAGACAAAAGCTGGTTCGTTTCTCCTTCCTCTCATTGGAACCGGAGCTAAAAAAGGAGAATCTGTTTCCACTAATAACCTATCTTCGGGAATCTCGGCAAAAATATCTCGTAGTTCTCCTGATTTATTAAATGTGATTATCCCCGAGGCTGAAAGATAAAATCCTATTGATAAAGCATAATCCGCCAAAGCTTTGCCTGAAGAAAAACAATGCAGCTCTCCGGTAAATGGCTTTTGTTTATACATTTCATCTAAAACAGCTATTGTATCTTCATCGGCATCGCGCGTATGAACAATTAACGGCAATCCTGTTTCTTGTGCGGCTTTTATTTGCTCTTTGAAAACTTTTATTTGCACATCTTTGGGCGAATAATCATAATAATAATCTAAGCCACACTCTCCAATTGCAACAATTTTTTTATGTTCGGCTTTTTTTATAAAATCTTCGGCTTTGATATTTTCATATTCGCTGGCATTGTGCGGATGAACTCCCACTGCCGTATATATAAAAGGATATTTTTCCGATAACTCTAGTTGGACTTCTATTTCACCAATATTATTGCCGGCATTAAGCATGGTTGTGACGCCATTTTCTTTGGCTCTGGCTATCATTTCTGAAAAATCTTCTTCAAAATCATCATAGGTCAAATGACAATGACTATCAACTAACATTCTATATCCTTTTACACAAATTTACGATTATATTCATCAATGCTTGCCGCTTATCTAAATTCAAACTTGCTGTTTCGCTAAATGTTTTTATGGTTTCATCCCAAGATTTGGCAAATTCTTCCAAATTTGATGTTTGGCGAATATTCTCAGCAATAAATTTTAAAATCAATTCCTGCGCTAAATCATAGCTTTCATCATCTGCGCTATATGTATTGCAAAAATCTAGAATATCACTTAAGACAAATTTATCCTTGGCATAGACAATTTTGCTTAAGCTTTGATAAACCTCTAACGCGTTGTTATCCGCATACATTATGGCTTTACCTATACTCCCCGAAGATAATTCTGCCAATTCTTTAACGGCTTTTTCATTTAGTTCCGGTCTATACCTTCTGAGCAATGATGCCACTTTTTTTGCATCCAAGGGGTGTAAATTGAGTTTGGCACAACGAGATTTTATGGTCGGCAACAAGCGATTTGGATTGTGGCTTATCAATAGCATCAATGTTTTGTGTGGAGGTTCTTCCAATATTTTTAAAATAGCATTGGCGCTGGCCGTATTCATATCGTCAATACTATCTATTATAACCACGCGCCAACCGTCATTTCCTGAGCGTTTGGATAAAAATTCATTGACAGTACGAACATCATCTATGCGAATGAATGCTGATTTTTTCAAACCTTTCAACTCTTCATCGCTCAATTGTTCGCCATCTTTTATAGCCTTTAGTACTTTTTTCTTATCCGTGTCTGTATAGTCTCGTTCGATTATCTTTAAATCCGGATGAGAATTTTGGGCGACTAAATTGAAAACGTTTGAGTTCTCTGGTATGTTTAATGATGTATAAGAATCTTTTTGAGCATAATCTGCATATAAGACAAACCTTGCAAATTTATATGCCAAAGTTGCTTTGCCTATTCCTTCAATTCCTGTAAACAACCATGAATTATGCAGTGTTTTATTCTTCCATGCTTCAAGCAAGAACTGTTCTTCTTTTTCAAAGCCCAAAAGATAGGCATTTTTACGCGGAATTAAATTATATGCTTCTTGTTGCTCCATTACTACAAAACAAACCTTTCCGTAACTATCTTAACTATTTCTTGATGCAAATTTTCAATTGTTGTATCTGCATTTAAGACGACAAAACGTTCAGGCTCTTTTTGCGCCATTTCCAAATAACCATTACGCAAATTATGATGAAATTCTAAGGCTCTGCTTTCATGTCTGGTCTCTTTAACAGCCATGTGACCAGCCTTGTCCAGAGAGCGCGCCAAACCAATTTCCGGATTGATATCTAATAAAATGGTTAAGTCCGGCTTAAAGTCTCCAACCGTTAATTTATACAGATTTTCTAAAGTTTGGTAAGGAACTCTCTTATTGTAACCATAATATTGATAAGCAACGGTTGAATCGGCAAAACGATCACTTAAAACCCATTTTCCTTCTTCCATTGCCGGCCATACTTTTTTAGTCATATGAATTCGTCTGTCGGCATAATAAAGCAATGCTTCAGCTACAGCATCCATTTTATCTTTATCTCCGGTTACCAAAATGCGGCGTAACTCTTGCCCAATATCGGTACCGCCGGGTTCTTTGGTGGTAACAACCGGAATATTCTTTTGCGACAAAAAATCGGCTAAAAGCTTTATTTGTGTAGATTTTCCGGTACCTTCACCGCCCTCAAAGGTGATAAAATGACCTTTTAACTCCATTATTTAGCTCCAAACAACAAATATTTAATATTTTCCATAATTTTGCCGAACCAGCCTAATTTTTTAACGTCTTTTCCAGCGATTAAAGGTACTTCTATTGGATTTTGTCCCGGAATTTCAACCCGAACAAAACCTAATTTATCGCCTTGAGCAATCGGTGCTTTTACCGGTTTATCATAAACGGCAGTTAACTTTACTTTAGAGGCTTTATTCTTTTTAATTGTTTTCAAAACATCTTGATTTACAAGTAAATCAACACTGGTTTCTTCACCAAACCATACCGGAACTTCGGCTACTTTTTGTCCTTGTTTTAAAACTTTATAATTATCAAATTCTCTAAAACCCCAATTCATAATTTTTTCAGCTTCTTCTGAACGCTCCTTATTTGAAGATAAGCCGCTCATCACGCTGATTAAACGTCTATCTCCTCTTTTGGCCGAGCCGGTCAAACAAAAACCTGCTTCTTCGGTGTGTCCGGTTTTCAAGCCATCTGCTTCCGGCATGCTGTATAATAAGGGGTTTCTGTTTCCTTGTCTGATATTGTTATGAGTATAGTTTTTCTCTGAAAAAAGATGATAATATTCAGGAAAATCTTTTATAATTATACGTGCCAATTTTGCCAAATCTTCTACTGACATTCTTTGATCTGGGTGCGGCCAGCCCGTAGAATTGGCAAAGGAAGAATTGTTCATTCCCAATTTTTTAGCCGTATCATTCATCATATGTGCAAAATCTTCTTCAGAACCAGCAATATTTTCTGCGGCAACGATACATGCATCGTTACCAGATTGTATGATTATGCCTTGAATTAAGTCGCCTACTCTTACTTTTTCATTAATATTCAAAAACATGGTCGAACTGCCGCTAGCGGCTCCACCTTTGCGCCATGCATTTTCACTTACGGTAAAGACATCATCTTCGCTCAAAGACCCATCTTTTAATTTTGAAAAAATGATATATACCGTCATCAGCTTGCTCATTGATGCCGGAGGAATCATTTTTTGTGCATCTTTACTATATAAATATTCTCCGGTATCATAATCCATCAAAATCAAGTTTTTAGCTTTGGTTTCAATAGCTTGAGCCATTGTTATATTACTAAAAATTACACCCGAAACAATTAATGTGGAAAGATATAACTTGCTTTTTGATAACATTTTGAAATTCCTTATTTATATATGTTATTCAGTTATTAATTTTGCATCAACTAAACCAGCATTACGGATTCTGGACAGAGCCATATCTGCGGCAGACTGCTCAGAAAACGGACCAACCCGAACACGATAAAACGTACTACCATTTACATCTGCCGGCATGATTTTTATTTGCCCATATCTTTGCAGCTGATTTTTTAAATTTTCTGCCATATTCATATTTGAAAAAGAACCTGCTTGAACATAATAACCACCATTGCTATTGGCGGCATAATTGTTATATGCATTTACTTTCTTTTTAGGAATTGTAATAATTTTTCCGGTATTATTTTTATTGCCAGATGAAGCGTATGTAACGGAAGATTTTCCGGTCAAAGCCGCTTTTAAGTTTTTACTTTCTTCTGCCATAATCTCAACTTTTACTTTGGCTGTTCCCTGTGTTTGAAAACCTAAAAGTTGAGCTGCTCTTTTAGAGACATCAATAATGCGATTTTTGGCAAATGGGCCTCTGTCATTTACTCTTAAGACAAGAGAACGTCCATTTTCAAGATTGGTTACGCGAACTATTGATGGCAATGGCAAAGTTCTGTGTGCTGCCGTTAAAGTATTCATATCATAGATTTCGCCATTTGCCGTATATTTGGCATGAAAATCTTTACCATACCATGATGCGGTTCCTGTTTCTACATAATCATAATCTTCTTCAGGATAATACCACTTTCCGGCAATTTGATACGGTTTTCCAACTTTATAGGTACCACCTTTGCCGCTTATAGCCGCTGATTGAGAATATAAATCTAACTTATTACTGGCGCATGACGACAAAAACAGTGCAACGCCTGAAAAAATTATAAATATTTTGCTCTTACGTAAAATCATTACCTTTCCTACTATCTATGAAATAAATCTTGGACTTAATCTAAACTCATTTTTAGCTTTCGTAAAGAAGCTTTACTCTTGCTTGTGTAATTTTTTTGGTGGAACCGGAATTGCAAACCCAACCTCAGGATTATATTGCTTAATTCTTTCTATTAATACGGAATCTGGATAACCATCTTGTGGCATTTTGGCTTGTTTTTGCACTTGTTTTATAGCCTCTCTGGTTTGTGAACCGAGCATTCCGTCTTCATCGAGTTTTTTATCAAACCAACCAAGACTGTTTATAAAACTTTGAATTTGCAAAATATCATCTGTACGCAAACGAACTGCCGGATTTTCTTTTGTTGGTTTCCATGTCTTTCCGGTACGAATGTAATCTGCCAACAGGCCTATTGCCAAAGCATAATTTTCTGAGCGATTCCAAATCATTATCTTATTAAAATTATTCAATACCAAATAGGCATTTCCTTTTCTTCCCTCAGGAAGAATTACAGCGGCTTTAATATCATCTGAAGGAAGCTTTTCACCTTTTAGCGGCTTTACGCCCATTTTTTTCCACTCTTTTATGGTCTTGATATTTTTTCTTCCACTGTTATTAAAATCAAAATTCCATGGTAATGTTATTTGTTGTCCCCATTCTTGATTATTTTTCCAGCCAATTTCAGAAAGATAGTTGGCAGCCGATGCGGCGGCATCTTCAAAAGAATACCATATATCAATTGTGTTATCATTATTATAATCTACGGCATAAGCATTGAATGTTGACGGCATAAATTGAAAATTTCCCATGGCACCGGCCCATGAACCTTGCATTTTTGTATGATCAATTTCCCATGTATCTATAATCTTTAAGGCTTGATACAGTTCTTCTTTAAAAAACTTGGGTCTTCTTTGGTCATAGCTAAGGGTTGTCAACACTTCTATAACATCGTAACCACCAAAATTCTGACCAAAATTGGTTTCCACGCCCCAAAAAGCAATTATATAATGAGGCTGAACTCCATATTTATCGGAAATAGGTTTTAGTACCGGATAAAGTTCTTTGTATTTTTTTTGTGCTGTTTCAACTCTCTTTTTATTAACGACACGATTTAGATAATCTGTTGAAGTTAGAGCAAATTCTGCTTGTTTTCTGTCAATTTTTACGACTTCTGAATTGGGTTTATAATAATCATTTTCATAAACTTTATCTATTGTCTTTTGGGAAATGCCTCTGTCTACCATTTCTTCTTTTAGATTATCCAGCCATTGCAAATATTCTTGCGGTGCTTGTGATGGCAAAGCACAAGCTGCCGTACTGAATAACAAGAAAGCAGATAAACCCAAAATATGTCCTGACAAACGCATATTTCACTCCAAATAAATTTTTGTTTTTCAAATATTAAATAAGATTGTTTTAGAAAACATTAATTTAAAATATTAAATTCTGTTTTTTTCACTAATTTTGGTATGTAAATATTTTTTTGAAAAATATAAAAAAAACTCTTGACCTTTTTTATTCTTTTGAGTAAAAAGTCTTTCAGAAACCGCAAGTCATTGGAGAGGTGGCAGAGTGGTTTAATGCAACGGTCTTGAAAACCGTCGTGGGGGCGACCCCACCCAGAGTTCGAATCTCTGCCTCTCCGCCATTTTAGTGAAGCATCCCATATTGAGGTGCTTTTTTTTGTGTCTTTATGGCGGAGATACGCATCAAACGGCGCTTTGGCTTGTTTTCTGCGGGCAGAGCTTGCAATTCGTCTAGCGCTTGCTCGTCGGCTGTCGCGCTCCTCTCCGCTAAGACATCATTGATTTTACAGACAAAAATGACATTTAAGGTCATTTTTGCTTAGCAATTCTCTCCGCCATTTTATAGTGAAGCATCTCATATTGAGGTGCTTTTTTTGTTTAAACTAAAATTTTTATCCAAAACAATATTTTATGTACCAAATGATTTATCCTATTTTTTTAATTAAATATTGCACACAAGTGATAATTTTGATATATTACAAGTAAAGCTTAAGTAAAGGATGATATTAAGATGAATGATTTTGATTATTGGGCTACGACAAATAATTTAGGACATTATTTAAATGTGCCTAAAGTTGCCTATGAGCAAAATAATATATGGAAAATGCCTTGGATTAATGATCTATTAGACATTATTAAACACAATGGTAATGTGGAAGATTTTATATCTCAACAAAATAAAAAACTTCATGATGAATATCTTGAAGAAAGACAAGCTCCCCTCAAAACAAAAAAAGCTGAGTTTGAAGCAAAACTTTCTCAAATAAAAAATAGCTTAACTCAATCCCAAAGCATTCAAAATAATTTGTCCGAATTTGAAAGTGATATTCAAAAGCTTTTAGCAACATTTCCAAATGAACAAAAAAATATCAAATTTATGCTCTCTGATTATTTTTCTTATGGAAAATTTAACCAAGAATTTTCTACAAAGCGCATAGAGCAAAAACCTAAAAATTTTTTTGATAAGCTGTTAAATAAGAAAAAAATTGAAAAAAATAATGAAATGTTGAACAATTTCATAAAAAAATATGAAGATAAAGATTTAAAATCAGCCTTAAATGCATTTTCAGCTGAAGAAAAGGATTCTCCTTTAACCACTAATCTAAAGTCAAGATTTGAAGCTATTTGTGATTTAGACCATGAAAGATCTGATATTACCCGAGAAGAGGCTCAAAGTAATGATGCAAAATTAAAAAATGAACAAACTTCGCTGCAGGAAAATCTTCAAGATACATCTGCTCGACTTGATGAATATGAAAACCACTTTTTAGAAAGTAATTTAATACAAAAGCAAGCTACTTTTGTTCAAGATTTTGCAAAAAAACAACAAAATGAAATATTAAATCCTAAACAATTTAGTGTTGAAAACTATGTTGAATGTTTGGAAAATATGAATGATGATGAACAAGTTTTGTTTAATATTGGTTTGTCGGGATCTGCCAATGAGCAAGCTATTGAGAATATTTTAAAACATAACGGATTAGAAAGCGGAAGTGAAGCCCATCAATGGTATATTCGACAAGAAAATCTTGATACTAGTGATAACGGAAAATTTGAAATTTTTACTCCTATAATGTCGGCTAAAGAAGCCAAAGAAATTATGCCCAAACTGGTTAATGATTTTGAAGATGCTGAATTTATGAGTAGTTTAATTATCCCTATTAAAGCTAAAGACTGGTTTCATGATCCTGAATATAATAAAGATAGTTTAACCCAAGAACAAATTAATCAAGGATTGGAAAAATTAATTATTTCGGCAAAAATTCAAGAGGACAAAAAAAATGGCGTCATCAAACCTTATGAACAAATTTTACAAAAGTTGGGCGCAAATTCTTTTGATGAACTACCTCAAGCTTATTCAATGGATGAATTGAAAGAAAAATTTCCCAAAGATCAATATCTCTTTTCCGGAGCCACTGCTTCTGATGATTATACATTGTTAAGTGCTCGTGTCGGAAGAAACGGAATAGTCTATGCAACACCTCATCTTGATTATGCCGCCAAATATGATGGCGTAACTGATGTTGGATCCGTTACTGGAGGTACTGCCACCGGAGATAAATATGTTTCTGCTATTATGGGACAAGCATTGGGAAGAGACGTTAAAGTTGGTTTTATCAATGTTTATGAACAAAGTCCAAATGATAAATTTTTTGGATATTTTGGCATGGAAGATTATATGAAATGCAGAAGAAATGTTGATACTCCAAGAACTTATAATGTTTGCGAATTTCAAAATGGGGTTATGCAACCAACCTCCAAAACAGCTCAAACTGCAGTGAATAGAACTTTAACCAAAGATCAAGCCGTTAATGGGTATATTGGAAAATCAGCAGAGTTTTCTTTTAATAATCAAACTTATCTTCCTCTTTCTTATGATTCTGAAACTTTTGTTACTTCAGATAAAAACCCTATAAAAGCCAAAATTATGCACCTCTCATGCAAAGACAATATGAATATTGTTCGTGATTATTATATACCTGTTCCTGAAAAAACTGATGAATTTATACAGTATATTCTTAATAATCGACAAGCAGATATGAGAGATACTTTTAAACACAATTGTCGTCAAGATGTTTTGGCAAGAATGGAACAACAGAAATATGAATTTAATCAGGGTGTTCAACATCAAATGCGCGCAAATGATTTTGTTCAACAAAGGCAAGAAACATTACAAAATGCTATGTTGAATACCAATAATCAATCTCAAAAAAATGAAGAAAACATTTCTCACCAACAAAGTGATAATGACATTATTCCCATTGGAAAATTAATTTTACAAAAACAAGGCATTATAGCTACTCCGAGCAGTCGTCCGGTGTCCAAAACAAACAACCAGCAAAATTCTATTAATTTAATTCAAGAATTTTCAGGAAATGTCAGAGAATAGTTTATAAAAAAGAGAGAACTTTTCTCATTCTCTCTTTTTCACAAAGGCTTTAACTTTATATTATCTTAGAAGCTGTATCTAACACCGGCTGTTACATCAACAATATTGTCAACACCTTCAATATCAACATCAGCATAACGAACCATCATGCGTGCTGCCATATTTTCGGTAAAGTTATATTGAGCACCGGCACCCAATCTCCAGCCCCAACCATCATCGGTTAATTTTTCTCTTCCAAGAGCTGATTCTACTTTTGCTTCAGCATCATAATAACCTAAACCCAAAGAGCCGAGCAATTCAACTTTCTCTTCGCAACCCAAAGGCATATAACCAATCAAATCTACACCATATGCATGATATTTATCTTTGATTTCTACACCATCATGATGTTTTTTACCTTCATCTGTTTGCTCAAAGAAAGCTTCAACACCAAAGTTTTTATGCATTTTTACACCGGCTGTAACAGCAAGTGCGTTAAAGTCGTCTTCTGCATAATCTTCGTTAATATCTACCATTGAACGAACATAATCCAAACCAACATAAGGTTTCATTTCCATATCCATTGCGTTGGCATTAAAACTCATAATAGAAGCCACACCGGCTAATAATAAATATTTTTTCATTTTTAAACTCCTGTATATTTATCTCTAATTGAGACGATTAAATTCTATCAACTTATACTAGCTTGTCAATACATATTTTATTCTAATTTTAGTTGCATAAAATCTTATATCTTTTTTTATAAACAGTGTCTATATATTCATTAAAATGAAAAAAACACCCCTCTCCTAAAAAATTTTTTTCAAAAATAATGATAAGCATCAAATGCTAAGCCAAGACCTACTGATATGAGCTTATTTTCTGCCGAAATTTGTGCTTGGGGAAACATTTGGCATAATTCATTTTTTACAAATGGAATTTCGGTTGAACCTCCGGTTAAAATGATGATTTCTATTTTTTCGGATTTTATTTGAGCTTGCTGTAAACATTCAGACATAGCTTTTTTGATTTGGGATAAATCTGGTTTTATAGCCTGACTAAACAAATTTTCACTGGTCTTTATTTTAGGTTTTCCGCTTAAAAATTCCAGAGTCGTATTAATTTGGGACGATTGTGATAGTTTTATTTTAGCTTCTTCAACCAACATAAGCAATCTATGTCCGGCCTCTTGCTCATATAACTCTTGCAATCTTACATATTTTTCCGGTTGATGTGCCTCATTTAGAACTTCTTTGATAATTTTTTTATTTTGATAGTTATATGCTCCGTTTATTTTGCTCCATTCCGACATATCAAAATATTGAGAGCTTGGTACATATAAATTCTTTTTACCATAGGTCGTTCTAAAACCTAATTCAGGCATGAAAGAGCTTATTGATAAGTCTTTATCAAAATCGTTTCCGCCTATTCTGATACCCGAATCTGCTAAAATATCATCTTGACGATTTTGCTTATATTTTAATTTTTCGCCTAAACGAATGATACTAAAATCTGATGTTCCTCCGCCTATATCAATAACACAGGCTAACTTTTCTCCGGTTATTTTTTCTTCATGAGCATATGCTGCGGCAATTGGCTCGTATTGAAAATATATTTCATCAAAACCTGATATTTGAGCAATTTCTCTTAATTGCTTTTCTGCTTCCTTATCTCCTTTTCTATCATTATCTCTAAAATGAACCGGTCTTCCCATAACAACCTTTTTAATTGTTTTATTGATGCTGGTCTCTGCTTTTTCTTTCATATATTTTATATATTGGGCTAAAATATTCTCAAATTTTACTGATTTTCCATTCAAAATCGTGCCATTTTGCATTAAATCCGTTCCCAAAACTCTTTTTAAGGAACGCATAAGTCTTCCTTCTTCTCCGTTTATATATTTTTGCATTGCCTTGCGTCCAAATACCGGAGATGGACTATTGGCTTCATAAAAAATGGCTGATGGAATGGTTGTATGCTCAGCTTCAACTGTAACCATTTGAGGTTTGAGCGTAGGTGATGTTACGGCTATAGACGAATTGGACGTACCAAAGTCTATGCCGCAAAAAAATTCTTGCGTCATGAATAAAATTCCTTCTCTTTTTATTGTTGCGCGACGCTTTTAGCATTTTATTTTTCTATTGTCAATAAATGAAAAATTTTCTTTTACAAGACCTTAAGTTGTTTATATTCTGCCGTTATCTGATATAGTATAAGGAGAAAAAAATGCACATTTTAGTTATTGGCGGTGCCGGTTATATCGGTTCTCATGTCGTCAAAGCTTTACTTAACCGCAATATGCAAGTGACGGTATTTGATAATCTTTCCACAGGAACAAAGCTCAATCTTTTTCCTCAAGCAAATTTTATTGAAGGAGATATTCTTAACTACGAGCAAATTCTTTCAGCCTTAAAACAAAAAGTTGACGGTATTGTTCTTCTTGCCGGAAAAAAAGCCGTTGGAGAATCTATGGAAAATCCGATGAAATATGCTTTGAATAATATTAACGGAGTGATTAATGTTCTCAATGCCATGGTGGAAGCCGGCGTTAACAAAGCTATTTTTTCTTCTTCTGCTGCTGTTTACGGCATGCCGCAATATTTGCCTCTTGATGAAACGCACCCAGAAAATCCAATGAGTTTCTATGGCTTTACTAAACTCGAAACTGAGCGTTTTTTAAAGTGGTATGACCAGCTCAAGGGTATAAAATTTGTTTCTTTACGCTATTTCAATGCTGTTGGATATGATGAAAACGGTGACATTAAAGGATTGGAAGAAAATCCTCAAAATCTTTTACCTATTGTTATGGAAGCCGCTATCGGCAAAAGAGAAAAGTTAAAAATTTTTGGCAATGATTATCCTACTCGCGACGGAACGTGTATTCGTGATTATATTCATGTTACAGATTTAGGCTCTGCTCATGCTTTGGCTTTGGAATATTTGGAAAAAGGCGGAGAAAGCCAAATTTTGAATCTCGGTACTTCTATCGGAAGCAGCGTATTGGAAATGGTTAATAAAACCCAAGAGATTATTGGTAAAAAAATTCCTTATGAATTTGCACCTCGTCGTGCCGGTGACCCTGCCGAACTTACTGCTAAAGCAGATAAAGCTTGGGAGATTTTGGGGTGGAAAGCCACACATTCTGATTTGGAAAATATCATTTCTTCTACTTGGAATATGTATAAAAATTTATAGTCTTTCTCATCACATAAAAAAATCCTCACTTTCTAAAGTGAGGATTTTTTTATGTCTATTTAATTTGAGTTTTATACAGAGCCGCGTAAGCACTATTTTCTTTGGCCAAAAGTTCTTCGTGCTTACCTTCTTCTACAATCTCTCCATTGTTAATAACCACAATTTTATCGGCATTTTTTACCGTGGATAAACGGTGGGCTATGATAAACACAGTTCTATCTGCCATCAAGTTTTCTATGGCTTGCTGAACAATGCCTTCTGATTTATTATCCAATGCTGAGGTAGCCTCGTCTAAAATAACAATCGGCGCATTTTTTAAGAATGCACGAGCTATGGCAATACGTTGTTTTTGTCCGCCCGACAGTAAGACTCCTCTCTCACCAATTTCAGTATCCAAGCCTTTATCCAATGATTTGATAAAATCGCTCAAACATGCCGATTGAATTGCTTTGTCAATATCTGCTTGTGACGCATTTTGTTTTCCTAATAATATATTTTCTCTGATTGTGCCTGCAAATAAGAAATTATCTTGAAAAACAATAGCTATTTTGTCGCGCAAAGAATCTAAGTCATAATCTCTGACATCAACCCCATCAATTAACAAGGAACCAGACTTTATGTCATAAAAACGTGGCAATAAATTTACCGTAGTGGTTTTTCCGCCACCTGAATTTCCAACAAAGGCTATGGTCTCACCAACTTTTATTTTTAAATTGATATGCTTTAGAACCGGCTTATTATTTATATATTCAAAGCAAACATCTTTATATTCTATTCCTTCATTTACGGAAGTCAGCTTTTTTGCATTTGGTTTATTCTTTATTGCTGGTTCCATTTCCAAAAGACCAAAAACTCGTTCAATTGCCATTAAAGACATTTGTACAGAATTGTAATTATTACCGATACTTTTTATCGGATTATATAACATAATCAATGCGGCAATAAAGGAAACAAAGTTACCACTTGAAATCTCATGATTAACAATCAAATAACTGCCAAGCCAGATTACCAAAGCAATTCCTAAAGAAACAATGAAATGCATCAACGGAGAGATTAAACCTGTACGCTGAATCATTTTGATGCCAATGCGAAAAAGTTGATGCAAGTCATCCTTAAAACGATTGTAGGCGTAATCATACAAATTATAAGAAGATATTACTCTGTTTCCGCTAAATGTTTCATTATAACTAGTAGCAATACTTCCGCCGGCAAAGACATTTTGTTTTGTTAAATCTTTTAATTTTTTGCGAACTGTTGTTAACGGATATAATGCGCAGCCTAAAATAACAATAGCGACCAAAGCCAATTGCCATGAATTATAAAATAAAACAAATATTAAAGAAATTGAAGAGAACACTCGGGTTGTAAATAATTTAACATTTGCCAGCAAACCATTACAAGCCAATTCCACATCATTATTGTATCTAAATTGAACATCTCCTGAAGTTGTCGTGTCAAAAAAATGCGTATCATTATGGAGAAGCTTCTTATACAATTCAGCTTTCAAATCATTGGTAATTTTTCGACCGACCCATGTATTCATATATGTTGCCATATAATTCAAAACACTTTGAAGTAAGCTGAAGAAAATGATTAAAAGAGGCAGATAAGTGGTTGAAGATGTGCTTTTTTCTACCATAACCACATCCATATACGGTTTTAAAGCCCAAGCAATAACCGCATCCATACCACCGATTGGAATTGTGATAAGCAATGCCAACAATGCGCGTTTCCAATATGGCTGAATATACGGAGACAATTTTTTATAGTTTTTGACCGTATATAATGAATTTATTTTTTCTTTTAACTTTTGAAACATAGACTTCCTCTATCTGCGATTAAAAAGTTTTTCTATATCTTTGAGTTTGAGTTCAATATATGTTGGACGACCATGATTACATTGTCCAGAATGATCTGTTTTTTCCATATCTCTAAGCAGACGATTCATTTCATCAAAATTCAAAGACCGTCCGGCTCTAACCGAACCATGGCAGGCAAAAGTAGCACATATATGGTGCAACTTATCGGTCAAGGCATATTCTCCGCCCCATTCGGCAATTTCATCAGCTAAATCGGTAATCAATTGTTTTACATCACAATCTTTTATCAAAGCCGGAACTTCTCGTACAATCACTGCGGTCGTACCAAATTCTTCTATAACTAAGCCTAATTGATTTAATTCTGCAGTTAAGCTCAAAATTCTTTCTTTGGCAGAGCCATCTAAATCCACTACTTCAGGAATCAATAGCATTTGTGAAGACAGACGACCATTTTTTTGCAAATTGGCTTTCATACGTTCCATAACGATGCGTTCATGCGAGGCATGTTGGTCTATTATCACAATACTATCTTCCGTTTGCGAAATGATATATGTATTATGGAATTGGGCTTTGGGTATTCCTAAAGGACCGGTTTCCGTTGTCGGCAGATTTTCATAACTAGACGGTGTTTCTACTTTTACGGAAAATTTATGCTCTAATTCGGGCAACTCCACTTGAGAACGGCGGCTCGGCGAAACAACGGCACTTTGAAAATTGAACCCCATTGGGCGAATCTGTGTCTGAGGATTGTGCTCTCTTAATTCCAATGTATCAGGAATGTTATTAACGGCAACTTGTTCCACAGTTTCTGTCGTGCGAGGTACGCCAAATTCAGGAATGGTATCTTGAACAAACTCATTTATATCTAATGTGTTTGAAGATCGTCTGCTTTCAATGGTTAAGGCATTGCGTATGGCACTCACCAGCAATCCTCTGACCAAGGCATTGTCATAAAAACGAACCTCTGCTTTGGCCGGATGCACATTCACATCGACATAAGCCGGATCAATATCAAAAAACAAAGCACACATCGGATAGCGATTTGAGGCCAAAACATCCATATATGCCCCTTTTATGGCTCCGAGCAAAAGTTTATCACGAACGGGTCTATTGTTGACAAACAAATATTGTGATAATGAATTGGCTTTATTTAAGGTTGGCAAACTGACATAACCTGAAATATGCAAATTTTCTCTTGTGGCATCTATCAGAACCGAGTTTTCGCCAAATTCTTTACCCATCACATCTGATAAGCGCTTCAATCTGGCATCAAAGAGCTCTCCCTGCTCTGCATTCAAACTCAGCTTTTTCTTATCACCGTCTTTCAGATAAAATGAAATATGCGGATTGGCCATGGCAATTCGGGTTAAAATATCAGCACAGGCATTGGTTTCTGAAGTTGATGCTTTCAAAAATTTCAACCTTGCCGGTGTGGCATAAAATAAATCTCTAACCTCTATTCTGGTACCAAACGGATATGAGGTTGGCACCGGCTTTGTCTTTTCTCCACCATTAACCTCGATTTTCCATGCGCTGTCTGCCCCTTGAGGTCGTGAGGTAATGCTTAATCTGGCGACGGAAGAAATGGACGGCAAAGCTTCACCGCGAAAACCTAAGAAATTGATATTAAATAAATTGTCATCAGGTAACTTAGAAGTGGCATGTCTTTCAACCGCAAGTTCTAACTCGTCTAGTGTCATACCTTTACCGTTATCTGATACAATTATCAGACTCTTACCACCATCAACCAAAGTTACTTCAATGGAAGTAGCTCCCGCATCTATTGAGTTTTCAACCAGTTCTTTGATAACAGAGGCTGGCCGTTCAATAACTTCTCCGGCGGCGATTTGGTTGACTAAATTTGATGGTAAGATTCTGATGCCCATGAACTTACTTTCTTAAGTTTTTGATATATCTAATTAAAGCTGCCGTTGAACTGTCATGATGAATGCTTGATGCATTTTCTTGCAATTCAGGCAGAATATCTAAAGCCATTTTTTTGCCTAATTCGACACCGAATTGGTCAAAAGAGTTGATATCCCAAATGATGCCTTGAACAAAGACTTTGTGTTCATACATAGCCACCAACATACCCAAAGTATATGGATCTATCTTTTTGCAGATAATCATGTTGCTTGGGTTGTTTCCAGGGAAACTCTTATATTTTTTCATGCTATTTATTTCGTCTTTATCTTTTCCGGCTTTGGCTAATTCTTCAGCGGCTTCTTTTACGGTTTTACCTTTCATCAAAGCCTCGGCTTGAGCCAAAACATTGGCGATTAAAATTTCATGATGATCGCCGATTTCATTATGAGAAATTGCCGGAATAATAAAGTCTACCGGTATGGGGGTTGTCCCTTGGTGCAGCATTTGGAAGAAAGAATGTTGTACATCTGTACCGGCTCCGCCAAAAATAACCGAACCTGTATTATATTTTACAAACTCATTTTCAGAACTTACAAATTTACCATTGCTTTCCATCTCCAATTGTTGCAAATATGCCGGTAAATAGCGCAAATATTGGTCGTAAGGAACAACAGCTTGACTACGAAAGCCTAAAAAATTGTTATTCCAAATTCCTATTAAGGCTAACATAACCGGAATGTTATGCGCCAAATCGGTATGGCGGAAGTGCAAATCCATAGTGTGAGCGCCTTCCAACATTTTTTCAAAATTATCCATTCCAATGGCAATGGCAATGGATAGGCCAATTGCTGACCACATAGAATATCTGCCACCGACAAAATCCCAAAACTCAAACATATTTTCGGTATCAATACCGAATTCTTTAACTTTTGGGGCGTTGGTAGATAAGGCCACAAAATGTTTGGCTACGGCATGTTCGCCCAAAGCATCTACCAACCATTTGCGGCAGGTTTTGGCATTGGTTAATGTTTCTATTGTAGTAAATGTCTTTGAGGCGACAATAAACAAAGTGGTTTCAGGATTGAGTTTATTTAAAACTTCTGCGCAACCCGTGCCATCAATATTAGATATAAAATAGGTATTAATATCTTTTGCTTTGTACTTTTTCAAAGCTTCATTAGCCATAACCGGACCTAAATCTGAACCCCCAATGCCAATATTAACAATATCGGTTAATTTTTTACCGGTTTGACCGACAAATTTACCTAAGCGTACAGATTCTGAAAACTTACGCATTTTGGCTAAAACTTCATTAATTTGCGGCATGACGTTTTTACCGTCTGCCCAAACAGGGGTGTTATCTCTGTTTCTTAATGCGGTATGCAAAACAGCACGATGTTCGGTAAAGTTAATTTTTTCTCCGCTGAACATGGCTTGTATTTTCTCTTCTACACCGCGAACACGCGCCAATTCCAATAAGTATAAAACTGTTTTTTCGTTGATGCGGTTTTTGGAAAAATCAACCAACATTGATTCAAGTTGCAAACTGAACTTTGAAGCTCTTTTATTATCTTCTTCGAACAAAGTTCTCATTTCAACTTTGTTCATTTTTTTGGCATGACGTTCCAATCTTTTCCATGCTCTTAATTTATTAACAGTACCTGTCATTTATTTCTCCTTATTTTGCCCAAAATTGCCAATATTTACCGAAACATATCCTTGTGGTTTGAAATATTTTTTGGCAACTTGGTTTACTTGCTCAGTACTTATATTTTTTATATTGTTATTTCTATTTTGTAAAAAGTCTAATCCTAAATCTTCTTTTTGCATATATAATAAAATTTCTGATAAATTGGCAATTGAGGCAAAACGCAAATTATATGATGCCAACAAATAGTTCTTGGCATCTTCTACTTCCTGTTCTGTTGCTCCCTGCTGACCAAATTTGTTCCACTCTTGGCGCAAAATTTCTTTTACCTTGGCATATTTATCCTTGGTTGCAGAAAATTCACCTTGAAGCAGCGGTGATTTATCCGCAAGGCTCATATATGTATAAATACTATATGTCAAACCTTTATCTTCTCTGGCTGCCTTTGATAAGCGAGAGCTTAAGCCTGAACCGCCAAAAATATGATTTGCGACATATAAAGGATAAAAATCTTTATCACTGCGAGATACACCTTTAGCCGCAAATCGGCTGATATTTTGTGCGCCGGCAGCAAAATCTATATTCAGCTCCGGCATGTTAAAATCCATATCCGGATTGCGGACAAAATCTATGGCCGTACTTTGTGGTAACGAACCAAAAACATCATCTAAAACGTTTTCCAAATTTTCCGGTGTGATATCTCCGGCCACACCTATTATCAAATTATTTTGTGCAAAATGAGTTTGCATATATTTTAACAAATCTTGCCGATTTAATTTGCTTACGGCATTCCATTCTCCTAAAGGATTTCTGCCGTAAGGATGATTTTTGTAAAGATATTCAGCAAATTTTAAGTTCAAAATGCTTTGCGGATGTTCCTTTTGCAACAAAAAAGATTTTTGTAGTTGCAGTTTGGTCCGATTTAAATCTTCTTTATCAAAACGTGGGTGAATTAGAATATCTTTCAATAAGGCATAAGCTTGTTTTTGATGTTCACTCGTGGTTACCATGGCTCCGGTAAAATCATCTAACCCTGCAGAAAAAGAAATACCTATGGCATAATTTTCCAATTTTTCTTTAAAATCTTGTGAGGTTAAACTTTCTGTTCCTTCAGTGAGCATTGCTGCGGTTAAGCCGGAAATTCCCTGTTGGTCTTTATCATCAGAAACACGCCCTGCCCCTTTAAACATAAAGCTAAAACTAATAATCGGGGCTGTTTTTTCTTCCAATAAATAAGCCTTTATTTTATAATGCGGAGAAATTACTTCAACCGGACGAGCAACAAAAGTTTTTTCTTGTAAGATTGATTCTGATAAAATTTTCTCGGCATTAAAGCTGATATATTGTTTGTAAAAATACCAACTTCCTCCTAAAACAAGCAATAATACCAGCAAATATTGCAAGATTTTAGCAAAGAAAGCGGAAGATTTTGAACGACGTCGAGACCTCATCAATTTTCTCCCAAAGGTTTAAGAAAACCTGTCAAAGCTGCATTTTCTAAGAATAATTTATTGGCAGATTCTTTTACATCTTGGTATTGAACAGCACGGATATATTCTGCCTGTTTTTCTATGTCATTCACGCTCATTCCGGCAGCACTCATGATGCCTACCGTATCTGCCGCATCAAACGGATTGTCTTGCAGATAAACAAGTCCTGATAGCATTTTGTCTTTGACATTGTTTATTTTATCTATATTCAAATTCTTAATCGCTTTTTTTATACTTTCATCAATAGCTTGTTCAAGTTCTTGAACACTGACACCATTTGCCGGCAATGCCGAAATCTGAAATCGACCATAACTGCGCGACAAATAATCATATGATGAGGAAACCGCCAGCGCTTTTTTTTGCTCAAGAACCAAATCTTTATACAATTCAGAGGTTTCTCCTTCGCCTAAATATTTAGATAATACGGACAAATTATAAATTTCATCTTTATTGAGACTTAAAGACGGAGCTATATATGTTTTGAGCAATCTAGGTGTATTGATTTGCGGCAATTGCATTTCTAATTTTGCGCGTATGTTTTGTTTTAAATTGGGAAATTTAGCTTTTGCGGCAAGCGGTCTTTTTTCTATTTCTCCGTAATATTTCTGTGCCAAAGATTTGGCTGTTTGCATATCTATATCTCCGGACAAAATAAGAACGGCATTATCGGGAGAATAAAGACCATTATAAAAATCTTGCACATCTTCCAAAGTTAAAGACTTTATTTCTTTTTCCGTACCGCTTACCGAACGAGCATAGGGATGTTCTTGCCACAAAACTTTGCGATAACTCTCTGAAAAAGGTGCTGAAGGATTATTATCTACCACTTGTTTTCGCTCTTGATATACAATATCTCTTTCTAAAGCAAAATTTTTAGGAGATATTTGCAAATTTTTCATGCGGTCGGCTTCCAAGGCCATAACCAATTCTAACTTTGAAATATCCAAACTATGATAGTAGACCGTAAAATCAAGCGAAGTAAAAGCATTGCTTTCAACCCCGTTTTGTTTTAACACATCATCAAACATTTCTCCGCTTACGTTTGAAGTGCCACGAAACATGAGATGCTCCAACAAATGAGCTGTTCCGCCCTTACCTTCTTTTTCGTCTACGGCGCTGGCTTTATACCATATCATATATTTTATTATCGGTGCTTTGTGGTTTTCCACAACAACTACTTGCAATCCGTTTTCAAGCATAAAACTTTGTGCCCCGAACAACCTAGCCTGAACGGGGAGCACAAAAAGACATAATAAAAGCCCATAAATGATGATGTATTTTAATCTAGCCATTACGCTTCATTCTTTGCAATTCTTTATCTATGGCATTGCTGATATCATCAATTTTGGTTACAACCGATGGTTCATCAAAATTTGATACAAAATTGGCTTCTTCTTTACTTACATCTTCTAATGTAATTTTGGGTTGAACCGAAGGCGCCGGCTTAACAGGATTCAAATCTGCTTCGGGCGGCATGGTCAACGGAGCTTTGGTTGAAACCATAAATTCATTCGGAGCTTTTTTAGCCAAACCCAATGTTTCTCTATTGATATTTCCACAAGCACTTAATGCTAATACGGCAACAAAAGCTGCCATTATATTTTTTCTCATTTTTTTTCCTCTTCTTTTTTAGGTGCAAAAAACAAACCATGAACAATTATAATGGTTGCACCTATACAAATAAAACTATCTGCCAAATTAAAAGCCGGCCAATGGTGGTCGCCGATATGAAAATCCAAAAAGTCAAACACGGCTCCTCTGCTTATTCTATCTATAACATTTCCAATGGCGCCGCCTATAATAAATCCCAAAGACAATTGGATAATCTTTTCTTGTTCTTTATACAACCAATAAAGTAAAAAGCAAACAATTATTAAAGAAACAAGTGAGAGTAAAACGACACCTGCTTGTCCACCGTCATTGAACATTGAGAAACTTACTCCAGTGTTCCATGCTCTGACTAAATTAAAAAATGAGGTAAAACTAATCGCCCCATATTCATTAAGAATATTTTCCATAATATAATATTTGGAAAACTGGTCCAAAATAACAACGACAATGGCGCATGCCAGTCCTAATAACATTATATATCTCCGTTATGACACATTTATCTATGATTACACTATCTTAATTTTACCGAGATAAAAAGCTAAAACTCAAAGATATTCATAGCAATTTTTAAAATAGAAGTAATTTTGCCAAACCTAAAAAGATGAAAAATCCACCCGAATCTGTTAAAGCAATCAAAAATACACCTGAAGATATTGCCGGATCTACTTTTAACTTATTTAAGGTCAAGGGAATTAAAATTCCGGCAAGACTGGCTATCATCAAATTGCACAACATGGCAACCGCTATGATATTGCTTATCATGATTTTATCAGGAAACATAATATGTGTTACGCCCCATATCATGGCGGCAAACAACATTCCATTACATATTCCGACTGTAAACTCTTTACCTATAACCTTGATTGTATTGCGCGAAGTTAGCTCTTTGGTTGCCAAGGCTCTGACGACCACGGCTAATGTTTGTTGTCCCGTTGTTCCACCCATTGATGCCACTATCGGCATCAAAACCGCCAAGGTCGATATTTGAGCTATGATGTCTTGAAACCCTTTAACGACAGATGCAGCAACGATGGTTGCAAATAAATTGGTAACCAACCATATGACTCGGGAACGAAAAATATTAAAAACAGATTTATAAACATCGCCCTCTTCTGTTCCGGACAAGTGCATGATATCTTCACTGGCTTCTTCATGAACAATATGAACAATATCATCGACCATAATTGTTCCGACCAGTCGGCCTTTGTTATCAACAACCATGGCTGACTTCCAACCATATTCACGAAACATATGTGCAACTTCTTCTTGATCCGTGTAGGCATCTATCGGACAAACTTCCCCGTCCATAATATCGGTTAAGGCCTCTGAGGGCTTAGAGCGTATGAGCTTATCCAAACTGATTTGACCAACCGGATGATACAAAGAATCGGTTATAAAAATTTCATAAAATTCATCCGGTAAATCTTGTTCTTTAAGTAGATATTGACGTGTTTCTTTTACTGACCAATCATTCGGAACGGCAACAAAATCTCGGGACATAATACGTCCGGCCGAATCTTCCGGATAGGCAAAAGATGACTTTACCTGATATTTTAATTCCGGATCCAACTGGCTGATGATTTGCGCTTGTTCATCATCATCCATATGTTCCAAAATTTCGACCGCATCTTCAGAATCCAACTCATTAACAATTTTGACCACTTGATCAGAATCCAAATTGTCAATGATTTGTTCTTGTACAACTTCATTTAATTCGGGGAAAACATCCGGATTAATCTTATCTCCCAAGATATCAACCAATTTGATACGTTGGTCATTATCCAAAGATTCAAGCAAACGTGCCAATTCATATTCGCTCAAACCATCGGCTATTTTGCGGATGTATTTGCTGTTATTATTATCAAGAGCTTTGGTAACCGAATTTATCATTCGGGGACCAATACCCAGAATCTGCTCTGTCTTTTTCTTCTTTTTGGAAATTTTTTTATTTTTGGGAAGTAATACAACCCGCTTGTTACGCTTACTCATGCTACCCCCGATTTTGTTCCAATAAAAAAACCCGCTTGGCTTCTATTTAGCGGGTGATTTACTATCTTTATCTTTTAATTTTTAATTGGTGCGGCCAAGAAGACTTGAACTTCCACGGGATACCTCCCATAACGACCTCAACGTTACGCGTCTACCAATTCCGCCATGGCCGCAAATCAAAAACTAAAGCTTGTATAAAATA
The DNA here is from genome assembly GCA_944392255.1 of uncultured Alphaproteobacteria bacterium. GTDB lineage: Bacteria > Pseudomonadota > Alphaproteobacteria > RF32 > CAG-239 > CAJLXD01. The sequence continues at coordinate 35,531 of CALXVY010000005.1, read as the reverse complement.
CTCTTAATAAATAATCAAGTCTTTTCTCAAAAAAATAACAAAAAAAAGTATTTTTTATTATTTTTTCTTCAATTTTTCGGCATCTGGTTCGGCAATACCGCAAGAAATGACAAATTTTAAGCCTTCCTCAACACTCATATTCAACTCAATTGTGTCTTTTTTGGGAACAAAAATCAAAAAACCTGAGGTTGGGTTCGGGGTTGTCGGAATAAAAATATTGAGCATTTCTTCCCCGCCGAAATATTGTTTTACCTCACCTTTGGTATCTGAACTTACAAAACCTAAAATCCAAATTCCCTTGCGCGGATATTCCAACATTACCACTTTATTAAACGATTGAGTCTTGTTGGAAAGAAAAGTCTCAAAAACTTGCTTTAAAAGTGAATAGACACTAGAAATAACCGGCAATTTATAAACTATCCACTCTCCCAAGCGCATGAAAAATTTGCCTAAAAAACCGGCGGCAAACATTCCGACTACAATTAAGGCGGCTATTAATATAATCAATCCTAAACCGGGAATCATCGGAATATCATACATAATAAAATATTCTCTGACTTGCGGAGGCATCATTTTACCGACCATTCCGTCTATCCAATAAATAAACTTATAAGCCATGTAAAAAGTGATGGCAACCGGTGCCGTTACCAAAATACCAGTAAATAAATAGGCTCTTATTTTAGCACTGACCTTCATAAATACGGCCTTTTCTCGCTCTAATCTGATTTTTTTTATATGTTGAGCTCTTTTTTTGACATTTTTTTCGTTATTACTCATTTAGCACCTCTTGATATCTTCTATCATAAACTGCACCGAATTTCTTCCTTGCCAGCTATCTTTTCTTAAGACACCGACAACATCAAAAACTTCTCCTTTGGCATTGAGCATGGCTTGCCCAATATCATTATCGGCAACCCGAAAGGCTATACCTTTAACCGAACCACCGTTATCTGAGCCTAAAAAGCATTTAACATGACCGCTACCGATAATTGAGGCTTTGTTGATGCGAACGCGATGCAATAACAATTTTGGCTCACTATTGCCTGAACCATAGGGTTCCAACATTTCCAAATTATCGGCTAAATCTAATGTTGCACCCGATAATTCCAACTCTCCATCAATATCTATTACCGGTACAATAGCTTCTCCACCGATTTTTTCGCTGACATATTCGCCGACAAACTTTTTGAAATCTTCAATTTTGTCTTCGTTTAAAGAAAATCCTGCCGCCATTGTATGTCCGCCGCCTTTGGTCAATAAGCCTTTTTCTTTTGCGGCTATTACCAAAGCGCCTAAATCCACCTGCGGAATGGAGCGGGCTGAGCCTTTAACCTCATCTGCCTCTATGGACATTACAAAAGACGGTAAATTATATCTTTCTTTTAATTTTCCGGCAACAATACCAATAACACCTTGATGCCAATCATGCCCCGCAACAAAAGCAATCGGATAGGTCTGCGGCGTTCCTTCTAACATTTCAATGGCATTGAGCAATACATAATTTTCAATTTCTTTGCGTTGCTGATTAAATTCTCCTAGCTTATCGGCCAGTAGCTGTGCTTGTTTTTCATCTTTCATACATAAAAGCTTATTTCCGAGAGCTGAATCGCCTACTCTGCCACAAGCGTTGATTCTCGGCCCTAGGACATAGCCTAAATGAAAAGCGGTAGGCGCTTCTGTCAAACCGGCTTTATCGACCAATGCGCGAATGCCTAGATTGGTGCGTTTTGACATTACTTTCAAACCTTGGCGAACAAAAGCTCGATTTAACCCTTTAAGCGGGACAACATCACAAACCGTACCCAGAGCAACCAGGTCTAACCACTGAAGTAAATTAGGCTCCGGATTCTCTTGCGTAAAAAATCCTCGACGGCGCAATTCTCGATTAATTGCAACAATTGTTACAAAAACCACGCCAACAGCGGCCATATATTTCAAATATTCCACATCACAGGTTTCATCTAAACGCTTGGGGTTGACCAAAGCATAGACCGGAGGCAGTAAAACTTCGGCTTCGTGATGATCTAAAACAATGACCGGAATATTTTTCTCTTTGGCATATTCAAACGGCGCAAAAGCTGTGGTACCGCAATCCGTGGTGATAACCAAATCAACGCCTGCAGCCATAAACTCGTCTATGGCCATTTTACTGGGGCCGTAGCCTTCTTCCCTATCCGGTATATGAATTAATGGATTTAGCCCCACACTTTCTAAAAACAAACGTAAAACCGAAGAAGATGTGGCTCCATCAACATCATAATCTCCGATAATACCGATTTGTTCCTTCTTAATTACCGCATCGGCAATACGCGCCGCTGCCTTATCCATATCTTTTAAGCAAGACGGGTCCGGTAATAATGTTTGTAATTTGGGTTCAATAAAATTTTTGATATCTTCTTCTTTTATGCCGCGCAAATATAAAAGCCGCGCAATTAAATAGGGCAAATGATATTTTTGGCTGATACTTTCTATTAAACGCTCATTAACAGGGACAACCTTCCACAGGTTGCCCCCTAAAGATTTTTCATTTTCTAAAGCTTCTTCCACTCAACCACCTGAGCTTTAATAAGCAATATAAACTTCTACACGGCGGTTCAAACGCTCGCCTTCAGGCATAACCTCTTGATAAGCAGGCATTGAATCTGATAAAGCTTCGGTTTGAATCTTGCTTGCCGGCAAACCATATCTCTTCAAAGCTTCAGCAACGCTTTGCGCTCTTGCCGCAGAAACCTTAAAGTTTGCCAATTTGTGGCTGACTGGATCTGTATTGCGTGTACGGCTTGAAGCATAGCCCTTAACCGTTACAATAGAATTTTTCTTAGATTTTGCCAATTTAACAATATTACGAATCTGTTTATTGTATTGAGAATCGAGTGATGAACTGCCATTAGCAAAATAAAAAGTATCTAATCTATAACTAACACTCGGAATGGCATTTTCTTCTTCATTTGCAGCAAAATCTGCGGCAGAAATAACCGGTTTCTGCGGAATGTCTATTTTTTTAGACTTTTCTTCTTTTTTCTTTGTATTTTCCGACAAGGCTTTTTCTGCTTCGGCCTTACTTTCTTTTAATTCTTCTTTTTTTACTGGCTTGGTTTTGGCTGCAAACGGAATATCGGGTTTTTCATTATCATAGGCTACATTTTTTGTATCTGCTTGCAGACTTTCACCTTCTTCCGGCATAGATAACTCTATTTTCTTGCTTTTTCTTCCGATAAAAGAGCTATCTTCATCGCCATCTTGGCTGACAACAACATCTTCCTCATCTTCGGTAATATCAGGAAAAACGGCTGATGAACAAGAACACAACAATGCCGTCATACCAAAAATTCCACAATATAATTTAATATCTTGAAGCGCTTTCATGTTTTTGAATCCCAAAAATAAACTAATCTCAAATTAATTCTTCATTATTGATATAATATTACTTGTGATAAAACAAGAGATAAAAAGTAATCAACAGGGATATTTTAATAATTTTGTTTTGCAAATTATGTCGTATAATACCTTTAATAAATTTTTATAAGGAATGAAAAATGCCTAAAATTGCCGTCCCTTCCGCTTTTGATGCAGCTTATTGGTTTTTACAATTTGCCGATAAAAAACAATTTTTTATTGAAGATGAAAAATTGCATCATTTACTTTTTTTAGCGCAAATCGTTTATATGCAGCGCCATGGGGACGAAATTTTGTTTCCATCAATGTTCATTGCCACGGAAAAAGGTTTTCTTGAGCCTAATCTACTCAAAGTTTTTGCCAATGGGCATCCTTATATGCCTCATATTAAAATTGATGATAAAACTGCTGTTTTTTTGGAACAAATCTGGGATAAATATGCTCATCTGCCATTGTTGGACTTACGTTCAACCATAAAACAGAGTCAGGCTTTTCAATCTTACTATCATAAAGATAACATAATTGCTGTTGATATGAAGCAAATTGCCGAACTTTTTAAAACAGATAAAGAAAAAACGCCTAACAATCGTATTCGTATGTCTCAACATGGACCGGTCGTTGTTTCTCAATGGCAGCCTAAAAAAGTTAATAAAAAGGTTTAACATAATGAAAAAGATATCTGTCTTTGCTGGACTTTTGTTGTTGCTTTCTGCTTGTTTTGAAACTGAAAAAAATCCGCAAAGAGAACTTTCATCTCTAACATTCAAAAGTAATGGACAACAAATTGATTTTAATGTAGAAACCGCTCAAAGTCCTCAAGAGCTGGCTCTTGGCCTTATGTATCGAAAATCTATGCCTAAAAATCAAGGAATGATTTTTCTTTTTCCTGAACCTCATCAAACAGCATTTTGGATGAAAAATACTTATCTGCCCTTAGATATGATTTTTGTTAATGATAAGCACCAAATCAGCGGTATTGTTGAGAATGCCGAGCCTTTATCCGAAAGGTTGATTTATTCTCCCAATCGCACTATTGCCGTGATTGAACTCAATGCCGGAACTGTTCGTGAAAAAGCGCTGCATCGCGGAATGATTGTTCAGCACGAAGGGTTATCCTTGCCGAAAAACTAATTGATATTTCTTAATAAATCCAATTGGGTTATATTCTTCTTTAGCTCTTCTCAACCCTTCTATTCCTAAATCTTGTTCGCGATTGACAATCTTATACTGTAACATATTTTGTAATGTTAATTTGTTGATTGCCGGATAAGCGCCTCTGACATCATACAAAGCTTTTTCAAAATGAATAATTATATTTTCTTCATCTTGTTTTTCACCTATTGTATATCCGACAATATTATCATTTACAAACAATATATAGCCAAAGATATGATTACTTAAATCCAACCAAGAATCCAAAACTTTATTAATAGCTTCATTTTCTTGCTCTAAGCTTATTGATTTTTCTTTATTTTGTTCTAACCATTCTTGCTGAAAAATTCTTACCGAGGCAATGTTTCTCTCATCTATTGGCTCAAGTTTGTAATTATTATTTTGCATAAATTGATTAGATAATTTGCGCTGATTGCGATATTTTTCACCGCTCAAATTTATTAAATCGGCAATATTATATAAATATTCCCAATTATCTCTATCTTCTAAAACCTCTATCCTAGATGCAAAAACTTTTTGCAAATCTTTAACCAAAGTTTCTGTAACACTTTTGAATTGCGCTTGTTTAGGAAAATATTGCGCAAACAATTTTTGCCAATTGACAAACTTATAATCTCCTAAAGGCGGGCCATAAATATAATCGTTTTCTTTGCGAAAACGCAACCAACATAAATCTTCTGCAAAAGCTATTTCGGTTTGATACTTATTATTCCACGCCCATAGATTGATAAATGATGTATCAGAACTTTTTTCTCTACATCGTTGATAATAAATATTATATTTATCTCTTTGTGCCAGAGACAGCGGTTGAAATTGTAGCATTACCATTTGACCGGAACGACGCAATCATCTCCGTTGAAATTATAATTTACAACCTCGCCATTTGTGATTGTGAATGAGGTTTTGCAATAATAATCATCATTTTGATTATCCCACAAATTTTCACCAAAATTTGCTTGCGGAATGCCGTTTTCATCAACACCAACGCCATTATACGGATCAGAATCGCCGTTTATCGGGGTATTTTCTCTTGAAATATATGTCACAACTTTGGTTTGCGGATCTATATTCCATACGGTTGTCGGCGTACCCCATGAATCATATAGACTTGGCTCTGGCATTCCTATCCATTGTTGCAAATTTTCTTGATATTTAATGGCACCATTGCTCCCTGCGCATGAAGAAACCAGAAATGCAAAAGAAAATATCCATTTTTTCATCAATCCGCTCCTTTTTGTTGTTATAATATTGCTATTTATATTCTCTTCTTTCAAATTCAACCTATTTTAGTATTTTTATTTTCATCCGATTATTAAGTTTTGCTAAATTGACATTATCTATTTTAGCATAAACCAACTGATAATTATCATGATTTTCTATTGACTGAACTTGAGCATTTTGATGTATCCATGCCAGTTCTTTTCCGTTTTCTGAAGGAATTTTAACCTCTATGAGTTGATAATGTTGAGATAATTTATCATCAAGAGCTTGCAAAAATGCTTCACATCCCTCTCCGCTGACTGCTGATGTGGGTATGATATATGGAAATCTTTTGGCATTTTCTTGAACATAGTGCTTTTCTTCTGCATTCAAAATATCTGTTTTATTCCAGAGTTCCAAATAATTATCTCGATTTTCAATATGTTCTAAACCTAAGTGATGCAAAACCTCTAAAACATCTTGTTTTTGTTGTTGATTATCCGGATTTGCCAAATCTCTGACATGCACAACAATATCTGCCGATAATACCTCTTCCAAAGTGGCTCGAAAGGACATAACCAATTCATGCGGTAAATCTGAAATAAAACCAACCGTATCTGACAATATAACTTCTTTACCCGAAGGAAGGCGAATTTTTCTCATTGTCGGATCAAGGGTGGCAAACAGCAAATCTTGCGCAAAAACATTAGCTTGCGATAACTGATTGAAAAGTGAAGATTTTCCGGCATTGGTATAACCAACTAACGCAACAACCGGATATGGAACTTTTTTGCGAGCGCCTCTTTGCAATTCTCGTGTGCGTTTTACTTTTTCCAAATCTTTTTTTATGCGCACAATTTTATCATCAATGATACGCCTATCAAGTTCAATTTGTGTTTCACCCGGACCACCTAAGAACCCTGCTCCGCCACGCTGTCTTTCCAAGTGGGTCCAACTGCGAACCAAGCGACTGCGTTGATAAGTTAAATGCGCTAATTCGACTTGCAAATTTCCTTCTTTGGTGTTGGCTCTTTCGCCAAAAATCTCCAATATCAAAGCCGTTCGGTCAATGACTTTTGTTTTGAGTTTTTTTTCCAGATTTCTTTGTTGTATGGGGGATAATGAAGTGTCTACAATAACCAACTCAATATTTTTTTCGGAAATTTGCTGTTGTAGCTGCTCAAGAAAACCATTACCGAAAAATATAGCCGGTTTTATCTCTCTTACTTTAACTATGGCGGAATAAACAATATCCAACCATATGGCTTGCGCCAGTCTTACGGCTTCATCTAGCCTTGCCTCGGGAGACAAGGATATCTCTTTTCCCTGAACAGAAGGGAAAATTACACAAGCTTTTGAACAATTAGGAGATTTTTTGTCTTTCAAGATTATTCTTCAGAACTTGATTTTTCATCTTCAATTTCAATATCTACTGCGGCGCTCGGCATAATTGTAGATATGGCATGCTTATATATCAATTGAGTGTGACCATCTCGGCGCAACAAAAGTGAAAAACTGTCAAACCATGTAATCAAGCCTTGCAATTTTACACCATTTACCAAAAACACGGTTACAGAAATTTTGTTATCTCTGAGGTTATTTAAAAAATCATCTTGAACATTTTGTGTCATTTTTTTTGCCTTTTATTTTTTTATTCAATGTTTTTAATATTAACCTGATTTTTTTATTAGTAAAGTCTTGATTTATCGCAAAGCACAAATTTCGGTTGTATTTAATCTAAAATTTTCTCAACTTTGCGAATTGATGCTGAATCTACATAAATAATTAAATCATCTCCGGCTTGTAAAACTTCTGTCTCCGATGGATATATTGTTTCTTCATCACGAATTATGGCACATATTTTGCTACTTGCCGGCATATCTATACTTTTTATTGTCTGTCCAACAATTTTTGTATCTTCCGCTAAAGGAATCTCCCAAATTTCAGCAAAACCTCGACCCAGAGAATATGCTTTTTTTACTTCTGCTTTACGCAACTCATGTAATATATGCGATATGGTCACCGATGACCTATCAACCAAGATATTATTATTAACAATATCTACCAAACTATTATATGCCGGTGAATTTAATAAGGCGATTGTATTTTTAACACCACATTTTTTTGAAAGCATTGACGATAACAAATTATCTTCATCTTTCATAGTGACAGAAACCGCAGCATCTGCACCATAGATACCGGCCTCACTTAAAATTTTGTCACTCATCATTGGACCTTGCAAGACTATGGTCTTATTTAATTCTCTTGCGGTCTCATCTGCTTTTTCAAAATCTTCTTCTATGATTTTGCAACTGATAATATTATCGTCTTTTTCTATTAATCTTCCTATGCACCTTGATACAGAGTTGCCGCCAAAAACAATTAATCTCTCTATGGCAGAATGTTCGGCTCCAAAAGCTGACATCGTAGCGCTTATTTTATCTGTTTCTGTCAAAATATAGACTATATCGCCACCTTCCAACACATCATTTTTATAAGGAATAAAAATATTATTTTTTCTGTTTATACAAACGACTTCTATTTCTATGTCTGAATCTATTTGTTTTAAATTAAGCAGAGGAACTTTTATAAATGGGCTGTTTTCCGGAAGCTTAAAAGCAATCAAATGCATTTTGCCGTTTACCAAAGAATGTGCTTCCGATGTTCCGGGAATTTTGAGAATATTATAGATATATTTACCTATCTCTTCATCCGGAGAAATAACTAAATCTACCGGAATATTTTTATCACTATATAAAATTGACCATAACGGATTTTGAAATTCTCGAGAATTGATACGTGCAATTTTGCGCGAGATTCCAAATAGAGCTTGTGCAACGGAACAGGATACTAAATTTACTTCATCATCATCTGTGGCGGCAATCAATAATTTTGCTTTTCCAGCATCGGCTTTTTCTAAAACCGACGGGTGTGATGCTGAGCCTAAAACCGGCAATATATCAAACTCTTGAGCTAAGTCATCTAAACTTTTTTGGTTGTTATCAATTACACTGATATCATTATTACCTTTAACCAGATAGCTTACTATACTTTTTCCGACTGAGCCTGCCCCGCAAACAATAATCTTCATTGTGAATATTCCTATTGTTCTTCTTGTAAATTATTAAAATAGCGCTCTATTTCCGCATACGCATCTTGAAAATTATTTATTTTCACATAGTTTTCTCTAAAACGGCGGGCATCTCGACAATTTTTGCAATACCAACAAACATATTTACGAGATATGCCCAATGCCAATCTTTCTCCATAATAGGCAATCAATTCTTTAATATGTGTTAACAATGCATTCTTTATTGTAACAATTGAAACCGGCTGAGTTTCTTCTCCTCTCTCCAAATAATTATGTATTTGTGAAATGAGCCATGGAGCTCCTAAAGCTCCCCTACCGACCATAACGGCATCAACTCCGGTTTCTTCTATCATTTTTTTAGCCATTTGCGGAGATGTGATATCACCATTGCCAACAACCGGTATTTTTACGGCATTTTTTACTTCTGAAATGATTTTCCAATCTGCCTCTCCGGCATAAAAATCACTTCTCGTGCGACCATGTATGGTAATATACGATGCTCCGTTATCTTCACACATCTTAGCAAACTCTACCGCATTAACATGATTGTTATCCCAGCCTTTACGAAACTTTACACTTACCGGAAGTTTGGTCGATTTTACCGTTGTTTGAATAATTTTTTGGGCTAATAACATATCTTTCATCAGATATGAACCTGAATTATTATTAACTATCTTTTTAACCGGACATCCCATATTGATATCTATGGAACAAGCACCAAGTTCTTCTACCAATGGGCACACATCAGCAAATAAATCTGGATCTCCACCTACTAACTGCACAACAACAGGATAATTTTCTTCCCTAACATCGGCAATTTTATAACTTTTGGGATTTTTTCTTTGAATGGCATTGATTGCTACCATTTCCGAAACCATTTGCCCTTTACCAAAGCTTTTGACCAAATGACGCATTGGTTTGTCTGTTATGCCGGCCATAGGAGCTAAAAAAACTTTACTGTCAAAATTTAATATTTTCATTATACCCTATAATCTACTGATTTGTCATATTTGTACATATATTCAATATGTGGTTCAGGTTCTTTATTTATATTGAATGTAAAATTATATGCTTGTGTTGCATAAGCTTGATTGTGTGTTGTGAATCTGTTTCCTTCTAAAAAAAGCGGCATATCAGAATATCCGCCGTGATTATTTTTTTGATATAACAAACTAACTTGCTTTGCATCAATATAAACATGATTCTGCAATTCTTCATAAAAAGATATTCCTTCAACTTCTACTTCAGTATCAGGAGATGAATTCTTTGTCTTTTCTTCTATTTGTTGTTCAGGTGTTCGCTCTTTTTTTACATTATCCGCATCTGAAATTTGCGCTGATACTATATGTATATTATAGCTTGTTGCCGGCTCAAGATAAGTGAAAGCATAATTTCCGATTGCGTAACTCTTATTTTCGGATATTTTGCTTTCTTTCGTCTCAGATTCAAATTCCGATTTATTTTTTATGGTATCTACAGAATGCTTTATCTGCGATGTTAAATCGGTATATAAACTACTGAGCTTATCTGTTGGAGCAAAAACAACCATACCTATGTCCTACTAGTTTAATTTATCTAAAGCTTTTGCCAATATATAATATACTTTACCCATATCAGCTCCTGAAATGACCGATAGCAAAACGCCGGCATGTTCATTCATACGAGCCCTAGCGATTAAAGTTTCAAAATCGCTCAAATATTTCGTAACCATATTACGGAAATCCATATTCTTCTCATATAATTTACGGACATCCAATATCTGTTGCTTTGTCATATTTTTAGCTAAATAGCGTACGAATGCTGATGTATCTCCGTTGTAATATTTCTTCCAAATTTCTTCTTCTGCATTCGGATTGAAAATGCGATTAATATCAACAGAAGATGTTTCTAATCTTTCAATGATATAAGCAGCATCTTTTAAGAATGTATCTATTTGAGCATTTTCATAACGTTTTTCTATATCTGAAATACTTTTTTCTGCCTTTTGAGACGTTTCGGTCAAAACCTTCAACTGTTTTCCTATAACATCATTGAATGCTATTGATTTCTTGATTAACTCATCACCTTGAGATGAAAAATCTGAACTACTGTTATTTAATACATTCATAACATCCGTTACCTTTTTCAAAGTATCATCTCCGGCAGCAACCAAAACTCCTGATTGTTTGAGGAATACTTCTCCTGAAGAACGAATTTCATTAGAAATTCGTTCGGCATTGCTGGCAATTTCTGTGATTGTTGCTCTGAGTTTATTGCCGGTATTTTCAAAATTAGCGGTTGTCAATTTTGAAGCTTCATCCATTTGCAAACTCAAAGTTTTTAAATCTTCACCCAAACCTTTAACTTTATCATATGCCATGTTGGCACGATTTGATAACTGCAATGATGTATCATTCAAAACGGTATTAAAGCATTCTACCAATTGCTTTGTATCTTCTGATATCTTTATCATTTTATCACTTTGTGCCGAAATCAAATTGTTTATCTCAAACACGCCACTACTTGCTTCAGCTGTTACTGTGTTGAAATTGGCAATATATTTTTCATATTCATTCATTGCTGTTGCTATTTTGGCACTGGATTTATTTACATTTACTCCAAAATCATCAACCAATTGGCTTAATGACAAATTCATCTGCTCGACATTTTTAATTGATTCTTTTGAAGACTTGTTAATATCTTCATTTACTTTTAGTAATCTATCTCCCAATGCATTGAATTCATAAGCAATTTTTGCTGAATTTTCTAATATGTTATCTGTTCCGTCTTTCATATTCTTATTGATATCATTTATTCTTTCTGCTACTTCCGTGGAGGCATCTGACAGATATTTATATTGTTGAGCCAAAGATGCTTCTCCTAATCTGGTTTGCGCAGCTACCGTATTGGCAATATCGGCTAAAGCTTCTCCTTGACGTTCAAAACTCTCTTTTAACAAGTCTGATTGAGTTATTGTTTTTGATAAAATTGAATCTATGTTTTCAGCATGGCTATCCAATACTGATATTGTATTTTTGCTTTCTTGCAACATATTTTGATTTGCTTGATTTATTTTATCACAATTTCCGATAATAGATGATGTAAATTCATCTGAACTTAGAGTTAAATCTTTTACCGTATTGTTAAATATTTGGAAATTCTCTCTAAATGTTCCCGATATTAGTGCTAACTTATCTGTTATCTCTTGAATAAACTTACTTACATCATTATTTTGAACCGTTATGGATTGGTTAACCTCTGATAACTTATCAATAGATTTCACCGTATTAGCAACTACGGCATCGACACGTTTATTCACATCTTCTTCCAATAAAGTCATTCTTGAGAAAACTTTATCAGCACTTTGTTCTATAATAGAAACTTGTTTTTTTAATGTATTGGCCATATTGTCGGTGTTTTCCGTCAATTGATCATATATATTGAAAAATTCGTTTTCTTGTTGTTTGAACAATAAAGTGATATTTTCGGCTTTTTCATCCATAGCTTGAACAATGTCGGCTACATATTTTACTGTTGATTCCGCAATTTTGCTAATATTTTCATTCTGCGCAGCAAATGAATTGCTCAATCTTTGAATTGTGGTTTCTGAATTTGCCGTTGCTATATTTATATTCGCAGCATTTTTTTCCATATTTTCTGCTATGTTTACTGAACGTTCTGCAATAGACTTTACTAACTTTTCCATCTCTTGCGATTGGTTTGTTAAAATACTTTCAACCCTTGCAACTTTACCTAATGCTAAATCTGCCTTTTCATTAAACTGATTAGTCTGTTCATTCAAACTTGTGTTAACTAATTGTGTTTTTGAAACTATATTATTGCATACATCTAAAGTATCTGATAATTGTTTCTTTAATGTATCTACAGTATTTCCTGCTTCATGTCCTAAGAATGATGATGCCCTCATCAGTTCATCTATTTGGTATTTTAATTCTGATTTAATCGCATCTACTTTCTTAACCATTTCTTCTATATTAACTTGTTGTTGTGCTATCGCATTTTCTCCGACCTTACTTTGTGCAACAACTAAATTTGAAGCCTCATTCAAATTATCTATATTCTTCTTTACGACATCTGTTACATTATTTAATTTAACTTTTGCTGAATCTGTTTGTTCTTGCAACGCATTGATATTTGTTTTTAATTCTTGCATCAATAATTTGAAGTTTAATATAATACCATCACTTATCTTTTGTAAGTTTTCATAATGCATATTAACATCATTTGCTACTGCTCCTGCATTAGTTATATGTTGTTCTGATAAACTTGCTATGCGCGCACTGCTATCTTCTCCTTTAGATATTATATCTGTTAATTCTTTTATTATTTGTCCGGCATTATTTTCTACATTGTTGATACTATTATACATTTTGCTTTCAAGTGTTTTAATCTCTCCTGATATCTTTTCTGAAACACCTTGCAATTGTTTAACTTGTATAGAAACAGTTTCTTCTATTAAATTGGCTCTTGATACAACCTTTTCTACTTCTGATGATAAAGCCCTACTATGATTTCCAAAACTTTCGCTTAAACTTCCGGCAACATCATCTATCTTTTCTAAATAACTTTCCACTGTGGTGGTTTGGTTATTCAAAACATTTTCTATTTTATTGACACTTCCATCTATCTTTTGGCTGATTGAATCGCAAACATCTACGGCTCCTTGCGCTGTTTCCTGCAATTTTGCTGTTTGTACATCCAATATATGTGCCACATTTTCTACACTTTTTACCGTTAAATCGCCAAAATCTGCCAACATTTGATTTGCTTTGCTTATTTTTACGGCGTTGCCATCCATTAAACTTTGGAAAAGTTGTGATGATTGTTTTAACTCTTGAACATTTGGGGTTATTTTCTCAAATAAATTTTGGCAGTTTTCTTCCATAATATGTGCCGAAGCGGAAAAATCACCTACGTAACCCTTAAATGTTTCTGATGATGCTTGGGCTCTGGCCGTGACATAATCAAAATTTTCAACCAAAGTTTTAACACCTTGTGTTAACTCTACAATGGTATGAGAAGAATAATTATCTAATGTACTTACAAGTTTGGAAAAATCATTAACTCTTTCACTTAATTCTTTTTTAATGATTTCGGTTTGTTGCATAGCGTGTTTTGTAACTTCTTGCAATTCTCCAACTTGGGAACGAATGGCATCAGCCATGGCTTTGGCAGTTTGAGCACCGCCTTCTTCCGGATATACCAACTGATTCATATAGGCGCGCAAAAACTTTGCTTCATTTTTAAAGCTTGTTCCTCGGTCTATATAAGCCATCACAACCCAGATAATAGCCAAAGGTAAGGTTACTCCGGCTAAAAATCCGCCAAATTCGTCCGGCATCATCAAAAACAAATTTGACCAGCCGAAAAACTGGGTAATATATATCAAAACGATGATAAACCACACAACCGAAATACCAATCATTAAGCGCGTCAAATTATTGGCTAACCATGTGGCGGCCTGTGTTTCTTCGCCATAATCTGTAATGGTATTTTCTGACATAAATTTTGGAAGAGCCATATTTTTCTTTGGCTGATTATTTGCATCAACTTGTTGATTTGACATAAATATATTCCCTAGTTTTTCTTTGATTTTCCCTTTTTTCAAATGCAGTTATCCCCATAACCGCATTTATCAAAATGAGTTTATATTATTTTTTTTGATTTTTAAATATTAAAGTGGCAGATTAAAAGTTATCCACAACGTTATTGTAGGCTTAAAATAATCCGGTGATTTTCCCTTCATCATCAACATCTATGTTCTCGGCTGCTGGATGTTCAGGTAACCCTGGCATATCCAAGATATTTCCGGCATAAGCAACCACAAATCCGGCTCCGGCCGACAATGAAACATCTCGTATCGGTAAAGCATAATCTTTTGGTGCATTGCGCAAAGCTTTATCATGGGAAATGGAATTTTGTGTTTTGGCAATGCAAACGCATAAATCTCCATAACCTTGTTCTGAATAAGCTCTGAGTTTTTCCATTGCTATATCTGAAAAATCAGCATATTTGGCACGATAAATTTCTTTAGCTACTTGGCTGATTTTATCTTCCAGAGGTTCTTCCGTTTGGTAGAGATAATGAAATTCATTAGGCATATCGCACATTTTCAGCACTTCTTGGGCCAAATTTTCTACGCCCTTTCCTCCTTTTTCCCAACCTTCACAAACAACTGCTTCAACCCCTATTTCTTTGATTTTATATTGCAATAAAGATAATTCTTCTTCTGTATCGCTCAAAAATTTATTGATAGCCACTACAACCGGAATACCAAATTTTTGCATATTTTCAATATGTGTTCGCAAATTGTCGAATCCATCACTTAACGCAACCAGATTTTCTTGATTGAGATTATCTTTTTCAACGCCACCATGCATTTTCAAGGCTCGAATGGTTGCGACTATAACAACTGCAGAAGGTGCAATATGCCCTTGACGACACTTAATATCCATAAATTTTTCAGCACCTAAATCTGCACCGAATCCAGCTTCGGTCACAACATAATCTGCCAATTTCATCGCTGTTTTGGTGGCAATTAAACTATTGCATCCATGGGCAATATTTGCAAATGGTCCTCCATGCACAAACGCCGGTGTATGTTCCAAAGTTTGAACTAAATTTGGCTTAATAGCATCTTTTAAAACCGCGGCCAATGCTCCAACTGCATTTAAATCTGCTGCTGTAACATATTCTCCTTTTGTGTTTTTAGCAATCACAATTCTTGCTAAACGCTCTTTTAAATCTCTTATATCTTCGGCCAAGCACAAAACGGCCATTATCTCACTGGCAACACTGATACAAAATTTAGCTTTTCTTTCTACGCCGTTGATTTTTGCTCCTTGTGCAATTGTTATGTCTCTTAAGGTTCTATCATTTAAATCAACGCATCTTTTCCAGACAATTGTTTTTTCATCAATTTCAAGCTTATTTCCTTGATAAATGTGATTATCAATTATGGTTGCCAACAAATTGGCAGCTGTGGTCACGGCATGGATGTCACCGGTAAAATGTAAATTAATATCTTCCATCGGGGCAATTTGAGAATATCCCCCACCCGTAGCTCCGCCTTTGGCTCCAAAACATGGTCCTAATGAAGGTTCTCTTAAAGCTATAATTACATTTTTATTTAACAGGTGAAGAGCATCTCCCAATCCTATGGAAACAGTTGATTTTCCCTCTCCTGCCGCTGTTGGAGTGATGGCCGTCACCAAAATCAATTTTCCATCATTTAGAGGAGAATTTTTTATTTCTTGTAGTTTTTTATAACTAATTTTTGCTTTATATTTTCCATAAAGCTCAATATCATCTGCGGTTAAGCCTATTAATTCTGCAATTTTTTCAATTGGTTCTAATTCTGTTTGCTGAGAAATTTCAATATCACTTAACATATTATTCTTCCTCTTTTTTCTTTAAAACATATTGCAGTTTTTTCAATGCCTGAATTTGCATTTGTTGTTCACTCAAACCAACCGGCACCACAACGCAAACCTCAGTTTGTGTTTCCGGTTCAATTGCACTTACTTTTATATATTGTCCTTGGCGGACATATTCAAATAGTATCTCTGACATTTTTTATAAAAAAGCAAAAGCAGGCTTTAAGCCTGCCTTGCTTATTCCTTGTTTTCTTTCAAAAATTTGTTATTTTTCGGGAAACCGAATGGGGCTAATTTACCCACTTGTGCGCGGTGTCCTAACCAAGTCAGCAACTCGGTTTCGGTCTTGGTTCCTCCAGCACGATTATAGGTAAAGCCTTCACTCTCGTTAAAGATTTGAATATCGCTCAAGCCGCCATCTTTATATTTTTGCAAAGATACACCTCGACCTCTTGCCATGCTCGGCACTTCTTCTGCCTTAAAGACTAAAAGCTTGCGGTTATCGCCAATCACGGCAACCATATCGCCATCCATTCTCTTACAGAACTTGGTATATTCGCCTTCTTCCAAATTCATAATCTTTCGGCCATTTCGGGTTTGTGCCAAAATGTGATTTTCATCGACGACAAAACCACGTCCCGTATTGGAAGCAATCAAGTATTTTGCTTTAGAATCAAAGACAAACATTTCGGTAATATTGTCATTGATACCTAAATCTATCATCAATCTTAATGGCTGACCAAATCCACGTCCACACGGAATTTCATTGGCCGGAATGGTAAAGAACTTACCTGATGTATCAAATAAAATAATTTTATCGGTTGTTTGAGCATGAATTGCCGTCAACAAAGCATCATCATCTTTAAATTTGAAGTCTTCAGTTAAATTACTATAACCTTTTAATGCTCTAATCCAGCCTTTTTGTGACAAAATCACGGTAATTGGCTCTTTTTCAATAAAGGCTTCAACCGGGACATCAATTTCTTCGGAAACTTCGGCGAATTCAGTACGACGTTTGCCTA
Organism: uncultured Alphaproteobacteria bacterium; assembly: GCA_944392255.1. GTDB lineage: Bacteria > Pseudomonadota > Alphaproteobacteria > RF32 > CAG-239 > CAJLXD01. Next base: position 18,273 of record CALXVY010000005.1, on the reverse strand, counting down.
AAGCTGTTTTCTTACCGAATTTTTCTTTTGTCAGCTTAATCTCGTTGGCAATAGCCTCCCAACGTTTATGTTCATCACTGAGCAATGCTTCCAACTCGCCTTTTTCTGCCGACAAATCATCATATTCTTTTCTGATTTCCATTTCTTCCAACTTGCGCAAAGAACGCAATTTCATATTCAAAATGGCTTCAGCTTGATTATCTGTCAGCTCAAATTTTTTCATCAATTCGGCTTTGGGTTCATCCTCTTCTCGGATAATTCTAATCACTTCATCCAAGTTGAGATAAGCAATCAAATAACCACTCAAAAGCTCCATTCGTGCCAGAATTTTGTTTAATCTAAAGTTGACGCGACGCTTTAAGACATTGTGTCTATGGTTTAGAAATTCAGACAAAACTTCTTTAATGCTCATCACTCTCGGAACGGTATCGGAATCGAGCACGTTCATATTCATGGTAAAGCGAACTTCCAAGTCGGTTTGCTTGAAGAGATGCTCCATCAACAAGGCCGCATCAACGCTTCTATTTTTAGGTTCCAAGACAATACGGACATCATGAGATGATTCATCTCTGACATCGTTTAACATCGGAAGTTTCTTTTCCATCAGCAAGGCGGCAATTTTTTCAATCAACTTAGATTTAATAACTTGATAAGGAATTTCGGTTACCACGATTTGATATTGCCCGTGTCCTAAGTCTTCTTTCTCCCATTTGGCACGAATGCGGAAAGTTCCCTTTCCTTGGGTATAAGCATCTAAAATGGTTGAAAATTTATCAATAATCACACCACCGGTCGGAAAATCAGGTCCTTTGATTCTTTTGACCAAAGGTTCCATACCACAATCAGGATTTTCAATCAGATAAAGCAAAGCATCGCAGACTTCGCTTAAATTGTGCGGCGGAATGTTGGTAGCCATACCAACGGCAATACCAACTGAACCATTACAAAGCAAGTTTGGAACCATGGAAGGCATAATCACTGGCTCACTCTCCTCACCATCATAGGTATCACGGAAATCGACGGCATCTTCATTCAAGCCTTCCATCATTGCAATGGCAAACTCGGTCAATCTTGCTTCGGTATAACGCATGGCGGCGGCACCATCACCATCAATATTACCGAAGTTTCCTTGTCCGTCTACCAGAGGATATCTGACTGAAAAGTCTTGTGCCAAACGAACCATAGCGCCATAAACTGCCGTATCACCATGTGGGTGATATTTACCGATAACATCACCAACCACACGTGCACATTTCTTAAAACCGGATTTTGGATCCAAGTGCAACTGCCGCATGGCATAAAGCAAACGTCTGTGCACCGGCTTCAATCCATCTCTTACATCCGGCAAAGCGCGGTCGACAATGGTGGACATGGCATAAGACAAATAGCGGCTACTTAACTCTTCCGCCAAGTGAACGTCTTTGATTTTTTCTTCAACTGCTTCCATAATTTTTTCCGTTATAACTCTAAATTTTCAAGCAAATTAGCACGATTTGGCGGCAATTTCAAGCCGTGAGTTTGAAAAAAGTTCTTTTGCAAGAAAAACTCCGTCATTTTGAGCAAATCCCTTATTTCTTGCGGGGTTGGCTCATAATTTTGTTCCACAATAAACTGTGGAAAACTAAATAATCTGTCCTTGTACGGCTCGCCTGCTTCAGCGCAAACTGCTTTACCGGTTTTAGGCGAAACATATTTCAAATTTTCAGTTATTCCGGTTGCAGAACATTCACTTAAATCCAATGCTATTCCCAAAAAATCAAGCAAATAAAACTCAAAAAAAGCATAATTTGCCAGCCAATTTTTTTGATTAATCAACCCGAAAAAGCTTTCAATATAATAATATAACCTATCTAAAGCCAATTGTTCAGGCATGCAGACATTGCACAAACCACACAATGCGGCCAAGGTTTCTAACTTTGGCATTTCGGAAATGAAATTAACGGCATCAGGGCTTATCAACTCCACCTTCAAGCTCAGCATATTTTCATCAACACGGGCATAAGCTTCAAAACTAACTTTATTGCCCAGCTGATATACGCCCAAATTTTTTTTGCTTAAAGCATTTTTGACATAGCCGACAACCTTACCGTGCTCTTTACTGATAACACTTAAAATTGCCGAACTTTCGCCGTGCTTTTTGACATTGATGATATAGCCCTCGTCGTTAAATTTCATCTTTTTAATAAGGCTTTACCATTTCTTTGGTGATTTTGTCATAAGCCATGAGCTCAGAAATCACTCTCTTCATATCCTTCAAAGCAATGGTATTGGGACCATCAGATAAAGCCTTATCCGGATTATCATGAGTTTCCATAAATACGGCAGCAATACCAACGGCAACGGCAGCTCTTGCCAAAACAGGAGCAAACTCTCTTTGTCCACCGGTGCTTCCGCCCAAGCCTCCCGGTTGTTGTACAGCATGGGAGGCATCCATAATCACCGGACAGCCGGTATCTTTTGCCATTTGCGGAAAACCTCTCATATCAGTGACTAATGTATTGTAGCCAAAAGATGCTCCACGCTCGGTTAAGCAAACATTATGGTTGCCTGAATCATCGCATTTTTTGACGATATTTTTCATATCCCAAGGAGCCAAAAACTGACCTTTTTTAATATTAACCACTTTTTGGGTTTTAGCGGCAGCCACAACCAAATCGGTCTGGCGGCATAAAAATGCCGGAATTTGCAACATATCAACATGTTTGGCTACGATGTCACATTGTTCTTTTTCGTGAATATCGGTAACAATCGGCAAATCGGGATATTTTTTCTTTATATCATCAAAAGTTCTCATTCCTTCTTCAATACCAACCCCTCTGGCACCATTGATTGAAGTACGGTTAGCTTTGTCAAAAGAAGCTTTGAAAATATAATTAATCCCCAACTCTCTCGTAATTTTGACCATTTCTTCGGCAATCATCATTGCATGATCATGGCTTTCAATTTGGCATGGTCCGGCAATAATGGCTAAAGGCAAGTTATTGGCAATCTCAAATTTTCCGATTTTGATTGTTCTTTGTTCCATTCTTATTTTCCTTAAAGTTAATCAATATTTTTTTTCATAGCAAAAAACTCTTTTCAAAGCAATGTTTTTCCTCAACTTAAAAACAACAAAAAACCGCCAAAAGATTCTATTCTTTTGACGGTTTTCTTTTTTAGCAACTAAATTTTGAACAAATGTTTCAAATAAGCATGATGTTTTTCAATCAGCTCTTCAATTTTGCAAGAGATTGCTTCTTCTTGCTGTTTCTCTTTTGACAATTCTTCTGTTAAAGGTACTGTCTCTTCTTTGATTTTTTCTTCCAAACTTTCACGCAAAGACATCACTTCTTCTGTTTGCTCTGCCACATTCAGACTATTGCAAATATCTTTGAATATTTGTTTTTTCCAATATTCTGAACCACTTAAAAGTTCGTCCAAATTTTCTTTGACCACATAAAAGCGCGGTGAAAACTTCAGTTCCTTGCGCATTTTTTCCACATCATGATATTTTTTAAGTGAACATCTCTGTGGTGTGACAAACAAAACTCGGCGATTGGAAACAACTTCTGAAAGTGTTTGCGTGTCTTGATACTTAATAAAATTAATATCTTCGACACAAAGAGCAGAAAGTAGTTTTTCTGCCAGCTCTTTCTCTGCGTTTACTTCAACAGAACATTGTACATAAACTTTCGGCGTGATATTGTAGCGCAGCTTAATCTCTTGATAGATATAAGCAGCACTCACCAAACTGCGCAAGCTTTCTACCGCAGGCAAGACCAAAACATCAAACGGCATGATATTTTTGTAATAGTTACTTACCCCTACCTTTGCGGCATTTTTCTCTTTCAGCACTTTTACGCGAGAAGCATAGTGACGTCCAATATTAAAATCTACCATCAATTGAATGTAGTCTGTGTCATAATCCGGACGAATCAACGCCAAGGTATGAATAAACGACGGACTTACTTCTATTAATCTTGAATAGTAATATTTGTTGGCAATCAGCATACCGCTTCCTTGCAAATTCAATCCCTGTATATGAACTATAAGATCTTGAATTTGCTCTGCTGTCGGTGCGGCACACAAATCACTTGCTATTGTATAAGTACTGTAAAATGAATGTTTGCCTCTGATTTCCGATGCAATTTTGTTGCTTAACTCATCTGTTCCTTTAATCAGATAAATCATTTTCTCCAATCTTGCATCTGTTCTGAAATCAAAACAATCAGAAGAATAATGATACTCGTCGTAAGCTTTACGAACATTGTCCATAGCTGTTACTGTACACATAGTCTTAAGTTTTTTAAGTTAATAATAAAAAAAGCGTTCGATTGTTATAGCACGCTTTTTTTATATTGCAATACTTATAAAACAAACCCCTCAAATTTTATGAGGGGTTTGCTTTTCTTTCTTTTATTTTTTATTTTGTTTGTCTATTGCCGCTTTGACAAATGATACAAACAAAGGATGCGGATCAAATGGTTTTGATTTCAATTCCGGATGGAATTGAACACCTATAAACCATGGATGTGCCGGAATTTCAACAATTTCAGGCAATCTACCATCCGGAGATTTTCCGGTAATGACCATACCTGCATCATTTAATTGTTTTTCATACTTCATATTTACTTCATAGCGATGACGATGGCGCTCAGAAATTTTATCACTTCCGTAAACCTTGCGTGCCAAAGAATCTTTTGCCAAAACGCATGGATATGCTCCCAAACGCATGGTACCACCCAAATCACCGTCTTGTGTGCGTTTTTCTTTGTCTCCATCTTTTTCCCATTCTGTCATCAAACCGACAACCGGCTCACAATTGGGATTTAATTCTGTTGTGTAAGCATTGGCAACACCAGCCACATCGCGCATTGTTTCAATAACTGCCATTTGCATACCATAACAAATTCCCAAAAACGGAATGTTGTTTTCACGAGCATATTTAACAGCTTCTATCTTACCATTGGTACCACGTTGACCAAAGCCTCCCGGAACCAAAATGGCTGATACGTCAGACAAATAAATATCCGGTTCGCTTTTTTCCAACAATTCAGAATCAACCCATTTAATTTTGACTTTATATTTATTGGCAATTCCGCCATGCACCAAAGCCTCATGAATGGATTTGTATGCTTCCAATAATTGCATATATTTTCCAACAACGGCAATTTTAACTTCACCTTCGGGATGACGAATAATATCAACAATTTTTTCCCATTTGCTTAAATCGGGTTCTCCCTCACATTCAATACCGAAATGTTTGCAAACTTGTCTGTCCATTCCTTCGTGAGAATATGCAATTGGCACTTGGTAAATATTATCTACATCCAATGCGGCAATAACATTTTCTTCTCTGATATTGCAGAATAAAGCAATTTTTCTTTTTTCATTTTGCGGAATCGGACATTGAGAACGGCAAAGCAACATATCCGGCTGAATTCCATATTCTTGCAGCTTTTTAACCGAGTGTTGCGTCGGTTTGGTTTTTAGCTCACCTGCTGCCGGAATATATGGCAATAAGGTAACATGAATAAACATAGCTCTTTCACGACCCAAGTCATATGCTATTTGACGGATAGCTTCCAAATAAGGCTGTCCTTCAATATCACCAACCGTACCGCCGATTTCGCACAAAACAAAGTCTTCATCACTGATATCTGACAAAATGAAATCTTTAATTTCATTAGTAACGTGAGGAATAACCTGAATGGTAGCGCCCAAATAATCTCCATGACGTTCTTTATCAATTACTCGTTGATAAATCTTTCCGGTTGTTATGCTATCTGTTTTATGACAAGACACACCGGAAAAGCGTTCATAGTGACCTAAATCCAAGTCAGTTTCGGCACCATCATCGGTTACATAAACTTCACCATGTTGATACGGGCTCATTGTTCCGGGGTCTACGTTCAAATATGGATCCAACTTTCTCATGCGAACTTTGAAGCCGCGAGATTGCAAAATAGATGCCAAAGAGGCTGATGCTAATCCCTTACCTAATGAAGAAACCACACCACCGGTGATAAAGATAAACTTTGTTTTTTCTGACATATCTTTTCCTTAAAATTTAAAGTGAGAGAGGCACCTTCCTTAAAAAAAGGTGCCTCTATGTTAATTAAGTTGTTCATTAATCTGCCGCTACCGGAGCTTGAGGCTCTGTATTTTGTGTGGCAGGTGTGGAAGTTTCTACATCCAAAATGGAGTTTGATGGACGTTCGCTTCCTTTATGATATATAGACAGCGAAATACTGGTAATAATAAAAATTGTTGCCAAAATAGCAGTCAATCTAGTCAGAAAGTTGCCTTTTCCACGTGCCGTTAAGAAGTTGCTGGCACCGCTTCCGCCGCCCAAGCCATCTAATGCACCACCTGTGGAACGTTGCAACAAAATGACTGTTACCAAAAAGATTGCTACAATCAAATGGACAACCAATAAAACTGTTCCCATAACTTATATCCTTATTCTTATATTAAAAACCGGCATTTTTAGCAATGGCGATGAAGTCTTCAACTTTTAAGCTTGCACCACCAATTAATGCGCCGTCAACATCCGGCAATGATAAAAATTCTTTAGCGTTATTGGGTTTTACAGAACCGCCGTACAAAATGCGCATTTTGTTGGCATTGCCTTTACCCAACTTTTTAGCCAAAACTTTTCTAACTGCGGCATGAACTTCTTCAACATCTTGAGCAGTTGGAGTTTTGCCAGTACCAATAGCCCAAACAGGTTCGTAAGCAATAACTGTGTTTGCAGCGGTTGCTGTTTCTGGAACAGAACCCATGATTTGTTTTGAGCAAACATCAATGGTCTTACCGGCATCACGTTCAGCCAAGGTTTCACCAATGCAGATAATTACTTTCAAGCCGGCATTATATGCTGCTTGAGATTTTTTGCAAATGAGTTCATTGCTCTCACCATGATCGGCTCTTCTTTCTGAGTGACCGGTAATGACATATTGGCAGCCGGCATCTTTTAACATAACCGGACTAATATCACCAGTGTGAGCACCTTTTTCATTAAAATGGCAATCTTGCGCACCTAAAGCAACCTTTGCACCGCGCAAAGCTTTTTTGACCGAAGTTATCAATGTGAATGGCGGGCAAACCAAAAATTCGCATTCCGGTTTTCCCATTTTTTTGACTTCTGCAGCAACACCTTTTGCCAGAGCAACACCGTCTTCCAAAAGACCATTCATCTTCCAGTTACCGGCAATCATAATTTTTCTAGCCATTTTTATATCCTTTTCTTAATAAAAACACGTTTGCCTTCTATTTAACATAACAAATTTTAATTTTCCAGTTAAAAAAACTTTTTAACACCATTATTTTATAAACATTTTCGTGTATTACTTTAAATATTATAAAGACATCTAACAAAAATGTTTTATAATTGCTTCAATTTTGAATATTTGTTTTAAGGTGGATGAAAATGATTACTAAATTGTCCAAATTTAAAGATTCTTGGATTATCAAGATTTTATTAACTCTTACGGCCTTGAGTTTTGTTTCTTTGTTCGGTATTACCAGCTATATCGGCAGTGCCGGAAAAAATAATCCCGTCATTGAGGTCGATGATGTAAAAATCAATAAAGCCGAAATTAATGCCGAATATGCTCATGAATTGCAAATGGCTCAAAACCTCTTTGGTGAAAACTTAAATATAAATGAAGCTATGAAAGTGGCTATTTTGCAGAATATTATGCAAAAAGAACTTGTTAATGCCATTATGCAAGCTACAGCTCAAGATTTGGGCGTAAGTATCAGCGATGACTATATTCGTCAAATTATCTTCTCTCAAGCTGAATTTTTAGATGCTAACGGACAGTTTAGTCACGAAAAATTTTCTCGTTTGCTTGCCCTCTCCGGCTGGAATGAAGATAAATATATTCAAACTCTCAAACAAGATATTGTCAAACAACATCTTGTACAAGGTTTGGTTAGCGGTTTTAATGTTCCTAGTTTTATGTCTCCTTATTTGGAAAAAATTGCCAACCAACAGAAAGTATTTAAATTTATCACAATAGATACGGATAAATTGCCGATTGATCGTAAAATTTCTCAAGATGAATTAGAGCAATATTATCAAGATTTTTCTGCTCAATTTACTGAGCCAGAAAAACGCGATGCTTCTTTTATTGTTCTTGCTCTTGACAATATGGCCGCTCAATATGCCCCTTCTCAAGAAGAAATCCAAACATATTACGAGGAGCATATCGACCAATTTGTTACTCCCGAAAAACGCAATATTTTGCAAATGGTCTTTGATAAAGAAGATGATGCTTTTGCCGCTATGCAAAAACTTAATGCCGGTCAAGACTTCTATGCTGTTGCCAAAGAAATGGCTAACCAAGATAAAGAAGCTACCGAACTTGGTTGGGTGGCTAAGGACCAGCTCATTGCCGATATGGGTGATCGTATGTTTGAAGCTAAGAAAAATGAAATTGCCGGTCCGGTTAAATCTGAAATGGGGTGGCATATCATGAAGCTTATTGGTGTTAAGGCTAAATCTGAAATGCCTCGCGCTACTGCCGATAAAAAAATTATCAATGAACTGCGCAAAGAAAAAGCTTATGATATTGCTTATGAAAAAATGGCTAAGATTGAAGATGAAATCGGTGCCGGAAAAACTTTTGCCGAAATTGCTCAAGATAATCAAGCAACAATTTATAATGTTAAAGGTATTGATGATCAAGGCAAAGCAAAATTCATCAGCAAAGGTCAAGAAAAACTCTTAAAATCAACCGATTTTGTTGACGCGGTTTTCTCTTACAACGTTAATGAAATTAGTCAGGTGATTGAAGAAGAAGACGGTTTTGTTATTGTTAATGTTGATGCTATTGTTGATGCTCACCCAATGGATATTAACGATGTTAAGCCTGAAATTGAAAAAATGTGGGCTGATAATGAACGTTCTGCCATTGCTCAAGAAATTGTTAATGATGTTACTCACGATCTGGAAAATGGGGACAGTATTAGTGAAGTGGCTACTCGTTTTAAGCTCAAGCTTAATACAACAAAACCCTTAAAAAGAAATGAAAACTTTGCCAACCTTAATGGGCTTCAAATGAAAGAAATGTTCAACGAGCCTTTGAACAGCGCTAAAGTATATGCTCAGGACAATATTACCATCATTGCTGTTGCTGATAAGGTTATTGATGCCAATAAAAAGCTCTCTAAAGATGAAGCTAATGCTTTGCTTATGAAATCTTCTGCCGAAATTTCACAAGAAGCAGCTAATCAATTAGTTGAAGCTTATGGCGCAAACTACAAAGTAAATGTGGATTACAAAGAAGCCGGTTTAGGCGATATTTAATCCTAATTCATATCTCTAAACACAAGCGCTCAATTTGATATTGAGCGCTTTTTTTATCTAAAAATAAAAAAACTTGCAATTCTTCAGAAAATGTAATAAATCTATGTTCCTGAATTTTATTAAATATATATAATTATGAAAAATAACACTTTATCTGTAATTGCGGCTATTACCGGAAAAAAATTGATTTCTAAAAAAATTTATAATCAGGAAAAAACGCGTGCTTTTCTAGAACTTCGCAACAAAAATGAGATTTGGGTTAGAGGGCAATTCCATGATTGGCATTGGCTTGATGGTCCCGAATTTCAAGTTGATACTTTGCCTGATGAGATTAAACAGATTTTCTTGAACGAAAATCATTTTGCTACATCTAAAAGTTCAGATCTTCGTCAAGCGATTAAAATTGCTTGGCATGAAGCGGCTAAAAAACATGTCTTTTTCAAAGGAGCTGATGTTTTTCAAGAAGATCATCTGTTGGCTAAACGTACATACAATTGCGGTCAAGCCGCCGCTTTTCTTGAAGTTCGCGATGGTTCCGAATTTTGGGTCTATGGAAAATTTTATGAACCGCGCAGTGTTCGTGGACCTGAGATTAAAATTGAACTCGACCTGACACCTGAGGTAAAAGAAGAACTTTTACTGCGCGAAAGCTGGACTGAACCGATGACCACAACAGTTAAAAATGCTGTACTTCAAGCTTGGAAACAAGCTGCTGAAAAGAATTCTTTTTTTAATGGTCTAATAGCTTAAATTAAAAAAAGGCGTTTTCCTCATGTAAGGGAAAGCGCCTCTTTTTTACTACATTCTATGATAACCTATTGTCATAAAATCTATAGAGCCGGCATGTAAATATTCTAAAATATATTTGGCTTCATCTTGCCAATCTTTTATTTCTTTGAATTGTGCCGGATAATCCAAACTATTTAAATAGTTCGGATCCAAAATAGATATCAGATAGGTCATTTTTTCATTTCTTTTCATTAAATATGCCGTAAATTCCGTATCGCTTATATAGCCTATGACATAAGCGGACAAATCTACGAGCGACATATTTACAACCGAAAAACAGCAATGAGCCCCTCTACCGCAAAATTTGATGCTGGCAAAGTCTATACGTCCTAAATTTAAGGCTGAAATCTTTGCTAATTTTTGTAAAATTTCATCTTGATTTGCACCTTCAACATTAAATGCAAAACAATTTTTTTGATGATCCTTATCCAGATAGACCGCCTCATAGGGCGTTATTTCACCCAAGCCAATTGCTTGCAATTTTGTTTCAAAATCGGGCAAACTGATTTCCGTTGCCAAACTTAAAAAAATGGGAATTTCTGTAACCATAATTTTATTTTTTTAACATCACTAATATACAAAATTATATTCTTTTGCGTTTTCTATATCATTAATTTTGCTAAAACGCAATAAAAAAAGCCCGTAAAAACGGGCCTTTTCTACACCAGATAGGTTATTCTATACAACAATCTACAGCTTTTCTGACAAAAGCTTTCATCTTTGCCAAAGCACCTTGCGGTTCTTTTTCTTCTGCCGCTGGAACTGTTGCAGCCAAGTTTTCATTGACTTTAGATGTGAGTTTTTTTACATCTTCTACACTATCTTCAACCCATTTAACATCGGCAACATTCAACATATTCATATTTAAGCCCCAGAACAAACAATAGAGTTCATAAGCTTGATTGAATAAATCATAAGCTTGCTCTTTATGTCCTAAACTTTGTTGTTTGGTACCAACTTCCATCAAACGCATGGATGATGCCAACAGGTGTTTGGAGATGCACCATACCTCGCCTTCATAAGAAGGAATGATTTTTTGCATCAGATTTTTTCTTTTTTCTCTGACTTCTTCTATCAAATCATAAAAGGCTGTTTTGCCGGTTTTAGCTCCGGAAAATGCCAAGTGTTCTTCTATGGAAATCAAATTCATTATAGCGATAGTCAAATCTTGGTCTGAAGACAAATCTTTAGGATTGACCTTTTTGGAACTATCTATTCTTTCAACAAATTCTTTAACACTTTTAGCTTTGTTCATTTATTTTACTCCATAAAACTCAGCAAATCTTCTGCATTGGCAGCCGGCGTCGGTGTGCATAACGGATTGTAATAAAACCATGTGCTGACAAGAGCCAAAGCCACGACCGGAACGACTACTTTTTCAAACGGGAAATGAGCGTGTCCACCATTCTTTGCTTTCATCCATTGATAAAAGTCTGAAGCCCAGATAAATACCAAAGCTCCTAAAATGGAACTAAATAAGAATGGATCAAGATAAAAAATGAGAATCGGCTTAGGTGCATAGGTCAATTGTCCCATATACATAAAACCAATCATCGCAACACTCAAGCTAATGAGCCAAAAATCACGGCCTTTGAAATTCCAACCTTTATTATCAAACCATTTAATCAGCCAAAATCCCAACAGAGCCATAAAAGCCCCTCCCCAGACGCCAACGACACTGTCATCAACACCAAATTGGCGGGCAATTTCCAAAGATGCACCAACAGCAACGGTGCATACGGCACATGCCGGATTGGCAAGTGCGGGTAAACTAAAGGCGGTAACAAACAATAAAACTAATGCAAAAATCATTTTTTCATCCTTTTTATTCAAATTTCAACACATATTATATATGTAATGTATTAAAATTGTCAAATGTTTAAAATCGAATTAAATTCGCATTTAATGCACTATTTTTTTGTTTATTATCGCCTTTTGTTTCAAAAAAGCAACATATAACTTATGTTATTCAGCGCTCTTTTCAGTTTCTCCTTCATCATGCATTTTTAAATATCTTTTCGTCATTTTTAATGCATTTTCAAAAGTTGATGCCACTGAAATACCATGAATATCAATTCCTTCTTTTGTAAACGCATCATGCAAAACACGGCGCGGTTGTTTTTTCACATTGGAAAAAATAATCTTGGCATCAGTTTGTTGCAGCTTTTTAACAAATTCTACGATGATATTGGCTCCTGTGGCATCTACTACCGGAACATATCCCATACGCAAGATAACGACTTTCGGATGCTGGTGCGGCAAATTCATTTTTTTGAAAAAGCTTGAAATTTGCGAGGCAACACCAAAGAACAGCGGTCCGGAAAAACGGAAAGATACAACGCCTTGTTCATGCAAAACTTCGGTCAAATCTCGACCTCCTCCATCATATTCCAATGATGTTTCATCCGTTTCTATTTCCATTTCTCTGCTCATACGATGCATAAAGATAACACTGGACATAATAAAGCCAACACTAATTGCCGTATTCAAGTCTACCAACAAAGTCAATAATACGGTAATTATTAATGTATATCTGTCTCCTTTTGGACCCAAAATCAATTTATACATTTTATCTAAACCAAGCATATTCCAACCAATTAAAATCAAAATGGAAGACAAACATGCTAACGGAATGTATTTTGCCAAAGGTGATAACAACAACATAAACAAAACCAAAAATACAGATTGCATCATTCCGGCAATCGGAGAATAAGCATTGGCTTTGAAGTTGGTGGCCGTACGCGCAATGGCTCCTGTGGCCGGAACTCCCATAAAGAAAGAACAAATGATATTGGCTATGCCCTCACCTATCAATTCGGCATTAGAATTGTGGTTATCACCACTCATACCATCGACAACGGTTGCACTTAATAAAGATTCAACACCGGCCAAAAAGGCAATGGTTAAACCACTCGGAATAACTTTTAAGAACAAATCTAAGTCAAAACTCGGAATCTGCGGTGCCGGCAAGAAATGAGGAATTCCGCCAAATTGACTGCCGATTGTAACAGCATCAACACCAAACATGCTTACAATTCCTACAAATATGGTGCTTCCTACCACACTCAATAAATAAGCCGGCAATTTGGGATGTTTGGCTTTACAATAAAAGATAATTCCAAAAGACAAAACAGCTATGAGCACAGAACTCCAGCTAAATGTTCCTAAATTGCTTAAATATGCGCGCCATTTGGGCAAAAATGCCGATGGCAAATTTTCAATTTGCAGACCCAACAAATCTTTGATTTGCGTGGTAATCAACAATAAACCGATACCGGCCGTAAAACCAATTACAACCGGATATGGAATATATTTAATATAAGTACCGAATCTTAGCAAACCGGCAATAATCAACGCCAAACCGGCGACCAACATGGTCATGGCTAAACCGGTATAACCAAATTGTTGCATTACGCCAAAAATGACCACAACAAAAGCACCGGTCGGACCACCGATTTGATAACGGCTTCCACCCAAAAAGGCAATAAAAAATCCGGCAACAATTGCCGTATATAAACCTTGTGCCGGTGTTACGCCCGATGCAATAGCCAAAGCCAAGGCTAACGGAATGGAAATTACGGCTACGGTCAAACCGGCAACGGCATCTCTTCTAAACTCATTCTTACCATAGCCTTTTTTCAAAACTTCTACCAATTTTGGCGCAAAATTTTTGCCATAGAAATTGGTAAAGCGATTTAACAACGCTAACATTTCTTTTCTTCTTTCTTCTGTAAATTTTTTTGATTTTTTATCCGCGGCTATCAATACTACTTTTCTCATTGCTGTCAAGTGATTAGCCATGTTTTTTTACAAATATTTTTTTAAGCTTGAAGCTCACTGAGATTTGCTTTATTTTTTCTTCTATTAAGAAAGGTAAATCTCATGCTGAATTTAATTGAAAAAGCTATGAATACGCACAATCTTTCCAAAGAAGAATTAATTTCTTTGCTGAAAGATGATAATTATTTTGAGGATTTGTTATTTGCGGCTAATCAAGTTCGCAAAAAATATGTCGGTGATGAAATTCATCTACGTGGATTAATAGAATTTTCCAACTTTTGTAAAAATAATTGTCTTTATTGCGGTTTGCGACGCGATAATAAAAAACTCATTCGTTATCGTATGGATGAAGAAACAATTGTATCTCTAGCCTCTCACGCAAAACAAATCGGACTTAAAACCGTTGTTTTGCAATCGGGTGAAGATTTGCATTTTAATACAGAGCGCATGTGCCTCATTATTCGAGCTATTAAAGACCTTGGCTTAGCTTTAACTTTAAGCATCGGTGAAAAAACAAAAGAAGAATATGCCGCTTATAGAGAAGCCGGTGCTGATCGTTACCTTATACGCATTGAAACAACCGACAAAAAGCTCTATGCCGAAAATGATCCTGATATGAGTTGGGAAGAACGTGCTCAGTGCATTCGTAACCTCAAATCTCTTGGTTATGAACTTGGTTCCGGCTGTCTGGTTGGTTTACCGAACCAAACTCTTTCTTCTTTGGCGGAGGACATTCTTTTTTTCAAAAAAACAGATTGCGATATGATTGGCATTGGTCCGTTTATTCCCCACCCTGATACTCCCCTTAAAAATGCTAAAGGGAAAGAGCTTAATCTTTCACTTAAAGTTATGGCACTTACGCGTTTGTTGTTGCCTGATATTAATATTCCGGCAACAACGGCAATGGAAACTCTTGCTCCTGATGGACAAGCCAAAGCTCTAAACGGCGGGGCTAATGTAATTATGCCTAATATTACCCTCACAAATTACAGAAAATTTTATCAGCTTTATCCGGGGAAAACCACTACCGGTTATACCCCTGATGACTCTTTACAAAAAGTAATTGATAAAATTCATGCTCTTGGACGAACAGTTGGTTTGGGATATGGGCAAAGTCCGCATTGGCAAAAAGAACAAAAATAACTATTGCTCCAAGTTACAAAGAATGATATATTCTTTATTAGAATAAAAATTATTATATATGAAAAAAATAAAAAAAATAACCGAATTGCAATTGTCTAAAATCCAGTTTTGGACAGTTGTTTTGATAATTATTCTAACAATTATCAGTTTCTTTCTCGGTAGAGAACAAGGCATCAAAGAAGCGCAAAAAGTTTATGAATACAGTTATTCCTGGAAAAAACAGATTCCTGTTGAAAATGCTGTAACTGCTAACGAAAACATCATTCATAAAAACCAATCTTGGCTTTTTTGTGAAAAGATGTCTAACGGAGACTTGGGAGCTACAAAAATTTTTTCGGAAGCTGCTCCTGCGGACAGAAAATTGGCTCAGATACGTATGAATGTTGCTAAAATGCGCATCGACATGATTAAAACTTCGCGCCATCGCTTTGTACGTCCGCAACATGCTTGGGGTAAAAGATTGACAGATAGTTTAGGAATAAAGCCTAACACCATTATCCTTTATGAAAACGGCTTGGCAATTTATCGGAAAAATCGCTATTCTTTTTTTCATAAAGCATCTTTGGAGATTGAACCTTCTTCCTTAACACAAAAGGTTGAAATCGCCAAAGGCATGGATGGTTTTTACTATCCAGTTATATCTCAAGACAGCATTTATGTTCCCCTAACCTATTGGGGAGAAATTAAAAAAAAGCAGTGAGAACTAAAACTCACTGCTTTTTTGTTTGCGCTTATTTTCTAAAATTAAGCAATCATTTCTTTAACGCGCTCTTTGATTTTTTCTACAACATCTGATTTTGGTGTGTATTTTTCTTCAAACGGAGCGACAGTTTCCCAACCCAAAGCCTCAAATACGGCTTGGATTTGGTTAACAACGCCTGGTTTCCAACCATAAGAACCAAAAGCAAAACCTTTCTTATTTTTGGGTTGCAAACCCTTCATATAAGTTACAAAAGCGGCTACTCTCGGGAACATTTCATTGTTCAAAGTCGGCGTACCGATGCAGATATATTTAGCATCCAAAAAGTCAACTATAACTTCGGAAATGTCATGATGAGTCAAGCAATATTTAACAACAGGAATACCGGCATCTTGGAAAACAGACATGACGGCATTTGCCAATGTGGCGGTTGCGCCCCACATGGTATCATAAACAATAACGGCTTTGCCTTCATCTTTACCTGAAGCCCATTTATCATAAGCGCTCAAAATGGCTTTGACTTCTTTTTCTCCGCTCCAAATGCAACCATGTGACGGTGCAATCATATCAATTTCTAAGCCTAAATCGGTTGCGGTATTCAATGCTTTTTCAGCTTGAGCGCCGTAAGGATACAAAATATTGGCATAGTAGCTTTGAGCTTCACGCATAATTACATCAAACGGAGCTTCTTTGACAAACAAAGCATCAGTGCAATAGTGTTGACCGAAACCATCATTTGACAAGAGTAATTTATCTTCTTTGTCATAAGTCATCATAGAATCGGGCCAGTGCAACATCGGCGTGGTTACAAAAGACAAATTACGTTTGCCGATATTTAAAGTATCTCCGGTTTTAACGATTACATATTCCCAACCCGTTGTATCATAATGGTCTTCCAAAGCCTTTTTACCCATGGCATTGGTTACGATTTTGGCTTGCGGAGCCAACTTCATGATTGCCGGAATACTGCCGGAGTGGTCTTGTTCAATATGATTGGCTATTACATAATCAATTTTAGAAAAATCGACCAAACTTCTGACGCGAGCTAATTGTTCTTCTGTCATATAGTGTTTTACACCATCAACCAAGGTGATTTTTTCATCCATAATCAAATATGAGTTATAAGTTGAGCCGCGTGGTGTGGTATAGCCGTGAAATTCTTTCAAATTCCAGTCTTTTGCACCTACCCAGTAGATATTTTTTTTGATTTCTACGCCATTCATATTTTTTCTCCCATTTAAAATTTTTAACTGTTGCCTATATAAATAATATCTAAAATTGTGATTGACAAGATGAATTTCATCATATAAACAATAATAATAATCATTATCACTTTTATGGAAGAAAGATGAAATATTCAAAACAACGTGAACTGATTTTAAAAACTTTGCAGGAACATATGATTCACCCTACGGCGGATTATATTTATGAAGTTTTGAAAAAAGAACTTCCTTCTATAAGTCTGGCTACGGTTTACCGCAACTTAAACCAATTGGCAGAAAACGGAATGATAAAAAAAATTGAAGGTTTGAATGGTTCGGTGCATTTTGACCACAATCTTTCAAAACATTATCATTTTATTTGCACAAAATGTAATAAGGTATATGATGTACCTTATGATGTTGCTCCGGATTTGGCTAATAAGGTCTTATCCAAAACCGGATTAATCATTGAAAGTTATGATATTTCCTTCAAAGGTGTTTGCCTTGAATGTCATAAAAAAGAGTTTCATTAACCTATTTATTGGAGAGATTACATGCAATTAAAAGGCTCTAAAACTGAAAAAAACCTTATGGATGCATTTGCCGGCGAATCTATGGCTCGCAACAAATACACCTATTATGCTTCCAAAGCTAAAAAAGAAGGTTACAACATCATTGCTGAAAAATTTGAACAAACTGCAAACAACGAAAAAGAACACGCAAAATTGTGGTTCAAACTTCTTCATGATGGTGAAATTGCTGACACAATGACCAACCTCAAAGATGCTGCTGCCGGCGAAAACTATGAATGGACCGACATGTATGCTCGTATGGCTAAAGAAGCTGAAGAAGAAGGCTTTACAAAAATTGCTTACCTCTTCAAAGCTGTTGCTCAAATTGAAAAAGGTCACGAAGAAAGATACCAAGCTCTCTTGGATTCTCTTTGCGAAGGCAAAATTTTTGAACGTCCGACCAAAGTTATTTGGGAATGCGGTAACTGCGGTCACCGTGTAGAATCTCCGAAAGCTCCGGAAAAATGCCCGGTTTGCGATCACCCGCAAGCTTACTTCTTCCAATTGCAAGAAACTGAATTCTAATTTTACTCTATATTTTTTGCAAAAAGCAGCTTCTTTTGAGGCTGCTTTTTCTTTTAAAAACAACCCTTTGCCTTTATAAATTTATCGCCTTCTTTAATTTTTGGTTGCAAAAAAAAAAAAACGTTTATCATGGATAGTATAGGCTTTAATTCTTATTATTTCATGGAGGCGTGTTATGAAACATTCTGTTCTTTGTTTATCTTCAGTGCTGATTGCTTTAATCAGTTCTGTTTGTAACTCTTCAGCTATGGCTCTTGACCCGCCTTC
>CALXVY010000004.1 GCA_944392255.1 uncultured Alphaproteobacteria bacterium | reverse complement strand
TTTCGGGTCATGCCGCGGGTTTGTTCAATACCGGCAGAGGGCAAGCCCATATAAGCAATCGCTTCACCAACCACACTCGGCGTTGAGGTATTACCACTATCGCCACCGCCCAAATCAGGTGTTGTTGGCGCCGTCGGAAAACCATCCGGCAATTCAGCATCTGCCATTAAATCGTCATCATCTTCCATATTGCCGGTGGTGCCATCACCATAACCATTAACACTATCCTCGGGAATAACATTTTCGGTTCCCACATACCAAACTCCATCTTGATATAAACTGTACCATTTATAGGCACTGGTATAAACGCGGTTGATGATAAAATATGCACCGGTTGAAAGGTCATCATTTAAGGCTTCAACAAATGGAATAATTTTTGTGGTTTCGGCATCTGTACCAACAAAAGTCAAGTTTACGGTCGTTGTTCCGGCAACATCACCATCAATGCGTAATAAGTCCGAAGTGTTAGCGGTCGGGTTAACATCTATTGTCATTTGCGCATTGTTATATGCGGTGTAGTTACCGTAAATCGTGGTGATATCATCCGCATCATCGCCGGCATGGGTGAAGGTCATCGAGCCATCATTGCTGACTGAACCGGTGATGGTATAATTGGTTGGTGAATTACCGGCCAAGTTTAACTCAGAACCATTTTCAATAATCATCTTCTTGGTTGGTCCGGTTAAGGTGATATCTCCTTCGAGTTTGACTTTAGCATCGTTTTGCAAGGTGAGTAAATCCCAACCATTAACCGCTTGGGCGCCGTCACCGATAACATAGCTACCATCGGTCAAGTGGAGCTTTTTACCTGTTGTGGTGTTGATGAGGGAAGATTCATTTAATACATCATTCAAACCACCAACGAGGGTAAGAGAACCAGAATCAGCCACTTCATCTTTAAAGATTTGGCTATAATCAAAACTACCGCCCATAATCGCACCGGCATGGATGATGATATTTCCGGTGAGGATTGAACCGGCATCAATATTCAAATTAGCCCCATCGTTCGCAAGCATATTGTTGACCTTGGCGTCATTATCAGCAACGAGCGAACCACCACTATTAACTGTGGTGTTCTCAGCCATTCCGCCAGCAGCCACATGCAATGTACCTTTATCATTAATGATACTGTCTTCTGCTTTTGCATTAGCATTAATGTTCAACACACCGCCGTCGTGGGTAACAGTACGATAAATCGTACCAGCCCCCTCATTCACATCAACATTCGTACCGGAAATATCTATCTTAGCCACATTCTCAATCGCATTGTTGAAAACAACTTGGCTTGAATTATCGCCGGTAATTACCATATTCGCGACATAGACTGAGAATCCTTGATATTCTGTAGCTAAATAAGTCCCATCTTCTTGTTTTACAAATTCATATTTGTATGATATGCCATCTTCCGTGGCTGTAGCAAAATAGTTTTCTCCTTCTTGAACTACTTCTCCACCAATTTGTTCTATTTGAGAAAGAATTCCATCGACCTCATCTTTATCCTTAGAAGATTGGTCTACTAATGCCAAAAGTATGCCATTATCATTTTCCAGATGTGTTTGCTGACCATTATAATCTATAATGTATCCGCCATTGCCATCATCCGTAATGGTTGCACCTGTGGCTTTTAAATCTTGCAAAGCTATATCTATCGGACTAACCGCTTTTATTTTATCATCAAATTGAATTAAACCGTTGTTACGACTATCAAGTGCAAGAGATGATGCATCTATGGTCATATATATGCCGGAAGATTCTTCCTCGCCATTAGCCCATTTGACCTTATTACCACGGAAAATAGATTCGCCATTATCTGCTTTAATCGTTAAATCTGATGTGGTATAAATAGCTCCGCCAAGAGTTTGTTGCCCTTTTTCACTATTTTTTTCAGCACCGGTTTGCACATAGTTATCATAAAAACTACTATTGGTAAGCGTCATTGTTCCATCATTATAAATCGCCCCGCCTTGGGCAAAATAAACATCCGATTTGGCATAGTTACCGGAAAAATCGCCGGTAATATCATCTATGGTACCCTTATTATAAATCGCCCCACCTTGGGCATAATAAGTTTCAGATTGAGCATAGTTTTCCGAAAAATCCCCTGTAATATTGCCGATGGTACCATTATTGAAAATCGCCCCACCATAGGTAAAAATGGTTTGCAGATTGCCAAAACCATTAATCTTAACATTTTGGATTATCAAATCGGTTTTATCAGAAGAATAAAATTTAATAAACTGTCCTTCAGAAGAGCCTTCTTGACCGGTGATGGTATATTGTCCGCCGCCGTCAATGATGATGCCAGCACCACCGGCTGAGGTAATCGGGTTATCTTTATCTGCTTGAATATCTCCGGTAAGCACAATAACTTTACCTGCATTTTGGGAATCTTCAACCGCTGCCTTGAGCTCGCTCCAAGTACCAACTTCAACTTTTTCTTTTCCGGAAATATCAACATCAGCCCATGCCGGAGCGGTGCCCAGCATCAAACTGAATATAAAAGAACAAAGACCAAATTTTGCATTTATCATCATTGACCCTCCTTATTCTAAGGACAATCACATAACCAATTATATCAAGTTTAGAGCAAGGATACAATCTTAAAAAGACAATGCTTGATTTTTTAAGCGAATCTGCTCAAACTCCCATTCATTCTATTAATGATACCTCATTTTTTTTTTTTGCAACCAAAATGTGACGTTCCGGCTTAAAAAAATGATATAACCGGTTGTATTTAAAAGAAAGTCGGTTCGTCGTGCCGAACTCATTTCGGAATCTCAAGAGATGCTGAAATAAATTCAGCATGACGACAGGGTAAGTGCGGAAGTGAGCCTCTAAAACGCCCCCACATGATGGAAGAGGAAGGTAATAATGTATAAAAGCGGATTTTTTTGTTTATAAGAATTCAAATAACAGATTTAAAGGTTGAGAATGTAAAGAAGCTTGCTATAATCGGAAAAGGAAATTTTCTTAGATAAAAGGGATTACATGTCGGCACCAAAATTTGTTCACCTGCGCGTTCATTCCGCCTATTCTTTGTCGGAAGGCGCTATTCTTGTGCCTAAATTAATCCACTATATGCATGACAATAATATTCCTGCCATTGCCATTACCGATACCGCCAATTTGTTCTGCGGCAAGGCTTTGTCAAAATATGCCTCAGATGAAGGTGTTAAGCCGATTCTCGGTACGCAGTTCTTTTTACGTAATCCTGATGCTGATGATTTGTTAAAGTCCAAAGGGCGTGTAATAGAGCCGGATAAGCTGATTATTTTGGTAATGAATGAAACCGGCTACAAAAACCTCATGCATTTGATGAAACGCTCTTATTTGGATAATCCACCCCGAGGTGAACGAGCTCAGCTCAAAATGAGCGATTTGGAAGAGTTGAACGAAGGTTTAATTTGCTTAACCGGCGGTTGGGAAGGGCAAGCAGGACGTTTACTTCTGGAAAATCGCAAAGAAGAAGCCGAGGCAACAATTGTAAAATTGCACGAGATATTCGGAAATCGCCTGTATATGGAAATCTCGCGTATCGGCTTGGAACAAGAGAAAAAGACCGAAGATACATTTATTGAATGGGCTTATAAATATAACATTCCTCTGGTGGCGACCAATGAAGCCTACTTCATGAATGCCGATATGTATGAAGCGCATGATGCCTTGATTTGCATTGCCGAAGGTGAGTATGTGGCAAATGAAAACCGCCGCAAATTTTCACCGAACAATCGCTTACGCAGTGCCGAAGAGATGATTGAACTTTTCAAAGATTTGCCGGAAGCCGTAGAAAACACCGTCAATATTGCCATGCGCTGTAACTTTATTTCACAAAAAGTTCAGCCGTTGTTGCCGATTTTTGAATGCCCCGGCGGCAGAACGCAAGATGAGTTTATTACCGAAGAAGCCTACAAAGGCTTGAATGAGCGCATGAAAGTTCATGTCTATTATGAAGGCATGACGCCGGAAGAAAAAAAGGAAATTGATGAGCGCTATTATGCCCGCTTGGAATATGAGCTGAGCGTTATTAAAAAGATGGGTTTCCCTGGCTACTTCTTAATCGTGTCCGACTTTATCCGTTGGTCAAAAGGGCATGGCGTGCCGGTTGGTCCCGGTCGTGGTTCCGGTGCAGGTTCCATTGTGGCTTGGTCTTTGAAAATTACTGATTTGGATCCGTTAAAATTAGACTTGTTGTTTGAGCGTTTCTTGAATCCGGAACGTGTAAACATGCCTGACTTTGACGTCGACTTTTGCCAAGAAAATCGTTACAAAACCATTGAATATGTGCAAAATAAATATGGTTTTGACCACGTGGCACAAATTATCACCTATGGTAAGTTGCAAGCCAAAAACGTCATCCGTGATGTTGCGCGCGTTTTGCAAATGCCCTACGCTCAGGCCGATAAAATTTCTAAGATGATTCCCCCTGGGGTTCAAGGCAAAAACCCCACCTTAAAAGAGTCTTTGGAGCAAGTACCCGAGTTGGAAGAAATGCGCCAAAATGACCCGCAGATTAATAAGCTGTTTGATATTGGTATGAAGCTAGAGGGCTTGTACCGTCAATCGGGTATGCACGCGGCTGGCGTGGTTATCGGAGACCGTCCGTTAGATGAACTTGTGCCTTTGTATAAAGATCCTAAGGCAGATATGCCGGTAACTCAATATGATATGAAGTTTGTGGAAGAAACCGGCTTAATTAAATTTGACTTTTTGGGCTTGAAAACCTTAACGGTTATCAAAAAAGCGGTCGATTGGGTTAAAATCAGCCAAGGAATAGATTTGGATATTGATAATATTCCGCTTGATGACAAAGAAACCTATCAAATGCTTTCTCGAGGGGATACCACGGCAGTGTTCCAATTTGAATCAGCCGGTATGAAAGATGTTCATAAACAGATTCGTCCTGACCGATTTGAAGATTTAATCGCTATCGTGTCCTTGTATCGTCCGGGGCCGATGGATAACATTCCGACCTATATTAAACGTAAGCATGGTGAGGAAGAAATTACCTATTTGCATCCTGATTTAGCGCCGATTTTGGGTGAAACCTATGGTATTATGGTCTACCAAGAGCAAGTTATGAAAATTGCGCAGGTTTTAGGTGGCTATACCATGGGTGGAGCGGATAAACTCCGTAAGGTTATGGGTAAAAAAATGCGTGATGAGATTCCAAAACAACGCATTATGTTTACCGAAGGTGCATTGAAAAAAGGTATTCCCGAAGCCACGGCAACCGCCATATTTGACCAAATGGAAAAATTTGCATCTTATGGTTTTAACAAATCGCACGCGGCGGCTTATTCTTTGGTGTCTTATCAAACGGCATATTTGAAGGCGCATTATCCGGTTGCCTTTATGTGCGCCGTTATGACCTTGGATATGACCAACGTTGATAAATTACAAGGTTATAAAGAAGAATGTAAAAAGCTCGGCTTTAAGGTTTTACCACCGGATATCAACCATTCAGATGCTGATTTTGCCGTTGAAGGAAATAATATTCGTTATGCATTGGGTGCTATCAAAGGCGTGGGAGCCGCCAATATGCAAAGCATTGTTGATGAAAGAAAGAAGCATGGTCCTTATAAGGATATGTCGGACTTCATTCATCGTACAGATTTCAAGCAAATCAACCGCCGCCAGTTAGAGCAATTATGCAAAGCCGGAGCTTTTGATTGTATTGAGAAAAATCGCGGTAAGATATTTGCCAACATTGAAACCATCATTCAGCATATTTATTCATCAACAGAGTTAAAAACGAGTTCTCAGGCTTCTTTATTTGGCACCGAAGAATTACATGCCAAGGTAAAATTAGCCGAAAAGCCTGATTGGCCGGAATTAGAAAAGTTAAAGTTGGAAGCAGAAGCTATTGGCTTCTATATATCGGCTCACCCTTTAGATAGTTATCGAGAAGGCATGGAAAAATTGGGAGTTAAACCAGCCGCAGAAGTTTATGGCAGTGTCCGCGTCGGTGATAACATACGAGCCAAATTGGCGGGTTGTGTAACCTCATTTCAAAAACGTCTCAGTAAATCGGGTAATAAATATGCCTTTTTGCAATTGTCAGATGGGAGCAGTAGTTTTGAAGGCGTGCTCTTTTCTGACGGCTTGGCAAAATATGAAGAAACCATAAATACAGGTCTTCCTTTGCTGGTGAGTGTATCCATCACCAAAGAAAATGAAGAAGCCATGCCGCGCACTATGATAAATATGGTAGAAACTTTAGACCAAGCAATAGCCAATGTTTCCAGTGGTTTGGTTATCTACGTCAACGATATCAGCGCCGTCAAACCGATACATGAAGTTTTGCGTCATGATAATAATGGTGTAAATAAGATTTATATCAAACCAGAAATTCCCGAATGGGATGTCAGAATTGAATTGTCTGGAGGCTTTGCTTTTGTAAACGATACCATGAGCAAAATAAGAGCTATTTCAGGCGTTTCCACAATAAAGGAGCTATAATCATGTTGAATAATTTATTAAAAAAAATTCAAGAAAAATATGCATCAAGACCGCTATATAATAAAGACGGACTTTTAGCTCCTAAAGAAGAAAAAGAACAAATTAAGCCCATAAAATTACCTATTTTCAAGATTTTATTTTCACCATTTAATCAGATATTGGATAACGGAAAAATATTTTTCCTTTTAACTTTACCCACAGCTTTGCTAACTTGCATTTTTGCCTCCCTGATGGGATTTAATTATCTGTGTACATATTCGGTAGGCAACAGCGAGCAACTATATTGTTCAAACTCACTTTGGGGATATTTGCTATATAGTTTTATCAAAGTGTTAATCTGGGCTTATGTGGTTATAAAATGGTATAATTACGTTTGGCTCAAACAAAAAGTAGATATAAAGTCATTATTGCAGGTAGATACGAGCTATTTGAAACTAACCTTATATTTGTTCATATTCTTGCTTTTAAATATGCTTCCGCTGCTTTCATGGTGGATTTTATATATTCGCAATCCTAATCCCAATTGGCAGATAGAAATGATATTTTTTGCTTTTGTTTCCATAGGTTTTGTAATGCCAATAATTTTATTGAGATTTTATACGGTTTTGGTTTTTATTTCCCGCAAAGAGCAAATGCCAAAACTATCGACAATTTGGGCTAAGACAAGCGGAAATACCATAAGAATATTTATGAGTTTCTTTCTTATTTTAACCTTAGGTATATTTATATTTGGAAATTTATATAGCAATTTTAAAGCATTGAGCACGCATATCACGCTGTATAATCAATTTTTGGCAGAATATATTTATGACTTTTTTGCCATATTTTTATTTATCAGTGTATTCAACAATCTAAACTATCAATATGAAGTGTTATACCCACAAGAGAAGGAAGAAGATGATGAATGAGATTAATTTACCATTTGGCGAAACCATCAAAAGAAGCTTTAGTTTTGTCCTAAATCATTTTGAAGGTTTTGTAAAAATCAGCCTTTTATGGGGATTGATAATCACGGCTTTTGATGCTATTGAAGGTTTCCCTTCTTTGTGCCCGACTGGTGCAGAAAATTGCGCTGCGGATAATAAGTTTAGCTTATATATTTTGAGTATGTTTTTAGGCGGCATCTCCGTAGCTGTATCATATATAAAATATGTTATAGAGCGTAAGGAATATACAAATTTTTTCAATCTTCAGTTTGGTAAAAGAGAGTTAAGATACATATGGGCTTTGTTGAAATTAATTTTTGCCTGTATAATGCTTTCTTTGATAATAGGTTTGGTCTTTGGCGGTGTAGCTACAATATTTGGTTTAGGAACGCTCAAACAAACAAGTATGCTTATGGGAATGATAGGTTTCTTTTTTGTGGGAATGTTTTTTTCTCGTTATTTTTTAGTCTTTCCGGCCATTGCGCAAGATAATTTTGAAATTACATTTAAAAAATCATTCCGCATCACCAAAGGCAATATCAATAGCATATTTTGGGGAATGGTGGTAATGTCATTGCCCATAACCATTCTGAATATTATATTCGCCAGCTTATATTATGCTATTGGTTCAGAAAGCTGGATAATAAATTGTCTTTTTAGTTTTATTTTGGTTATGACAAGTTTACTCAATGATGCATTAAAAGCTTCATTTTTTGCTCATGCTTATCAGTATTTTTTATATTTTGAGCAAAAAGCAGCACAAGAAGTTCAAGCATAAACAAGGTTTATAATTTATCAATCAACCTGTTAACAATGTCCAATTTATAAATATGTTTATTTTGTTCAATAGGTTGATATTGAGATTCGCAGTCAAGAGCCAATATGGCCGCCTGATTTTTTAAGAAATCTTTTCCCAAGCTGATGGCGTCGGCTTTATTTTTGAGTAAGGTTGCATAGTTTTGAGCCTCATGAACATAAGCTGCGAGCAGACCATCGCGCTGGGCATATAGTTTGCTATATTCTTGAATAACAATCAGAATCAAAGCAATGATAATAATGGTAAATAAATTGACCACAGCCAACATAACAAATGCGGTAATTAAAGCCAAGACAATAGCTGAAATGTGAGCAGTTCTGTTTTTCCAAGGTGTTTGAATTTTTTTCTGAAAGAGCCATAAGCAAAAAGTCAACATAATGGTTGATAACAGCAAAAATGAAAAATTGTAGGCAAAATCATAATTTAAATAAGCAATTGAGGCTTCCGTAAATACGAGCATGGCAACACTGAAAAATATGTAGCCCCCATTTAGCTTAAAAATCAAACGTTTGATTTTAGACAATACGGATTGCTTTATAATTTCAATGGCTTTATTGAGTTTAGGTAAAGAAAAAGAATTTATGTTTAAGATTGCTTTTTCTCCGGAAAATAGAGTTTGTAGAGCTTTTTTTTCATTTTTAGATAGAGACGCCAGATTATCTGTCTTTTTTACCAACAAAATATTGTTATCATTTTCCTCAATATCAATAATATTTTTTCGATAAAGTTCGAGCAAAAAGGCACCAAAAGTTTTTTTATCAACGTTTCCTTTAATCAGATAACGAAGTAAGGTTGCATCTTTAGAAATGCCTTTAATAGAGATGTTTTTATTTTTTTTGATATATTTCCAAGAGAATAAATAAGACAAGAAAATAGAAGCAAAACCAAAAACAGAAAAAATAACATCACCATGAGCATTAATAAGACGTAAAAACTTTTTGCTCCAAGAAATATTAGAAACAGCCCCTTTAGGCAAAGAAACAATAATTTGCATAGCTTGCCCAATGAAAAGCGGAGTTTGCGAAACAAAGCCAAGAACATTATTTTGTTCTTGAGAAATTTTAACGGTATCTTCACGCCAATAGCCATTATATCCGGAAAGGGCAATTTGTCCGAGAGATTGAGTATTTGGCGGTAAGATAACGGCAGCGCCCGCACGAGAGATAATCATATTCCAAACGCTACCGGTTAAATTCCAATAAAATTCATCAAAATCGGAATAAGAAAATAGTTGATTATCAACAGTATAATCAAACTGAAATTCGTATACGCCGGGGGCTAATTCCAATTTTTGAGCCGGTTCCATAAAAACATAATTATTGCGGTCAGAAAGTTTATAATCTACGGGAGTTCCGTTGATAGAAACATTAATAAGATTAAAATCAACCTTTTGACGGTTTCCTTCTCTGTCAAATACAAATTTAGGAAAAGCGCGTAATATGCTTTCTTTAATTTTTTGCCCGTTAGCTACAACAATAATCGTATCGGTGATTTTAACCAATCCATCAGGAAGCAGTTCTATTCTTGAAAATAAGTATGGGATATGTTCTTGTGCCGGCACCAAAGTTTTTTGATTGTAAGGAGGCAGAGCAACATCAATCATCGGTACATTGCTATTGAGCCAAGCCTGTCTTTGCATCATTTGTTGCAACTGAAGTTTTTCAGCTTCATCAGCGGCTTGTGGACGCATGTTAAGAGTATCATTTTGTTCGTCGGTATAGAGTTTTGCCGCTGGTTTGGGTTCAGTAATATTAAGCAAATTATTCATTGCTTTATCGTAGATTTTTTCAAAAATACTTTTTTTGTTTTGAGCTTTCAATTCTCGTTGTTGTGCAGATTTTTGAACATTAATGGCACCGTCGCCGCCTAGACCATCACCTTCATCCAATTCGGTAAGAACAACCTGAAAAAGTCTATCTTTCAGATATTCACGCATTTGTTCTTGAGACATATTGCGAAAATATTGCTTTTCGGCAAGCAATTCTTGAGAAATTTTAAGTTTGTCTTCACTGCTGGCATTTTGAGCCTCATACATATTAGACATACTTCTAATGGCAGAAGAACTAATATTAGGCAATAAAGAAAAAATGAAACATATTGCAAGAAAAAGTTTTCGCATAATCGCCTCAAGGATATTAACAAAAATTATACCACTGCTAATATAGACTAATATTAATTAAAAAAAGATTATAAAAGGAGAAAAGATAATGAATAATAAAGTAGCAGCCATAATTTTAGGCGCAGGTAAAGGTACCAGAATGAAATCAGATTTGCCCAAAGTCATGATGCCTGTTTGCGGAAAGCCGATGATTCGCCATATATTGGACACATTAGAGGCTGAAAAAGTAGATGAGGTTGTGGTTGTCGTTTCTCCAGATGGAGATTTAGTCAGAAAAGAGGTTGCTCCCTATAAAACCTGTGTTCAGGACCAGCAATTAGGAACAGGACATGCTGTTAAGTGCGCAAAAGAAGCATTAAAAGGCTTTAAGGGAGATGTTTTGGTCATTTTTGGCGATCAACCATTGTATACCAAAGAAACAATAGAGAAGATTTTGCAAAAAAGAAGAGAAGGTTATGCCGTTGTTTGTTTAGGCTTTTGTCCGGAAGATGCTGCCAGATATGGCCGTTTAATTATGAAAAACGGAGAATTAGAGCGCATTGTGGAATATAAAGATGCAACAGATGAAGAAAAAGCGGTAAAATTCTGCAATTCTGGCATGATGTGCTTTGACGGCAAAAAAATATTTGAGATTTTAGATGCTATTGATAATAACAATGCCGCCGGAGAATATTATTTAACCGATGCCGTTAAAATCGCTTTGCAAAAAGGCTGGAAGTGCAGTGCCGTAGAATGTTCTGTTTATGAAGCTTCTGCAGCCAACACCAGAGAAGAATTAGCTTTGTTGGAGAAGCTCTTGCAAGAAAGAAACGGAAAAAAATCAGCATGAGAAAATTTTTGGCTTTTTTAAGGTACTATTGGTTTGGTTTATTAATAAGCTTTATCTTATTAATAGGTTTTTTGTTTTTCCTGCTGATATTGGTCTCTCCAAAACAAGATGTGCAAAAACGTGGTTTTATTCCTTGTACGGAAGCCTTGGCGCAAAATTTATTGTCATGTCCGCAAGAAAATAAGTATAGCTGCGGAATAAAACATATTTTAGGCAATAGTTGGTGCAATATAAAGGTGATAGGAAAAGGATGGAAAGATTGGTGGCAGGGAAAACAAGCCAGACCATGGAGTAATTATATTTATGAGCCGCAAATTTCCGTTTCAACGGATAAAAATGACGAATTTTATGCTGAATACAAAGCCAAAGGCATAACTCCGGAATGGGATATGCAAAATTTAATTAAAATGAGCCAAGAATTAGATAAAAAATTAGCTAAACAAAAAGAGGAAAAGCAAGATGAAAAAACAAAATGAACTTCCGTCATGGGATTTGTCCGATTTATATAAAGGGATTAAAGATCCTCAAATTCAAAAAGATTTAGCTGAATATAAGAAAAAAGCGGCAGATTTTGCAAAAAAATATAAAGGCAAATTGGCGGATATGGATGCCCCAAAAATATATAATGCCTTGGTTGAATATGAATATCTTGATACAAAAGGCACAATCTTGGGAGAATTTGCATATCTTAATATGTGTACGCAAATGAAAAACGGCGAAGCCATGGCCTTTTATCAAAATATATCAGAAAATTTAACCGAATATGCCAAACCGTTAGTATTTTTTACTTTGGAACTAAATCAACTTCCCGATAAAAAAATCAAAGAATGGCTTAAAGATGAAAAGGTTGGATTTTATAAGCCATGGTTTGAAAGAGTCTTGCGCTTTAAAAAGCACGAATTGAGCGAAGAAGTTGAACAAGTTTTGTTAGAAAAATCTGTAACATCATCTTCAGCATGGGTGCGTTTATATGAAGAACAATCATCACGTTTGAAGTTTACGATAGACGGCAAAGAATACAATGATGCCGAAATTTCAAAACTATTGCAGGATAAAGATGCCAAAGTACGTGAAAAAGCAGGCAAAGAGTTAAATCGCGTCAGTAAAGAAAACTCACCTTTGTTTACCTTTATTTATAATATGGTTATCAAAGATAAAGCCATTGAAGATAATAAAAGAGGCTATAAAAAACCTGTTTCGGAACGAAATTTGAGTGAAAATGTCAGCGATGATGTTGTTGATGCGTTGGCTCAAACAGTTAAAGAAAACTATAAAAATATCAGCCACCGTTTTTATAAATTAAAAGCCAAATGGTTGGGCGTTGATAAAATTGAATATTGGGACAGAAATGCACCTTTGCCTTTTTCTGCGGATTTGCATTATAGTTGGGATGAAGCTGTTAAAATCGTATTAAACGCTTATAAAGAATTTTCTCCCGAGTTATATGAAACCGCCTTGCCGTTTTTTGAAAATGCTTGGATTGATGTTCCTCCTCGAGATGGCAAAAGAAGCGGAGCTTTTGCTGCCGGCACGAGCAGTATTAAGCATCCATATTTGCTATTAAATTTTGTTGGTAAACAGAATGATGTATTGACCTTGGCGCATGAGCTTGGCCATGGATGTCATATGCGCCTTAGACAAAAGAACGGCGATTTGAATGAAACTTCACGGATGACCTCAGAGGAAGTTGCTTCGGTTTTCGGAGAAATGATAACTTTTCAATCTATGTTGAGAAGCATTAAAGACGATAAAACAAAATTGTGTTTAATTGCTTCTAAAGTAAATGATATGATAAATACGGCTTTCCGTCAAATTGCTTTCCACTTTTTTGAAAGCAAGGCTCATGAAGAAAGAAAAGCGGGAGAATTATCTGAACAGCGTTTAGCCGATATCTGGGTTGAAGTACAAAAAGATGTATTGGGTCCTTATGTTAATGTAGATGAAAACTCAGCATATATTTGGCTTCAGGTTGGACATTTCTTCTTTTTGCCATTTTATGTTTATGCTTATTCTTTTGCCGATTGTTTGGTGAATTCGTTGTATCAGTCGAGCCAAGACGGCAGTGTTAAAGATTTTCCGAAAAAATATCTGCAGATGTTGGAAAAAACAGCCATTACCGATTATGACAAATTGTTAAAACCATTTGGTTTAAATCCCAATGATCCAAAATTCTGGAATTTTGGTTTGAAACTGATATCCGGATATATTGATGAGCTAGAAAAACTCGATAAAAAAGTTTTTGGTTAAGGTATAAGAAAAGGCGGAGAAATTCTCCGCCTTTTCTTAAACACTGCGTTTATATTGATTTTCCAAAGCCATAAAACTGGGACGTAAAGGTTGTTTTTCTCTTACTTTTCCGGCCATACGATTTTTATATTCATCACGGATAAGGATAAGTTGTTGTTTTTTTAATTCAATTTCTTGAGCATCAAGCAATTCCAATTTGGGAATGGATTTCATTTCATCATTATTCCGCAAGAAACGGCGCACAAGCTGCTGAGGATTGTCAGTTTGAGAAAGCAACACGGCATCATCTTCCAAATCAACAAATTTCATATTATCGGAATAATCATAACGGATTTGTTCAACACGATGAAAATTTCCGTCAGCACCATAACGTGCAATTAATATTTCGAGATTATATTGGGGAGAGGGGGTTGAGAAGAAGGAGGAAGATTTTTGTTTTTCGTATAGAAGGGAGATAAGGGCAGCTGTTTTATATGTAGGAGATATTTTGAAAGTGAAGATATCTTTTGTGTCGAAGTAGAAACGACCTTTGAATAGGTCATAAATTTTTTTGTATTCAAGATTTTTTTCAATAAAATTTTCCAAACCGACAATGTCTTTTTGAGAAAATAATTTTTCAAATTCTTTGGTTCTAGTGTCATCAAAATTAAGCATTTATCAAACTCCCAAGTTTTCTGCATTACGCATACCATAGTATATAATTTTAAAAATTTTGTCAAGTTTTAAGTCTATAATTTCCAATAACATAAAGAAATCTGCGGGGTTTGAAAAGGTATAAATTAAAATAGAATCGAAAGAAAAAAAGATAAAATTATATCAAAAAATACATTTTTTTGTCCTAAAATAGACTTAATTTAGGGAATCGAGGCAAAATAGATAAGAAAAAAGCCGCAAACCAAAGAATTTACGGCTTTTCAAAGATATTACTTGGCTTTTTTATTTCTAGAGAAATTTCTTTTTTTAGAAGATTGTGTTTTCTGCTTTTTTTGCGGTTCAAAATCTTTTTCCTTGATTTTTTTAGGATTTTTTTCAACTGAAAAACCAAACTTTCCGATTTTGCGACCAAGTGTATAATAAAAGCCATGAACATAAGCGATTAAACCAGCTTTTTCGAGCCAAAGTTTTCCTTGTTCATCAAGGTATTTGTCATCAACGTCAACGGCAACAATTTCCGCCAAAAACATATCATGTGTACCAAAATTTGTAATGCTTTTGACTTTGCATTCAAGAGAAACGGGAGCTTCTTCAATTTGCGGCGCCTTAATTTGCGAGCAAGGAGCAGCGGTTAAACCCATTTCCTTAAATTTATCAACGTCTTTTCCGGATTTTACCCCGCACCAATCAGCAGCTTTCACCAAGGGTAGATGGGTTAAGTTAATCACAAATTCACCGCTGTCTTTGATAATTTTATGAGAATATCGTGATGGACGGATAGAAACATAAGTCATGGCCGGATCAGAGGCAACGATACCGGTCCACGCTGCTGTCATAACATTAGGTTTATCAAGAGTTCCGCAAGAAATAAGAGCCGGAGGAACAGGCGCCAATAAAGTTCCGGCTTTCCACGTAATTTTAGTCATTTAAAATCCTTTACAATTATTGGTAATTAAATTAAGGTAAATTATATACTTTCTAATTTATTATGCAAGCCGATGGAGATAGAATTGAACATTAAAGACATCAATTTGTTGCAAGCCTTATGTTATCTCAAAATCATAGAAAAATATGCCGGCAAAAAACAAGCCGCGCAAAAGTTCGGCGTATCAATTGATACCTTAAATAAATATATAGATAATTTAGAGCAAGAATTAGGTTACAAAGTGTTATCCAGCAACGTTCGCGGGTCATTTTTAACACCGCGCGGACAAGAATTATTAAAAAAATCGGCAGTTATAGAAAATATTTTAGATGATATAAAAAGCAATGTGGAAGATAAAAAAGAAATTTCCGGAGAAGTCAGAGTATCCATATCATCAATTGCCGCATCAGCTTTTTTAAGCAAAGATTTAGTTTCTTTTTATGAGCAGTATCCACAGATAAAACTCTTACATTTCATTCGTAATGAAGATGGACAAAAGAATCTTCCTTTTTCAGATGTAGATATTGCCATTTCCCCAATACTGCCGACAGATTCAGATTTGGTCGTAATTTGTTCTAAGAAAATAGAATTCGGCTTTTTTGCCGCTCCACAATATATATCAAAATATGGTTGTCCGCAAAATTTGGAAGAATTGATAGAAAAGCATACGATTATAAATAAAATTGGCTATGAAAAATATATAGAAGGATGGAAAAATTTAATAAAAAGAGCAAAAAGTAATAATTTTGCAACTAATGTGAGTTATTATATGTATGAAGTTTTGAAAAATGGCTTGGGTGTTGGCATTATGCCCTTGCGTTTCAAACAAGAAGGTATGTTTTATTTGGAGCATCTTCCTTGTTTGAGCAATGTTTCATTACACTTGATAACCCACCAAGGAAGTAAAGACATTCCCAAAAACCGAGCCGTACTCAACTACTACAAAGATTTATTGCAAGAATTATAACCAATATTTTTGAGGAAATTAATGCATTCTATTCACACTCTGATTATTGATTTAACCTTAATCACAATTTATGCCGGTTTGACGACATTATTTTGCAAAAAATTTAAGCAACCGATAGTTTTGGGCTATGTTTTGGCCGGAATTTTAGCCGGACCGTATTTTAATTTTTTGCCGACGGTAAGTGATAAGGAAAATCTAACCTTATGGGGAGAAATCGGGGTTATTTTCTTGCTTTTCGGCTTGGGTTTGGAATTTAGCTTCAAAAAAATGATGAATGTTGGCAAGTCTGCCATGATAACCGCCAATTCCAATGTCTTGTTTATGCTTTTTATCGGATATAGTACCGGTTTGCTTTTAGGCTGGTCCACCATGGACAGCTTCTTCTTGGGTAGTATGATATCAATGTCATCAACCACCATTATTATTAAAGCTTTTGATGATTTGAATATCAAAAAGCAAAAATTTACGGATTTGGTTTTTGGTGTTTTGGTTGTTGAAGACTTAGTCGGTATTTTGATGTTGGTGATGTTACCAATGGTTGCGGTTGGCAGCAGCATTGACGGCGGACAACTTCTTATCAGTGCCGCAAAGCTGTTTTTCTTTTTAATTTTGTGCTTTATCATTGGTATCTATCTGGTTCCCACATTTTTAGATAAAATAAGCAAATATTTAAATGATGAAATGTTGCTCTTAATTACGGTCAGCATGTGTTTTGGCATGGTTTTATTAGCCACCGGATTTGGCTTTTCTTCGGCCTTGGGTGCATTTTTAATGGGTTCCATTTTATCAGAAACAATTGTGATAGATAAGATTGAAAAAAATATCAAGCCATTGAAAGACTTTTTTGGCGCGGTCTTTTTCGTGTCTGTCGGTATGATGGTTAATCCGGCATTGTTTATTGAATATGCCAAACCAATTTTAGTGATTACGGCCATTGTGATGGTTGGAAACACAACCTTATCTTGTTTAGGTTTTATTGTTTCTGGACAGCCATTAAAAACCGCAATTTCCGGAGGTTTTTCTCTGGCGCAAGTTGGTGAGTTTGCCTTCATTATCGCCTCATTGGGCATGAGTTTAGGCGTTTTGGATTCCAAGGTCTATCCGATTATAGTGGCTGTGTGTGTAATTACCACATTTTTTACACCAATGATGATAAAGGCAGCAGATCCATTTTATAAAAAATTAATGGGAATAATGCCCGTAAAACTGGCAGAATATTTTAATAAGACAGAAAAAGCGCCGAGTGCCACACCTTCAGAAGAAAAAATGTGGGGAGAGTTATTTAAAAACTATTTCTTGCGCTTAATTTTGTTTTCAATGATTCTTTATTTTATAATCATCATTTCCGGAAGCTATATTCAACCCTTTATGCATACGCTCTTTCCGGGATTATGGGGACGCATTACCACGACAACCATCACATTGGTATTAATGGCGCCATTCTTAAAAGCGCTTATAGGTTGGGAGGCAATTTTGCCGAGTTTTATCATCGGAACAATAAGATATATCTTTTTCTGGAAAAAGCCGAAAGCAGCGGAAGTGACGGAAGCAGAGGGAGAAGGCAAAGAAGGAATGGTCAAAAAATTGGAAGATAAGTTTGACTTTTTCAGCGGTTGGTCAGAAAATGTTGAAAATGTCCGTAATTTCTTTGTTTCCAACAGTGTTTTGGCTAAAATTTATTATAAATTATGGATGGCCAAAAAGAGCAATCGTTTGCCATTAGCCGTAATGACAAGTCTTCGTCTTTTGCTGATTTGCTTTTTTATCGTGACGGTAGTGCATCACTTTTTAACCGAAAATGTAGAAGTGATTTTGCTTATGCTTTGCGGTACGGTTTTAGTCTTGTTCCAATCGCGCTGGTTGTTGACGCAATATATGAAAATGGAAGCCCAATTCTTAGCCAACTTGCGAGGTCGTAAAAACGAACAAGAGGAAGAAAAAATAACATCAGAAACAGAGAAAAAATAAGTTGCCGAAAAATAATAATTTTAATAAACTATGCGCAATTTATTAAAATTATTTGTATTATTAAATTTAGTTAGCGCATGAATACACAAATTATTTTTTATGAAGTCGGCAGCGGAGAAGATATTGCAGATGTGGTAAGAGCAATGCTTTTAAAAGCCCAACAAAGCCAAAAAGGAGTAGTATGCCAATTCAATGATATCACCTTGGCAGTTAATCCGCATAGCAGAGTAGAGGATATTTTGAAATTTTATTATTCCGAGTTTGCCCACCTTTCTGCCGGATATGAAGAAAAAATTCAACCAACAGAAAGAAAAAATACAATAAGCGAAAGACGTTTTCGCGGTTGTTAAAATGAGAATACAGACGGCATCATTTTTATGGTGCCGTTTTATTATATTTAGCGATTTGCAATGATGTCCAGATAGATAGTGTAATATCGGCGATTGCAGAAGGATAAGCCTGAACATAAATATCATGTACTAACCACAAGAGTAAATTTGAAACCAGAGCATAGCGCATATGTTGGCTATTTTTACTCATATACATAAAAACAGTGTAGCTGGCAGAGGCAACAATTGGAAACCATCCTATAATACCACGAGTATTAACAATAGCTCCTAAAAAAATACACGCTTTTTTGCTCAAAATTGGAGAAAATACACGGCATGATATAAATAGTTAATGAGCAATCAAAGATAATGGTGTGTTAATGCTAACAATCTAAGCCCGACAAGAACTTAATCAAATAGGGCTTTATTTTTAACCATTGATAGTCTTTGCGCAATAATTAAAAATATTAATCTATATCATATTTATATTGATTGTAAGCTTTATACAAAACCTGTTTGTCGATATCTTTTTTTATTTTAAAAATACTTAAGGTATCTATCGTTTCAATTTTATCCAAATATTGTTCCAAAACATGGTAATTGCTGCGAAATGTATAATCATGAATTAAAATTATAGCGTTAGGATAATTTATAAGCGCAGCAAGAGCGCAAGCTATTCTAAATCTACCGTCAATAAATACGGTATCTATATTAATTTTATTTAAATTTTTAAAAATATTCATAGAATAATCAGGAAATTTTTCTCGATTACTATCATCGACCGGATATCCCCATTCCTTGGTACTACCAATATTTACAACATTAAACAATATTCTTTTGTTTTCTTCATTTTTTCTAATAAATTTCCATGTCCGTAAGTAATCTATCCAAGTTTCATCAGATTCAACGGAATAAACTTTTGCATTTGAATTTAATAATGCTAAAAAACTCGATCCTCCAGAACCAAACTCAAGATAATTATTTGAATTTTTCAAATAATTAATTAAAGCTTCTTGTTCTTTTTCACTTAATCTTAAAGGAAATTTTTCTGGAATATCTTTATAAAAATTGCACTGCCAATTTCTTATATTTTGTAATTCTTGTTTAATAAATTTCAATTCTGTTGCTAATTTTAGGGCGTTTTTTTTAGTTTTAAGAAACATCATTTTTCTTACCATAATTTTTTATGTTATATTGATATAATATACTATATCAATAATAGATTATATCAATATAAAATAGATCAAATTTTTTATGTTTCCACAAAATAATCTCTTTTTAAATTTAAATAATAAGATATATCGCATTATATTTTATTATTTTTCCAAAAAGAATGCCCCAGAAGAATAAATTTTTTCTTTTTGAATGAAAATTGAAATAGCCATTTTCTCATGGCTTTATGTCTCTTTTTTATAAGTAATTTGTTGTTTCCGAATATTCTTTTATAAGCTTTATAAGTATCTATATTGATTAAATCCGAATTTTCAAGTAATTGAGAAATAAGAAAATTTTCAACAGAGTTGAGTTCTTTGGACGTGCAATTTTTTTGCTTAAAAAAGTCTATAACTTCTGAGCAAACAAATTGTTTATCCGATCTTCTTTTTTTAATTTTTTCAAAGCTTTGATTCTGTGTTGCTGATAAGGGATTAACAACATAGTGATAACCGGCATAATTAATTATATTCCAAGATTTTGAATAAAAAGATGCCATACAACAAAAAAATACATCTTGATATGTTACATTAGGAAGAAAATATAGATGATTCTTTTTAACAAAATCTGTCTTCCATAATTTATTCCAAACAAAACATTTCTGCATTTCTTCCATAATATTCTCAAAAGAAATACAAGTTTTTTCTTTTCGTACAAATATTTTATTGCATTGAATATAACCAGACTGGACAACATCTGCATCGTTTTTTTGAGCTGATGATATCAAATTTTCTAAAAAATCTTTTTCGACCCAATCATCTGAATCTATAAAAGCAATATAATCACCTTGCACTTTTTCAAGAGCATTATTTCTAGCCATAGATTGTCCCTGATTTTTTTGATTAATAATTTTTATTCGAGAATCTTTAGACGCATAATTTTGTAAAATATTTAAGGAATTATCCGTACTTCCATCATTTACACAAATCAATTCAAAATCATCATATGTTTGTTCCAATAAACTATCTAAACATTTAGATAAATATTTTTCAACATTATAAATTGGAAGAATTATAGATATCATATCCAAATTTCCTTTTTTATTCTACATTTGAATTTTAGCTTTAATTTACCTATTTGAACTACGTATTTTCTATAGATATGACTCTCCTTTAAAATATTTAAGATTTGCAACTCAATTCCGCAACAAAATTTTATCTTTTTATAAAAAATAAAATTTTGTAAACCAATTTTTTCAGGAAAAAGCTCATTAAAAATATGCTTTGCTTGTAACCAATCCTTTTCTTTCCATCGTAAACATCCAAAATGATGTATCTCACAAAGATAATAAAAAAAAGAATTCTTATTTTGAAGAAATAAATTATGTTTTTCTAAAAAGTCAAAATAAAACTTTGCGGTATATAACTTATCAAAATAAGTTTTATCTTTCTTTTGAGCAACCTTTCCCATAACCGAATCTTGCCTACGAAAATAATTATATAACTTATCGTCAAGATACATAATTTTTTTAGCTACAGACATATATTGCATAAAAAAACAGCTATCATCATATTCTCGGCATGGCGGAAAATCTATTTGATATTTGTCAATAAGAGATTTCTTCCAAATCTTATTCCACAAAAGTACGTTTGTCTTTTGTATAATTTCATTAGAAATTTGATGTATTCCATTTTGCTTATTGATATAATATTCAAGATGATCGGTTCTTTGAATATTATCTTTTTCATCTGATACTTGTGCATTGCAGCAAACAACATCTACATCATTTTGTTCAATTGCCTCGAACAATGTTTGGCACATATTCGGCTCAAACCAGTCATCAGAATCACAAAACATCAAGTATTTACCGGTTGCTTTAGATAAAGCATTTCGTCGAGCGGCAGATGGACCGCCGTTTTCTTGAATATAGGCTTTGATACGACCATCTTTTTTTGCATAATTTTGCAATATTTGATAAGTATTGTCTTTAGAACCATCATCAACACAAATGACTTCAAAGTCTGTAAAAGTCTGTGCTAAAACAGAATCTAAACAACGCTCTATATATTTTTCAGCATTGTAAAAAGGTATGATTATGGATATCTTAGGCATTTATTTTCCTTTATATCATTTTATGTTTATCTGTTAATCCAATTTTACTCAAAATATAACAAATTGAAATTAGCATCATTAACCCATCTGCTATATGTC
The DNA here is from genome assembly GCA_944392255.1 of uncultured Alphaproteobacteria bacterium. Lineage (GTDB taxonomy): Bacteria > Pseudomonadota > Alphaproteobacteria > RF32 > CAG-239 > CAJLXD01. Next base: position 60,501 of record CALXVY010000004.1, on the reverse strand, counting down.
GGGGGTCTTTATCTGTTGCTGGGTAAACATCATTATGATTAGATAAATACCTTATGATTCCGACATCTAAAACAACTCTTTGAAAATTTTCTCCATGAAACTTTTCATCATGATCAAACATATATAAGTCTATTGTTTTATCTGGATATTTTTTTCCTTAACTTTTTCATCACGCGGAGAACTTTTTTTTCATCAAGAGGTAAGTTTCTTTGTTGATCGGCTATATTATTCATATATACCAATAAAATGCTATCACTATATTTAATAAAATTCAAAACTCGTTCAGCTCGTCTTTGGTACTTTTTTGCAACTTGAGGAAATTGCTCTTTAAAGCTTGTCCAATCCCATGGACCATCTATTATTTTTAAATTATTGTTATTTAACATAGCTGTTGTATGGCAAAAGCGCCCCAAAGAAACAATAAAATCATATTTTTTTATAATATCAGTCACTTATTATATTCCTTTTTCTTAATGGTAATCAGAGGCAAGAAACCAAATAAATTATATGTTGTTTTATTTTTTTTGTTTTTTATCTTTAGCAATACAATTTTATCAAATATATTATATGTAATTTTATTTTTATTTTTTATTACCTTGAATAAAGGAATAATCCCTAAAAACTTATAAGAAATATTATACTTGTTATTTGAATGAATATCTTGCTGTTTTTGTATATTAGATAAATTATATTTTTTAAAATCTATCATTTGCTTTTCTAAAAATGAATTTTCTAAAGAGCTAATAAATGGCGTCATAGATGCAAAGAACCACCAATCATTAAAATTATCGGAACAGTCTTTATTGTTTTTGTCTTTATATAAAAACACTTGATTCCAAGGTTTATTATCTCCGGCAAAATGCCTAATAACTATATTATTTTTCAGAAAATTATATTCATCTAGAGTTGCATTGTTTTGAAAATATATAATAGTTTGTTCTGTCGTATTATAAATTGGATCTAGTTCGAGATAATTATTTTCAAACAATTTATTTAACGGATCTTGATCCGGATATTGCGTAAGCTCTCTATATTGATTATAGGTTTCTAACAAACTTTGAGTTATATTTTGCTGTCTCCATTTCTGACAATCTATTACAAGTACTCCAGATGAGAAATATCTATGTTTTTTAGATAAATTCATATACTTTAAATTGTTCTTTATTTTATTTCCCCAATCTATATTTTCTTGCCAATATTCATAAACACCGGCTACTGCATTTTCGCCTATATTAATTTTATTTAATTTAGCAATATCATTTAATAAGATTATATCACTATCTAAATAAATAGCTTTGTCTACATTTGGTAGTAATTCTGGAATAAAATATCTTCCAAAGACTAACGAATTGAAACGATTGACTTGTTTAACATTTAATTCTTTTAGATAAGGAGACACATCTAAAAAAGTTAAAGAACAGTTGGAAAAATTTTCTCTTAACCAACTCTTCATTATATCCTGCATATTTTTTGAGATATCTTGATAAAGTATATAAAAATTAATTTTACTTTTTGAATTATAAGCTATACTTGCAATCGTTGTGCATGTATATTTTAAATAAGTTAAATCGCAACATAGACATACAGATATTGTTTCATTTGTCATTAGAAAAACCTCTTGCTTTGAAATTTCATTTTTAAACCTTCAAAAAACGGAGTCATTGATGCATAAAACCAAAACTCCTCAAAACTTATAGTATTACACGTAAAAGATGGAGAAAAAGATCTTTCATTATAATGCCATGGTTTCATCGGTCCCTCAAAATGGCGAATTATGCAATCCCATTTTCTATACGCAAGTCCCTTGTATTTTTGAGGACAATTCATTAATGTAGAAATACTTGAATTCATTAAATTAAATTCAGTCCCAATTAATTTGTAATTATTATCAAAATATTTATTTAATAAATCTTGTTCTACATATTTCAATTTATTTTTATATTTTGCTTGGATTTTAAATAATTCTTCTATGATATTTTTTTCTCGCCAAATATCACAATCAAAAATAAGGACGCCGGCATTAAAATACTTTTCCAACATTTCTTTTGAAAAATCCATATAATTATCACCTTTTGCCAAGCACTGATTAATCATATAGTTATCTGGGACTCCACCTAATGCATAGCCATCTAAATCAACATCAATCATCTTTTGTAAATCGCCCAGAACAATTACATCTGCATCCAAATTTATAACTTTTTTTATATCTGGTTTTAACTTAGGAATTAAAATTCGTGCATATGTTGTATTACTCCAATACGGAGCTGCGGCAAAGGAACTTGCTTGCCGGAATGATGAAAATTCTTTTTCCATATCGATATCCAGAAATTCAATATCAAAATTATTAAATTTGTTTTTCATTGACTCTATCTGTTTTCGTGTAAAAGAAAATATAGGATCTCCAATAATATAAAATTTCAAAAAAGATTTTGTATTATAACAAGCACTGGCAATTAAGACGGCTATATATGGAGCATAATTTTCATCACCTGATATAAAAATTGGTATTTCTTTTTGCATACTTGACCTACCTACTTTTGTTTGAAGATATTCTGAAATTGATATTATTTCTTGATGTCCTGCTTTAGGATCTGTCCACATTCTTGCATAAATATCATTGTCTTTAATCTTTGTATGATCACTTATAATTTTTATTATACGCCCTTCCTTGCATTTTATTTCTTTTGAAATAACTCCACACATATTTTTTTTATGCTCAAATATAAGGAGGTCCAAAATTTTTCCTGGATACTTTTGACATAATTTATTCCAATAACTTTTCAATATATCATCCGGAATAGGAGCTATTAAATCTGGATATATTTGATCGTAAGTATTTTGTGTATATACAGCTAATACTTTTTCTGAGTTTTCCATTCTATTAAGAAATTTTTCTATTCGCCTCTGATATTTTTTTTGAACTTCTGACCATCCGTTCTCGATACTTTCGCCTTTGGGTAAATCATGAAAAAAACTCAAACCATTTCTTTTATTATATACCCATTCATGAAATAAATTATTATTGTTTCTTATCAGTAAATCTTCTTTATTACAAAAATCTTTAAAATCAGATAACAATAAGTCCATTGCTGTATCAAAGCCGCTATACTTGGTATGCTTTCTATCTTCATCTAATAACATATATACTTTTAACCAATCTAAGGGAAAGCTTTCGCATTGAAGATTTTCTGCCCTTAAAATCATACTGGTATGACAACATCTTCCTAAAGAAAATATAAAATCATATTTGTCCATTTACTTTTATCTCCAGAATGAATAGATTTTCTTTTCAGTTTCATAGGTCATGTTTTTGACCGGATGGTCTGGTTGGGTTAAAGCCCATTCAAACATTTCGTTTATTGTTTGTTCCAAATTAGTACCATCGTGAAAACCTAAAAGTTTTTTTGCCTTATCATGATTGCAAAATGCAAATTTTGCTTCATGTCTAGGTTCAAAATGAACTATTTCTGGATGGAAACCAAAGTTAGCGGCACATTTTTGAACTAATTGTGCTGCCTCTAAAATGGTACGCTCTTTATCTGCACCCAAGTTAAAAATTTCGCCTCCATAATCAAACATCACTTGCTCAAATGGTTTATAATAATATTTAACATCTGAAAAAGCTCTGGTTTGCAGACCATCACCAAAAATAGTCAATGGTTCATTATGCATAGATTTTCTTATCCAAATGCCTATAACATTACGATATCTATCCCAAATATTTTGATATTTTCCAACAATATTGTGAGGACGAATAATGGTATAATCTAAACCAAATTGTTCTTTGGCTAATTTTAAATCCATTTCTACGGCATATTTTGCAACACCATACGGATCAATGGGCTTAGGCTGCATATCTTCTGTAAACGGAGGAGTATTTTCTCTACCATATGTTGCCATCGATGACGTAAAAATAAATTTCTTTACATTATGGTTGATTGATGAAGTTATCAAATTTGCTGAACAAATTAAATTGTTAGTATAATTATATTTACGAATAAATGGACTTAATCCTTCAGCAGCATAGGCTGCAAAATGATACACATAATCAAGTTTTTCTTCTGCAAAAAACTTATCAACCGCTTCTAAATCTGCTAAATTGATATTAACACATTTAACCCCATCAACTAAATTTTCTTTATAACCGCCTGAAAAATCATCTATTCCAACAACATCATATCCTTCAGACAAGAGATATCGTGTAAAATTGCTTCCTAACAATCCAGCCATGCCGGTTACTAATACTTTTGCTTTCATAAAAAACTCCTTTATTATCTTCCTATTCCTTGATATTCAAAACCTAAGTCATTAGCTTGTTTGCCATCAATCAAATTACGGCAATCAATAATTTTCTTATGTTTCATCAATTCATTGGCTTTGTTTAAGTCCAATGTTTTGAATTCATTCCATTCGGTTAAAATTGCCAAAACATCCGCATCTTGCAAAACTTGATACATATTGTCGGCATATTGAATTTTATTACCGACCAACATACATGCTGTTCCCATGGCTTTAGGGTCATAAGCCGTAATATCAGCACCTTGCTCCAACAACTCTCCGACAATTTCCATCGCAGGGCTCTCTCTGCAATCATCTGTGCCATCTTTGAAGGCCAAACCTAAAACCGCAATTTTGGGCTTTTCAATCTCCTTAACGGCATCCAGTATGCGGTTAGCCATTTGTTTTTTGCGATTGCTATTACCGACAATGGCCGCATTAATCAAAGTCATATCAACATTGTTTTGACGCGCCATATAAGACATTGCCATTGTATCTTTGGGGAAACAACTTCCGCCATATCCCGGTCCAGGGTTCAAGAATTTTGGTCCGATTCGACTGTCTAATCCCATGCCTTTTGATACTTCATAAATATCGGCACCGGTCTTTTCGCAGAAATTTGCCATTTCGTTAATATAATGAATTTTGATTGCCAAAAAGGCATTAGAAGCATATTTAATTGTCTCTGAAGAACGACGCTTTACAAACAACATGTTGGTTTTACCTTCAAAGGGTTTGTAGAGTTCTTTAATAACATTTTTAGCTTTCTCTGTATTTGCACCCACAACAATTCTGTCTGGATGGAAAAAGTCATGCACAGCAAAACCCTCGCGCAAAAACTCCGGCAAAGATACAACATCAAAATCTGCAAAGGGATTTTTCTTTTGTATTAAGGCTTCAACATCATCACCTGTACCTACCGGAACTGTTGATTTTGTAGCAATAACAGTATACCCAGTTAAATATTCAGCCAATTCGGTAGCTGCGGCATGAATATATTTCATATCAGCTTCTTTAGTAACTGGATGAGGAGGGGTTCCAACAGCAATAATAACTAAATCAGCATCCTCAACACCTTCTTTCATAGAAGTGGTAAAATGTAATCTTCCTTCCTTAACGTTTTTGTGGAACAGATCTTCTAAACCATCTTCATACAAAGTAATCTTTCCGGCTTTTAAGGCATCAATTTTACTTATTTCTCTATCTATACAAGTAACCTGATTGCCTAATTCTGCCAAACCAACACCAGTGGGTAATCCAACATATCCTGTTCCAATAATTCCTACTTTCATAAAATAAAAAACTCCTATTAAAAAGATGTTCTGCTAAAAGAAATCCCATGTCTTATGGCAAAGGCATAGATTGATGCACGATTAATACCTAATTGTCTGGCTATTTCTGACTTCGAAATACCATCATCAAGCATTTGCAAAATTCTTTCTGAATTGTTTTCTAATTTGGATTTGACTTTTGCACCGAATGGGCGACCAAGTTTTTTGCCTTCTTTCTTACGTTGACTTAAAACTTTTCTTGTGGATTGTGAAATTAAGTGACTGCGAATATCAATAGCAACATCCATTCCATTGAAAAAATCTTCAGTCAAATTGGAGTTATCAAAACTATACCCATCATCAATAGAATATAGTTTCAGATTCCTTTCCTGACAAAACTGAAGATTTTCTTTGATGTCTTGTAAATAAGGACCGATATTACTTATTTTGTTAATAAGGATACCTTCACAATCAGCTTGAAGAATGCTTTTAACATTTTCAAAATTATTACTAGAGTGAATACATCCAATGACAAAGCCATTCTCTTTGGCAAAAGAGTTAAGACTTTGATATTGAACAGCATAATCTGCTTGATCTTGATTATGTGGTATGTATCCAACAAACATTTGGTGTAATCTTCAAAAATCAGCGATTGTGCATAAATTTGTAAAGACATAATCTCTTATATTAAGAGAAGCCTTTGTTTTTTTAATGTTTAAATAAAAAATTTTTTGTCTTGCAATTAAAAAGAATCTATGTAAGATGGACTCCAAAATATATAAAATAAACGCTCATTTATGAATGATATTTAATTTCAGCGTACTTTTCTAATAGATTTTTATCTGTTCTTATAAATAATTTTAGAAACATGTTTATAAGGATAGAGTAATGGTGAAGAATTTATTTTTTTTAGCTGAAATTGCCAGAAACATAGATTGCTAAAGGTTAACTATCCATCGCTATATTCAACGAAATTCAAGCAGATAAAATAATTGTTTTAAATCCATCAAAATGGCTGAGATGTTATAGATGTATCAAACGTTTTTTGAGACGAAAGTTTGGAATTGAGCATTCATCTCATAAAGAAACTCTTATCTCTTTTGTTAAGTTAATACAATGGAATCATAGCTATGATTCTTACTTGATAGCATTTTTACAAAAAGTTAAAGAGAAAAATTTAGATAATAAAATTACAAATCAAGAAAGCTAGTTTTTTACTTCTTTGCCATGATGGTTTTCCATTTTGCAAAATGCGGTTTAAGGAAATTATAGCTAAATTTATGCATTTCAGCTTTAATCTGTGCAAGTGTATGGTTGGAATAAGATTGTTCCATGGTTGTTGTGCCTTCCCAACCAATGATATCGTTAATATAAGTCGCACCGACACCGCTATCTTGCAAAGCAATACTAAGATTTTTTCTAAAAGAGTGAAAATCAAAGCCATCGTTATTACCGGTTTTAACTTTAATTTGCCATACAGTTTTCAGACATTTTGCTCTCCCATAGTTGTTTATTGTAAAGCAAAAATGTAAGTACTTGTTTTTGAAGGATTTAAAAAAATTAAAGAGCCTCGCATTAAAGCCTTGGCTCTTGATTTAAGTGCTTGATTTTCAAGCAAAATAAATGGTGCGCTAGGCCGGAATCGAACCGGCACGGCCTTGCGGCCAACAGATTTTAAGTCTGATTTATTAAATATACTATATCATAATTAAAAATAATAAAATTGTTGATTTATAATAGCTTGAAAATATAATAAGGTATTAAAATGTAATTTAAAATTACTTAAGATAGCTTTTAATGGTGGGACTATAGTGGGATAGTAATTGATAATGGGATACAAATGGATAAAGACCAAAACGACAGGTGTTAGGTACAGAGAACATCCAACAAGAAAAAATGGAGCTGTTAAAAAAGACCGTTATTTTACAATAAGATATAAAGTAAATAATGTTTTAAAAGAAGAAGGACTTGGCTGGGCATCTGAAGGATGGACAGAAGAAAAAGCAGCCTTAAAACGTTCTGAGTTAAGAGAAGCTTATCGAACAGGAGTTGGGAGCACAACTCTAAAAGAGCAAAGAGAAAGGTCAGCTAAAGAAAAAGAATTATCAGCACAAAAAGAAGCTGAAAATCAAAAATTGAACATATTGCTTAATGATTTTTATAATAACTATTTTAAAAATATTGCATATAACAACACTTCGGAACGTACATTTAAGTCGGAAGCAGGGTTTTATAAAAATTGGTTAGAGCCAAATTTGGGAAATATGCCAATCAAAGATATTTCTTTAATGAATCTAGAAAATTTAAAAGCTTTAATGATAAAGCAAAACAAATCACCTCGTACAATTAATTATGTATTCGGCATTTTATCTCAGATTCTTTCTTATGCTAAAAAATAGGGTATATGAAAGGTGATATTATTACCCATCAAATGAAAAAAATTAAATTTGATAATAGCCGAGTTCGATTTTTAACCAAAGAAGAAGCTAAAGTTTTATTAGATGCTTTAAGAAAATACAGTCAACAGCTTTATGAAATATCTTTATTGTCATTATATTGCGGCTTGAGAGCTGGTGAAATTTTTAATCTGTGTTGGAGTGATGTTGATTTGCAAAACAAAATTATTACGCTGCGAGATACCAAAAATACAAAGACAAGAATTATTTATATGCCGGATAATATATACAAAATGCTATTGCATAAAAGCATTAATCAGAAAAAATCTTCATTACTTTTTTTGAATAAAGACGGCAACAAAGTAAAAGGAGTATCTCATGCTTTTGCACATGTTGTCGATATTCTGAAGTTAAACGAAGGCGTAAAAGATATTCGGCAAAAAGTTGTTTTTCACACACTACGGCATACATATGCCAGTTGGTTAGCTCAAATGGGTACTGATTTATATGTAGTTCAGCAATTAATGGGACATAGTAGCTTTGCCATGACGCAGCGTTACGCTCATTTATCGCCTGAAACTCTAAAAAAAGCAATCGACAACTTTGAAGAAAGAATAAAAGATGAATAACCATATAAGTTATATACAAAAATATGATTTATTATCAAAAGCCTCGTCGCAAACAATTGCAGCTCTTCTGTTATCACATCTTTTTGTTTGTAAAGAAATCTTTTCTCCTATAACCTTAGTTAATTTTAAAAACTCTTTAATTAACAGCAACTTTCCTGAATATTGTTTATTTTACAGAAAATCATTAGCACAGGCTTTTTGCTTAAACAACTTTTCATTTACAAATAAAAGAAACGTTCTGCGCTTATTTCAGGAAGAATTAGAGAAAAATCCTGGTATTCGTAAATATTCAGATATAAAAGAAGTATTGGTAAATAGCTTAAAATATAATTACCGAAATTTTTATAATATAAGCCAAAATACACAAAACAATACATATAAAAAAGAGCTTGAAGCTGAATTCTCTCTTAGTTTCAAAAACAAATTACCTGCACTATTCGAGAATCATAAGGTATCATTTACATTTAATTATCAAAACGAAACAAAAGCTGATATGATAGCTCAAATAATGGATTATTTTAAAACTCACCATTTAAAATTTCATAAAAATAAATCTTTTCACGAAAACGATATAAAGCGTTGCTTAAATAACAAATGCCTTCAACTTTGTTTTATTTTTATTAAGAATTATCAGAAATCAGACATCTCATACCCTGATATATATAAGGAATTAGGAATACCTTATTATTTAAATTCCGAAAAAAGTAAGACAGATACAAAAGTCCGTAAAAATTATATTCCAACACTTAATTGGTTCTTAAGCCCAATTGAAATTAAAAATTTATTAGAATTTGCGTTTAAAAAAGAATAAAAAAAGCAAATTTTTTTTATTCTTTTTTTATAGGATATAAAACCAATGGATAAATATATCCTATTTTTGCTAAGTCCTCAGTAAATACTTACGTTATTAATTACATACAAAGGAGTTTTCATGCTCAACGAAATTATAAAACAAATTCGAAACCGTTGGGGAGATAATCCCATTGTTATGCGGTCTCAACTTGTGGAATTTAGCTGTGGACTAATCTCAAGTACCCAAACAATAAAAAATCTGGAAACAAAACATCCTAATATTATCAAGGGAAAATTCACCTTTGGTAAGAGAAAAGTTGGATATCCAACAGAGGCTGTTATTGAGTTTTTAGAAACCAGACTTCGTGAAGGACAAGGAGAAGAAAATGAATAATTCTCAAGCATTTAACTTTAATGATATTAATTTGCTAGCGCAAAGTAATATCAGAAGCTTCCTTCAGGAATGGTTACCTGGAGGTATAACGAGTAAGAACGATTACTGCCCACTCAATCCTACTAGGGCAGACAAACATAAAGGTTCCTTCAGAATCAATATGAATACAGCTCAGTGGCATGATTTTGCTACTGGAGATAAGGGATGTGGGCTAATATCGTTATATGCTTACATTAATAATATTTCACTTATCGAAAGTGCAAAATTTATTGCAAACAAAATAAATTACCAGAGGAACACAAATATGATTGATTTTTTGCCATATACTAACACTACTGCATATACAATTATCCCACTCGAAAAAAATATCAATTATCAAATAAATCCAAAGGCAACCGCCTCTTGGGCGTATAGGGATACCAATGGTAAAATTATTTATGTGGTTGATAGAATTGATAATACTGACGGAAGCAAAAAGGTTTTGCCACGGAGTTTTGTCAAAGATGAAACCACTGGACAACAAGGTTGGATAATAAAAAAATTGCTTACAAATAATATATTGTATAACCAAGAAGCATTTACCGATAAAGAAAGTTTGCCTGTTCTAATTGTTGAAGGTGAAAAGACATGTGAAGCCGCTAAAAAACTGTATAACGATAGGTTTTGGTGTACGACATGGAATGGTGGAGCCCAAGGAGTATATAAGCTCAATCATGATTTGATTAAAAATCGAACTGTGTATTTATTAGCTGACAATGATTCTGCAGGAAAAAAGGCTATGAACTACCTTGCTCAGAAATTAAGCCTGAATAATGAGGTGTTTATTGTTGATTATCCTGAAGCAGATTTTCCTGAAGGATGGGATATCGCAGATAAATTCCCTGAAAATTGGGATTTAGAACGTTTTACATCTTTATTTGATACTGCAAGACAATATCAACCAAAAAACAATGCCTCAACAGTTGCAAAAGAAGAAAAAGCAGAAACTTTAACTTCCGAAGTCATTCCGTTTAATGGTAATGTTAACGGTTTAGAACTAGTCAATGAATTAATATCAATTATTAAACAACACGTCATCTTACGTGATGAAGAAGCCATTGCCATAGCATATTGGATATTACAGACCTATAATATAAACGCTTTTACCTTTGCCCCACGTTTACTTATAATATCACCCGAAAAACGATGTGGTAAAACGACACTACTTCAGCTCCTTGAAATGCTTTGCTACAGAGCTTGGTCTGTTGGTAACTGTACTCCGGCGGTTTTATATAAAGTCATTGAGCAAGAGCAACCAACCGTCTTAATGGATGAAGCAGATTCTTTCTTCAATTCCAATAACGATATGAGAAACGTAATAAATGTTGGTTTTCAGAATAAATTTGGGGTTGCCAGAAGCGGAGGTAAGAATTTTGAAGCCATCAAAAGCTACAAAGTTTTCGCAATGATGGCAATTGCAGCCATAAATACCCTACCTGATACAATTATGGATAGAGGTATAAAAATAGGTATGCGCCGTAAATTAGCCCACGAAAAGACCCTACCATTAAGAGAAAGAGTTTATAAGAATAAATTTGACCTTATAAGAAGCAAATGCCGGAAATTAATGTTAGAAATCGGGACACCTGCCGGTGAAAAAATTATTGAAGATATCTCCGGTTTGAACGACAGAGCCTGTGATGTTTGGGAAGGAATGATATCTATTGCAGACTTGCTGGGAGATAAAGAGCGTGTTGTAAAAGCTGCAATTAAACTCTCTCACGATACATCCACAGACAGCGAAAGCATTAAAAATATTCTATTGAAGGATATTTTACATATCTTCCAAAAGTATTCTTTCTGCGATGTTTCTTCTGCTAACCTCATTGAAGAGCTTGTCTCAATAGAGGCTTCGCCGTGGTCAGAAATCAGTAAAGGAAAACCATTAACCCCACATAAACTGGCATTCCTGCTTAAAGAGTACAAAATAAGCACTTTTCAGAAAAATGAATATGGCAAAAATGTAAACCATTACGGATATTCTTCTTTTCTGGATACCTTTGAACGCTATATTCCTGATGAACTCGAAAGAGTAAAGAAAATGGCAGAAGCCGAAGATCCATGGGAATTTCAGCAAGAAACAGATTTTAATGGATTTAAATAACTAAGGAACCTTCGGGCTCCTTTCTTTTATGGAGTAAACAATGAATAACGAACACCTCAAAATACAAAAATTAAACGATTCTTTTCGCACGAGCTTATCAGGCGGCAAAGTAATGATTACCAAGGGTATATCTCTACTACCGCCTGACGACGTGAATAACATTATTAAACAGGTGCAAAATTTTAATTCTTTTAATAAAAGCAATGACCCTTATGGAGAACACGATTTCGGAGCATTTGACTTTAAGGGAAACCGTATTTTTTGGAAAATTGATTATTATGATACCGAGTACTTGTTTTATAGCATCAATCCGGCAAACGAGGAATGCACCAATCGAGTGTTAACCATAATGCTTGCCGATGAATACTGACTTATTAGAAATTTTATATTTTATAATAAGTCCTTATTTTTCAAGGCTTTTAACAACAAATCCGTTGATGGTTAAAATAAAGTCATTATTATTTATATAAAATATTGTGTAATTATAATAACTTGGAGAACATTATGGGTATAGGAAAACAAGCAAAAATATTAAACGCGAAACAACAAACCATGGTCTTAGCCTATTTGGAAAATACCAGATATCCACTCAGAAACAAAATAATGTTTTTACTGAGCTTCAAAGCCGGTTTAAGGGCCAAGGAAATATCCCAACTCACATGGTCGATGGTATGTGATAGCGAAGGCTATATATCAGACAGCATTAATTTACCGAATAACGCTTCTAAAGGTAAATATTCCGGTCGGATTATCCCAATACATAAAGACTTAAAAAAGTTGCTAACAGACTTAAAACAAGAAAACACAAACCTATCTTCATATATTATCACCACCGAAAGAGATAAGAAAATGTCTGCTCAGGCAATCGTTAATTTCTTTTATTTACTGTATAAAGGGCTGAATATGGATGGATGCTCATCTCATAGTGGCAGAAGAACTTTTATTACCCAAGCTGCAAAAATGATTAGCCAAGCCGGAGGAACGATAAATGACGTCAGACAACTTGCCGGACACTCAAGCCTAGCTACGACACAACGATATATTGAGTATAATACCGAAGCTCATAAAAAAATAATTGAAATGATATGAACTTAAATGCGTCATATTTTGTCGTGGAGTGTTGCTATATTAAATAATAAACCTAAGAGGCACCGATGACTAAAAAACATTTATATAAGGATTTATATATTCACAAATGGATAAAAGTTTACAGTCAAAAACAGGCAAACGGCGATTACTGTTGTTGTCTGGAATTTGCTTTACCCTTTTTTTATTATATAAAATTTACCCTTGCAAAGCCAATGCGTATAACTCTTGGTAAAAACAAATTAGAACGTGAAAGTAACCTGCTGTCCAAAGCTGCTATTTCACGAATTTTGAAACTTTTACCCAGAAACAAGCCTCACTCTCCTGAATATATCTCCGTTCTACTTAAATATAAGAAATACGACTTATTTAATTATATGTATAATCTTGCCGCATTTGTACCGGAAGATTTGAAAGAATATGTAAATCAGCATGGTTTTGAAGAATTTTGCCTGAAACATACATTCGATAAAAAGCTGTTTGATGACTTCTACAATGCCATAATCAAAAGCAATACACCTGTAGAAAATTGGGTAAATTTAACAACCGATAACTCAAATATTGCCGATTATGCCAAAAACAAACTGTTAAATTTAAGAAAATGTCGAATAAAACACTTACAAAACCAATATAATTTTAATCTGGAAAATATTGAGGACTATTGGTCTAACGGTAAATATTGGTGCATAAAAAGGAGTTTTGAATATTTAGGCAAAGCCTATTCTTGGCAGACAATTATTGACTATCAAGGCAAGGAAATAATCAATTTTGCCAATAAGTCGGTTGAAGATATAACTCTCAACGGAAAAGTCATATTCAGAGATGAAGATGGTAAATACCGAGTTAAAGGTCTTCCCGATAAAAGTATTAATATTTCTACAGAAGCAAACAACCAAGAAGAGCTTAAACCGACTTCACAACATAATCACTGGGGATATATGGACAATACCGGAAAAATCATCATTCCGATAATTTTTGATAAGATCGGACAATTTTATAATGGGCAAGCTTTTGTTGCCGTAAATAACAAATATTGCATTATTGATACTTCTGGCAAACAAGTTAATACCGATAGCGTTACCCTCAAACTTCCCAAAACTTTAGATAACAAAGAAGCAACCCTGCTCTTCCAAAAATTCCTTCGGAAATATCCGATTATTTTTGATAACATATAAAAATAATGGGGGCAATCACTCACCCCCTCATTTTGCGGCATAAAGCCTTATTATATATGTATTGACCGTCTAATTAATCTCTGAAAAAATCAAAACATATATTATTATAATATAAGAATATTTTGATTGAAAAGTCAAGAGCAGTATTATAAGTTGTTTTATACATGGTTGCACAACAATAAGACAAGGAGATGTTTATGAAGTATCGTTTGGGTTTAGATTTGGGTGTTGGCTCCATCGGTAGCGCAATTATTGAGTTAGATGATTATAACAATCCTCAAAAGATTATCGATGCCGGAGTTCGTATTTTTAATGTTTCTGAAGGAGCTGAAGAACGTCGCCTCAAACGAACAATGCGCAAAAATCAGGTCCGCACCCGCCAACGATTAGAATTATTAGCGCAAAAACTTTTTGAAAACCATCTTTGGGTAAATAATACCCCAGAAGGAACAGGGCATTTACGTGCAAAATCTCCTTATAAGATTCGCAATGACGCATTAAATGGTAGGCTGTCTAACCCTAATTATATAGGACGAGCCATCCTACATATAGCCAAGCACCGTGGTGCCGGATTCGTAACTGCCTCTGAAGAGTTACAAGAAGAAATTTTAGAAGAAGGTGAAAAATCCAAAGCTAAAAAATCAGCTTACGATATGATGTCCGAGCATTTAAAAGAAACAAATTCTAAAACAATTGGTGAGTTTTTTTACAAACGAATTTGCGAAGGATACGAAAAAGATAAAAATGGAGTAAAAACAAACGCTAACAAAAGAATAATACGACAAAAAGAACACGCCTTAAAACAACATATTGTTGATTATGCAATTCCCCGCTATCTGGTAAAAGATGAATTTAATCAAATCTGGGATACGCAGGCTCAATATTTTACTCAAATGCAAAAAGAAGGTTTGAAAAAAGAAATTTATAATATCTTATTTTATGAGCGTCCACCAGCTCCTTATGCTACCGGAAAATGTATTTATTTCAAAGATGAAGACAGACTGCTGAAAGCACATCCATTATCAGAATTAAGACGTATTTATGAAGAAGTAAATAATATCCGTGTATTAAGCGACACCAATAAACGCAAGCTGACTTTAGAAGAAAGAGATAAAATCATCAACGAGCTTTTACTGCAAGGCAAAAATGCAGGAAAATCAGCTATCAAAAAATTATTAGGTCTTTCAGCTCAACAAAAAATATCTTTACTTGATGATAAAAATATCAAGGCTTATTTATACTCACGTCCAGAATTTTCAGAAATAGAATATATACAAAAACTCTCAGATGAAGAATTGGCAAAATTTGTTGATTTTTTAGCTAATCCGATAAATTCGAATGATAAAAACGGACGTTTATACAGCGAGGATGAATTGATTAATCATCTTAAGCCGATTTTAAAAATTAATGATGATAAAGAAATCGGCAAACTGCTGACCAAACTTCCCAAAGGACGAGGAATGTTGGGCGAAAGTGCCTCGAAAATTATTTTAGAAAAATTAAAAGAACAAGTCATTACGCATCGAGAAATAACCGATGATTTAGCCAAGAATGATGCCCGTTTTATTGCCTCGGAAGAGATTGCGCGCAAAACTCAAGGTAAATGTCAAGAACTTCCATATTATGGCGAGATTTTGCAGGCTGATACACAACCGCTTCCACCATTAATGGTCAAAAACAACAAAAATCTTAACCCCGATGAAATAAAATGGGGAAAAATAGCCAATCCGTCAGTTCATATGATTCTAAATCAACTCCGCTTGGTGATTAATGATATAATTCGCATTTACGGCAAACCTTATGACATTAACATTGAGCTTGGTCGAGATGTTGGTATGTCAACCAAGAAGAAAAAACAAGAAGAACAAAAGCAAAAAAACAATGAAAAACTTAACGAAGAAGCAAAAAAATACTTAAAAGACCATAAACTTTTCATCAATTATCAAAATATCTTAAAATATAAACTTGCCAAGGAACAAGGATGGAAAGATGCCTACGACCCAACGGTTAGCATTCCCCGTAATTTTTCCGGTTTTGAAATAGAACATATTATTCCTCAAGCTAAAGGCGGAACGGATACCTATAACAACCTTTGCCTGGTAAACCGCAATGATAATAATGCTAAAGGGAATGATTTTGCCTATGATTACTTTGTTAGCAAAGGTCAAAAACCAGAAGAACTTATCCGAGAAATTCTGAAAAATGCCCGAGAGAGAACACCTGCCAAAGCATGGCGTTTTGAGGCCGACGCTCGCGAAAAATTCGAAGATGAAGGAGATGTAGAAGAAACTACGCGTTATCTGACAGATACACGTTATGTATCCAAAATGGCAGCACGATATTTAAGAGCAATTGTTGATAGCCCAGATAGTGAAGAAGTGATTCATAATCGGATTCTTCCGGTTAAAGGAGCTCAAACCGCTCATATGCGTCGTTGTTGGAATTTGGAAGGTTTGGAATATGATCTCATGGGATTGGATATTCCAAGATATGTAAATTGTTCTCCTTATTGGGTTGAGCAAGATACCGGAGAAGTTATTGAAGGAATAGAACAACCTAATGTTGACGGCAAATGGAGATTTTTTGATAAAACTAAGAACAAAGAATGGGTATCAAAGCCCAGAATTGACCATCGTCATCACGCCATGGATGCCATAACTGTTGCTTGTATGAATCGTTCCCTGATCCAGCATATGGCTAATGAAATCGATTTACCGCATCAGCATGTACCTCTTCCGTTAACAAGTATTGAGTCAGTCGGAGAATTTCGCCGCCAAGTGATTGAAGTATTAAGTAAGGTTAACGTTTCGCACAAGCCCGAACACAGCAAAGCTGGAAAACTCCATAAAGAAACCGGTAGAACGGTTTTATGCATAAACCCGGATGACAGCAAATTCTTAATCACGGTTTATTCACGCAAGATATTACAAGTTGTTAAGTCAATGAAAGACTTAAATAAATTGCTCATTCCCGATTCTATCAAAGATGAGTGGAATGAACATATTGCCAAAGACAAAACCAAACAAGCTCAATTAGTCAAAGACTTTGAACTTTATGCAAATACAGCCGAGCAAATTCTGATTGCTGAAAACGAAAAAGCCGCATCTGAAGGAAAAAAAGAAATTTCCATCACCGAAAGCCGTATTTTAACTAGGGCTTTTTATCTCATTCAAGAGAAAAAATTATGGAAAGGCGATAAATTTAGGAGTTATGAAAACAATTCTTCATTAGTTTATATCCCCAAGCATGGCGTTGCGTATGAAGGGCGGAATAATTATTGTTTGGAAGTTTATGAGCAAAATGAAAAAATCAATGGCGAAGTAATTAGGCTTTTTGACATAAACCAAAAAGATTTTGTTCCACAATGGCAACATGATGGAGGAAAAATCATATGGTCTGTGCAGCAAGGTGATTTGCTTGAATTGAATACCCCAGAAGAATGGAAAGAATATACAGATAAACAACGTTGTATTGCTGAAATTGTTAAGTTTAGATTTGGAAGAAACCAATTAGGAATAAAACTATCAAATGATGCAAGAAATGGAGAAAATGCTAATAGCAAACCGAAGTATATGCTTCCAGTTCTATTAGAAGATAAGAGCTTACAATGGTTATGCAAATATAGAGTGAGAAAAATAGAATTAACCCCATTTGGGAAAATAAAAAAGAAACACAAGGTATTGAGCAATGGCTCGACAAAAGCGGCGTGAAACCTTAACCTGCTGGTCAATGATGTGGATAATCTGTATGTTTGACATACCAGTCAGAACTCGAACCGAGATGCGCAAAGCCACTCGCTTTCGCAATCTCCTGATTGATGAAGGTTTTATGATGAAGCAGTTTTCCGTTTACATCAAACCGGTTAAGAGTTTGTCGGTTGGGCAAACTTTAACTAAAAAGTTATCCAAATTCATACCCGATAATTCTTCGGTATCGTTTATTTATATTACCGATAAACAATATCTAATGACAGAGAACTATTTAGGTAAGAATTTTGAAGATAATGAAGAAGAAATTCGAGAAAAAAATGGACAATTATTGCTTTTTTAGGGATAAACAAATAACATTTTTTTATTAAGACAAAGCCTTGAAAACTAGTTATTTCAAGGCTTTGATCTATTATCTAACGTATCAGAGATTAATTAGACGGTCAACTATAACTCAAGTCCGAATATTCCTGCCAGCTTACGGAACGTATCAGAGATTAATTAGACGGTCAACTATAACTGCCATTTCAGCTGATTTGTTGTCAAAGATAACGTATCAGAGATTAATTAGACGGTCAACTATAACAAGAACTATTGAACACAGCATTTTTGGAAGAACGTATCAGAGATTAATTAGACGGTCAACTATAACTGTTCTATCTTTTCTCTCTCCAGTTGCTTTAACGTATCAGAGATTAATTAGACGGTCAACTATAACTTAAGCCGTCAGAGCCTAGTTGCACTGCTTAACGTATCAGAGATTAATTAGACGGTCAACTATAACTTTTTTCATCAAAATTTCGAACTATTCCAACTCATCGAGTTGATAATCTCCCAGGAATGTAATGAACATACATATCACCTTGCTTGCGCCAATAACCATATGGCCAATCATCGACCCAAATTTCACCGTCTTCTCTTATATCAACTTTACCATCTGTTTTTTCACTGATAATCATAGATAAATCGAAAAGTGTCGGCGCAGTTTCATAAATTTTATCATATTGCGCATCACGTTCCCACTGCTTAAGAATTTCGGAAGTTAGTTTTGAACGTTTATAAACAGTCATAATAAGAACCTCCTTCAATATAAATCAACTTAATCTTCAAACTCTGGATATTTTAATTTAACTTTTTTATCTTCAAAACTGACGACCAAACTTCCTACAAAATCAAACACAGCATCATTTAACGAAACACAACCCTTGCCGGTCTTGACGGGAATAGAAATCAGTCCAGTTAATCTTCGTTTTATTTCCGGTGTCAATTCAATATCTTGAATATTAACAAGTCTATTTATTTCCTCAAATACTAATTTGTCAGCCCACGGTCTAAACGGTTCCATTAAGTCATCAGCCAAAGGAAATGTGTTGGTTTTAGCACAATGCTTTAATCCTAAAAAAGGTAATAATCCATTACCATAAATTGCTCTTATAACCATAGCTCTAAGAACTATGTAAGCATAGTTCAATAAAATATTAACGTCGCCGCTTAATCTATCTCGTACAAAATTCTTACCAAATAACGATTTGAAATAAATTGAAGCAGCCAACCCTTCATTATTTCGCACATCATTGCTGAGCGTATTCTTGGCTAATTGTTTAAGTCGTGCAATATTACTATGATTGGGAAAAAAGAACTCTAAAATTTTAGATTGGTTATAAATTTTATTTTGAATAATACTCTTCCATAAATTTTTCTGTAAAGGTTTAGAACATTCTATTTGATTTTGAACTCTTGAGGCGACTAGCCAATGCCCCTCGCAAGGAATTATAATTGAAGAAGGAACATAATTTTTACCACAACAAATAATATTTGCCCCTTGTTCTGTTATGGCATTTATTACATTTTTAGAAAGTATCAAATCATTAGCACTAATCACTAAAGACAAAATATTATCCAATGGAATTTTTGTTTCTATCGGAATATTTTTGTTCTCGATAACTATAAAACCTCTATGTAAAAATAAAGAAAATCCATCGTTCGAAACTTCTATTATTTGCTTTTCCATAGGATGCTCCTTTGCCCTTTTATGATAAAGCAATACCATTAAAAATAAAATATTTTATTAATAGTCTAAAATAGCTTGCATTTCCTTCACATATAACGAGATTTTGAATGTTTTTGATAAATGGATATAGGGATAAGCAAATTTCTTTTATATGCTGAGAAAACAAAGGATATTCTAATATAGAGTGTTTTTAATAGGGTTAGAGAGTTAAACTTTCAGTCTCTCTATAAAAAAATCAAGGAAACTGTATGTTTTAGAGAGATAGAGAGTTAAAACCAGTTACAATATATATCATAACAAATAAAATGTCTAAATAAAAAAACAACCCAAAGTATATATAATATATATTTTAATATTCTATCTATAATCTTAATATATTTTTTTATTTAGAATTAATAATATTTGTCATTGATACCTCGGTATATATAATCCTTGATTAAACCTCTATCCCTCTAAAAGTATTGAAAACCTTAGGCTTTTATATAGAGTGTCTTAATTTAAACCTCTATACGACTCTCTATAATTTAATTTTTATAATCTTGTGCAACTTTACTTCCTTCACGATATTTCATCATTCCCGCTAACCAAAGGTAATTGTCTACTTTAGCTCTTGAATTTCGTTTAGAAATTTTGCAATTACTCATAAACAAATCAACCACATTCATAAAGAATGTATAATCTCTCATAGCGGTTAAAAGTGCACTTGCTGTCGGTTTATCAATCTTAATCTTATTTTCTTTAGATGTTTCATTATATTTAATAAAGGCGGAAGTAAATTTATCTTTCCATTTTATAATATAGTCCTTTAATAAATAAGCGACATAACGATCATAAATAGAAAACTTGTCCGGATTTGAAAAATGGCAGAATTTAGTGGCAAAAGAATAAATATCACGGCTGTTTTTGTTTTCTTTGTTTTTCTTAAAAATATCTCTTATTTCGTTTACAGCTTGAAAATCGCCATTTTTAATATTTTCATCAAGATTTTTGATTTTTATCATATCTTCAACAACCGTATAAATATCTTGGATTCCTGTGCTGTAAAAATCATTTAACAGTTTAACCTTAAAGTATGTCCAACCAAGGCATCTTTCATTATTATTTTTGTGGCTTCCAAAAATATCTTTTAGAATTTCATCATTAATCTCATAAATTTTACCACATTTAGATTTTAAGCTATTTGAGCGATTGTTAATTCTTCCCAAAACCTCGGTGTGAAAGTCGCTTGAATATCTTTTATTCCAATATTCTTCTAACTTATCCTGATCTGGAAACTCTAACTTATATAATGTTAAATCTCTACGCATGATAATCTCCTTTATTTAGTGTAACTCATTCAAAATAATAAACCTTGCCCATGTCAAAATATGTCACATCAAAATCTGCTATATAATCAGAGTAATTGAAATAAAGCAGTAGTCAACAATATTTTATTGGCTTCACACAATAGATAAGAAAAACAGCAATTGTATAATCTCATATAAATTTTATGGGATTTACACAATGTTAAATGAAGAAGATTTTCTTAATGAAATCGGTAAGATTATAAGAAAACAACGCAATAATAAAAAACTTTCCTGTGAAAAATTAGCAGAATTAAGCAACGCTGATTATTCTTCCGTTAATCTGATTGAAAATCGCAAACAAAACCCAAGAGCTTATACTTTATATAAAATCCTATATGCCTTGGATATTGATCTCGTACAACTTATATCCGAAAAAGCCGAAGCCATTGTAAACACCAATGAGAACCTAATTAATAAAATATCTTTATTAGATGAATCCTCTCAACAAGACCTTCTAAAATTTTTAGATTCATTTAAGTTAAAAAGGAAATAACTTACTTTCTACCTTTGCACGACAAAAATTGACGCATCAATCATTTATAATAAAAACATTGAATGTAAAGGAGATGTTTTTATGGAAAAATATGAACAATATAAAATGCTTTATTATTTGCTAAATGCCTCAAAAAACAAAAGTTTTTTTCAAGAACATTTATCGAATATTTACGATTGGCATGACAATTATGGCAAAAATATTATCAAATTTTTATGGACAAGTAAAATTGAAGAAGAAAATGGCACTGATTTCAAAGACATATTGCGTACCAAGAAAAAACAAGCTTTTGAAATTGGTAAAAGATTTGTTACAGCCCTTAATAAAAAAGTCGCTATGCTGCAAAATAGCCCTGATTCTATTTTAGAAAAACGTCTTCATCATTTAGCAAAATTGTTGAATCTGACAGTTGAAGAACAAAAACTTTTTGGTTTCTGGGTACGTGTCAAGACAGATGATAATTTTGATGATTTCAACCGTGAAGTCGGCGGACGCAATAATAAATTAAAAAACAACACATCTTTTTTTCTGTTAGAAAGCCAACATAAAATAGAAGAAATATCAGATAAAAATTCCTCTCTTTCCCGCTTAGGATTGATAGAATATGAATATAATGGTGATGTTAGTGTCTCAGATTTAAGTGTAAAAATATTGTCTCAAAATATAAATAATACGCAAGATATAAAAAATATTATATTAGGACCCAAATGTGTTGCCGGTTTATCCTGGAACGATTTTTCTTTTCTCCAAGAAAAAAACATCTGTGCACGTATTTTAAGTAAGGCCATAAAAAATAAAGAAAAAGGTGTAAATTTGCTTTTTTATGGCGAACCCGGAACCGGCAAAACCGAATTTGCGAAAACCTTAACGCATAAAATCAAAGCAGCATTGTATACCGTAGGTGAAAAATTTGAAGATGATTCGCGCAAAGAAACTCTCAATCTGGCCTATTCCATCTTATCAAAAGATGAGAACTCGTGTTTGTTGATTGATGAAGCCGATGATTTTTTAGAAGCAGAAAACTTATTGTTTTGTCGCAAAAAAGACAATAATAAGCTATATATCAATAGACTTCTGGAAAATAATCTTACTCCGGCTATTTGGATTATCAATTCTATCAATGATATAGATAAAGCCTATTTGCGCCGATTTAGCTTTGCGGTTAATTTCAGCAAACCCAATTTAAAAACCCGCATAGAGATGTGGCAGAAAAGCTTAAAAGCTCACCATTTGCCCTCAGATAAAAAAACAGCCGAGGAATTTGCCGTTCAATACCAGTTATCTCCGTCTTTTATCGCAACAGCGGTAAAGGCCGCCAAGTTAGCTGATGGTGGCTTGCCTGAGGTCAAACAAAGCCTAACTGCCATGCAAAAAGCATATAACAACGGTCGATATACGCCTCCCAAACCTAAAACTCCGATTGAGTTTAATCCACAATTACTCAATACGGATACAGATTTAAGCTTGTTGGCTCAACGGATTAAACAACTATCGCAACGCAATTTTTCCTTATGTTTATATGGAGCCTCAGGCACCGGAAAATCCGCCTATGGAGAATATTTAGCTCAAACACTTGAAATGCCGGTTATCAAGAAGAAATGCTCCGATTTATTATCCATGTGGGTCGGAGGAACAGAGCAAAATATTGCCGATTCTTTTAATGAAGGGAGAGAAAATCAAGCCGTTTTGATTTTTGATGAAGCTGATAGCTTTTTGCAAGATAGGAGCAGTGCCGTTCGCTCATGGGAGATAACTCAAGTTAATGAGATGCTAACCCAAATGGAAAGTTACCCCTATCCTTTTATCTGTACCACAAATTTAATGGATAGCCTCGACAAAGCCAGTCTACGTCGTTTCACTTTCAAAGTTGGATATAATTATATGACAGCAGAGCAATCAAGTAAGGCATTTAAGCATTTTTTTAATTTTTCTAATGTAGACTTGTCATATCTCAATTCTTTAGCTCCCGGAGATTTTGTGGTGGTCAGACAAAAAGCAGAAATTCTAGGACTTTTAGATAATAAAGCAGAGTTGATAAAAATGCTTGAGGCCGAGCAATTAAACAAGGCGCCCTTCCAGCATAAAATTGGCTTTTTATAAGGAGAATATATAATGACTGACAGCATAGATTTAAGAAACATATCTAATCTGCAACAGATTGCTGAGACAATCCAAAAATGGCTTCAGAAAAATGATGATTGGAAAACCCGATTTGAAAAATATGCAACAACTCTTCAAGACAAAACAACAGAAAATCATATAAAAACAATTAGAAAAAGTTTTCACAAAGTGAAAAATCTCAACCTATATACCAGTATTGGCGATATTAACAGTGGTAAAGGAATTAATCTGCGCTATAAAGGTCAAAGTGTGGCCTATTTAAAGATTAAGCAAAATAAATTAATATTATACTCCAATAAAAAATTAGATAAGACTAATGATACATATTTTGGGTGGAATAAGCCCCTTATTTGTGAGTGGAATTCACCGGAAGCTGCCGAATTCAGAAAATACTTCAGCCAAGATATAAAGAAAAAAAATCAAGTTGAACATCTTTTTGAAAGTTCCTTAATTGAAGAATTTTCTAAGAAAATTTCTAAAGACAAAACATTATGCAACATACAACCCGTTAGATTATGCGATGGCCAATTGGCTTTTCAAATGCCAACTGTGCTGTCCGCATCAGGAAAAAAAGTGAGACAGTCAAAGTCTGCTCGTGCCGGCGGAATAGATATTTTGGCCCGAGTTAAACAAGACGGGAAAAGCCACCTTTGTGTAATAGAGCTAAAAAAAGACTTTATAAAAAATGCACTACAAGCACACATTATTAGGGGGCAAGGTTTAACTTATGCCGTCTTTTTAAGAGAACTGCTCCGCTCAGACCCTGAGAAAGGCAAAAAATGGTACGAAATATTTGGATATCAGAGCGATTTACCTGATTCTCTAACCATAAATGTATGCATTGCTGTTCCTAAAGGTGAGTATCAAATCACATCAGAACCTCAAGATGTTCATCTTGGTCAAGATGTGTTAAGATTTAAATATATCACGTTTGCCTATGATGAAGCTAAAAATAAAATCACATCAATTAACAGTGATTTATTTGCTGGATAGCTCAAAAATATCTCCATCGTTTAAGCAAATGGTATTATTAAACATTTGCTTAAATTCTTGCGGACAAAATGTATGGATGGGAACAACTATCTTAGGCTTAAGGCTGGCAACAAATTTTTTGAGAGCCGGAATATCCGCGTGCCCAGAGGTATGAATATCTTGAACTTTGGCATTTTTAGTAGCTAAAAAATTTAGCCATTTCTGATATTTTTCTTTATAACCACTCCACATAGAATAAGCATAAGCCGTTGTTTCATTAACGGCATTATGCTTTTTTAGTTCTTGTCTAATGTGATAATCAAGCAGAATAACAAATTTCTGAGGATTCTCTAAAATATCATCAATGCCGATTTCATGAGATTTTTGCGGCTTAGTTGAAAATTTTTTAACATCTGACCATGTGAAGTTCGGTAAATTAGGATTTTTAGTTCCCCATAAAATATGCCCGGCATATCCGGATAAAACAAGCCTTCGTCTACACTTTTTAGCCGCACGATATATGGTAACGATACGGTCAATATTTTGTGCCGACGCCTGAACTAAAACCAATCCTGAACTTTCTTTCCAAAAGTTGCAAAACTTAACTTCCAAATCTTGTTCATATTCATAATGTTCGGAGGATTCTCGTCCCAAACAAGAACCTTCCATAAGCAAAACATCAATATTTTGGGGATGATTTTGCAAAAATTTATAAAATAACTTCCTTTTGCGCCCATGGGCCCTAAAATCACCACTGTAAAAAACTCTTTGCCCGTCAGCCTCAATTAAAAATCCATAGGCACCATAGGCAGAATGGTCAAACAAATATGGAGTAATGTTAAAATCTCCGATTTGAAATGTATTTTTATTGTCAAAACAAACAGTTTTTTCAAAAACAAAAGCATTAGGCAATTTGTGCTCGTGAGCAATTTTCATGATATTATACGATTCTTTGCTCATATATACCGGAATAGATTTGTCAATATGTATGCCCAAGCCATAATGATCTTGATGAGCATGGGAAATCAGCAGTCCTAACAAATCACCAGTTTTTTGTGTCAATCCGGTAATATCAGGTAATAAATCAGGCGAATTAACGGCCGCATCTAACGGCAGCCCTAAATCAACTACAATTCTTTGCCCGTTATCCGAAATTATTTCAACAGCCGAGCCGCCAATTTCCTTAGTTCCACGTTTTATTGAAATTTTCATTAATAATTCCTTTCATATTTCTCTTTTATAATATAACCCAATCATGACAAATATTGTCGTAATCTTGCATTATGAAAGATTGTTGAAGGAGAATAAATGGCATACGAAAAGACATATGATTTGCTTGATTTAGCCGTCTGGATGCAATCCACCCGTGAAGGTGTCAGCTTAAATGATATTGCTGAAAAATATCAAGTTTCGCGCCGCACGGCGGAACGTATGCGAGACATGATTATCACTCGATTTCCGCAAGCCGAAGAAATTATTTGCGAAAACAATCAAAAACGCTGGTATATTCCGCAAGGAACATTAAAGGATTTAATAAACTTTTCCGCTGAAGAATTATCAGTTTTGGAAACAGCTAAAGAGTTGTTTGGAAATAAGCAAATGGTTGAAAAGAGCCTTGTTCTTGATAAAGTTATAGCAAAAATAAAAGCCTCCATTAAACCAGATATAATCCGCAAAATTGAACCCGATGCCGAAGCCTTGCTTGAAGCTGAAGGCTTTATTTGTCGCCCCGGACCAAGGCTTGTGATAGATGAAAAGATTATCGCTACGATTCGCCAAGCCATTTTGGAATGTCATCAAATTAAAATTAAGTATTACAATAAGAACAGCGGTAAAATTAGTACCAATATACTTAACCCTTATGGTTTTCTTTATGGTGAGCGTAATCACTACTTAGTTGCTCATCATGCTGATGGATATTTTGGAAATGAAGTTCATAACTTTATTTTAAGCAATATTCGAGAAGTAGAAATATTAAACAGTGTAATTGAAAACTCGCCTGATTTTAACTTGCAGAAATACGCTGAAGAATCATTTGGTGCTTATCACGAAGAGCCAATTGAGGTTGAATGGTTGTTTGTTAAAGAAGTATCTGAAGAAGCATCTCACTATATTTTTCACCCCACACAAACCATGACTAAAAATCCGGACGGAACATTAACCGTTAAATTCAGAGCCGGTGGCAGATTAGAAATGGATTGGCATCTCTACACATGGGGCAATCATGTGAAAGTCATCAAACCGGAAAATTGGTATAAGGAAAAATAAATGATAGAAGATAAAGAAAAACAAATCCGAAACGAGGTAACAAACCGCTTCACCAAAGCATTTCGTTGCGATTTTATTCCTGTTTTACAAAATATAGAAAATGCATTAAGCATATTAACCGTAGATAATTTAGACGAACAAAAAGCGGTTATTGCTAAAAATATATCCAGAGGAAAAGGTATTTTAAAAACGATTGAAAAGTTTAATAATTTTTGGGATACACATCCAAATTTTGATATAAAAGACCTAAAATCAGATAAAAAAGGAGAATAAAATGGAGATACATTACTTTCAAAGATATCATTCTCAAGAAAATGTCAGCACAGCAAATACTATGTTATTATTTTCAAGACTTTATAGTCATTCTTCTTCCAAATTTTACAATTTAATAGAGAATATATTAGAAGAAGAATATGAACCATTAAATTTTGAATTAAGTATGAAATTACAAGAAAAATCAAAAGATAGTGTGCCTGATGCGGTCATCTTTCAACCGAATTTTAAGATAGTGATAGAAACAAAACTTTATAATAATTTTGGAACCAAACAACTGGAACACCATTTATCTTCTTTTCAAAACAATGGAGAAAAAATTCTTCTGACCTTAGATCCGCAAGAGCTAAAAGAAAAGAAAAAAGAAGAAATCAAGAATATGATTAAAACTAAAAATCCTAATGTAAAACATATTCATTTAACTTTTGAGAAACTCATTGGTTTTATTAAAAACATTATTGATTCTAATGATGATTTTTCGAATATAGTGGAAGACTATGAAAATTATTGTTATGAAGGCGGTCTTATCAGCGATATGGACAAGAAATTAGATGTACGTTTATGCGGAACAACATATGAAACAAACAAAGCACTAAATTTATATTATTGTCCGGCTTCATGGGGGTATCAAAAATGCAAGTATCTGGGGTTATATAAACAAAAAGCCGTTCGCAATATTGGTGAAATTATAGCAACCGCTGAGGTAACCGCCAAAAATAACGACATAGACAAATTGGAATTTAGTGCGATAGATGGAACGCTGTCAAAAGATATGAAAGAAAATGCAAAAAAAGCATTCCAAGAAGCTTCTCAATATGACTATGATTTGACGAGATGTCCGCATCGTTTCTTTTTTGTAGATCAATTTTATGAAACATCTTATCGAAAAACGACGCCTCGTGCCCCTCAGGGTAAAAGAATTTTTAATTTACAGAAAATTTTGGAATTTGAAAATAAGACCAAGCTTCCTTCAACCGCAGAAATTGCCGAATTACTAAAAACAAAAGAATGGTAATAAATAATACAAACAAAAACCGATAAAACTATGAATAACTATCAAATACTTAACAAGGAACAATTTAAGAGGCTGTGTGAACATCATAAGCTAATTCGTATTTTAACTGATGGTGAGACTCTTTATGCTTGGAACGCAGAAGAAGCAGAACATAAAGAAATCAGAGCTAAGTTACATTTAAGTGATGAGTTTGTTGGTTTTTTATTTGAAAAGGGCGTGTTATACAGCTCTATTAATGCAGTAGGCAGTCAAAACATAAAAGAAAAGCTGATAAAAAATTGGTTGTCTTGAGTAATTATCCATACCAAATAAGCTAAAATCACCATAAAACATACAACAAAGACACCTAAAATACTCTAAAAAAGTGGGACTATGGTGGGACAAATTTTTAATTTTATATCCTGAAATAAAAAACAAGGCTTTTAGCAAAATTGCTGAAAGCCTTTGTTTTCAAAATGGTGCGCTAGGCCGGAATCGAACCGGCACGGCCTTGCGGCCAACAGATTTTAAGTCTGCAGCGTCTACCTGTTCCGCCACAAGCGCATCAACAAAGATGGTTATACAAAGAAAAAAAAATAAATGCAACATAAAACTTGAGTCTTTTGCAAAAATATGTTTGATTAAATGTGTAAATATGTAAAAAATATTTATGCTTTGCGACAGGAGACAGCGTCCCGGCAAAGTTTTTTCAATAATTTTTAAGGATTTAATAATATGAAAACAATTGATATTTCATGGCGCCGCTATGTTTTGCCCAACATTAACAATGAAGGCTGGCGTTTTGTTGGAATCTTTGCGGCAGTAACAGCGTTACTGGCAATGATTTGGCAACCTTTGGGCTGGATTGGTTTAGTTTTAACCATATGGTGTTTTTACTTTTTCCGCGATCCTGAGCGTGTAACCCCCGAGATTGACGATGTTGTTGTTTCTCCGGCAGATGGTATCGTACAAATGATTACCAAAGTCAAAGCTCCAGAAGAATTAGGATTAGGAGATGCTAAATTCACCCGTGTCAGTGTTTTCATGAGTGTATTTAATGTTCACGTTAATAGAGCTCCGGCGCAAGGTACTATTATAAAATCTGTTTATGTTCCGGGAAAATTCTTCAATGCAACTTTGGATAAAGCCAGCAAAGATAATGAACGCCAACTTTTGGCCATGAAGACCAAGAGCGGCAAAAATATTTGTTTTGTTCAAATCGCAGGTTTAATTGCCCGCCGCATTTTATGTGAGGCTTCTGAAGGTATGGAATACAAAGCCGGAGAGCGTTTTGGTTTGATTCGTTTTGGTTCTAGATTAGATGTTTATTTGCCTGAGGGTGTGGAACCGCAAGTTTGTTTAGGACAAACCATGGTCGCCGGTGAAACGATTATTGCCAATTTAACCAGTGGTGCAAGCCAAGTTAAAGGAGTAATCAGATAATGGAAGAAAAGAATAAGATAATGATTAGGCACAAGCTCACGGCTTTGCCTTTCAGAAAGATTGCGCCAAATATTGTAACGATGTTAGCTTTATGTGCAGGTGTAACTTCCATTCGTTATTCCATTCAAGAAGATTGGGTTAAAGCCGTTTTATGTGTATTTATTGCCGCTTTTTTTGATGGTTTGGATGGTCGTGTTGCTCGTATGCTTAAAGGTTCAACTAAATTTGGTGCCGAATTGGATTCGTTATCAGATTTTGTAAGTTTTGGCGTTGCTCCCGCAATTTTATTGTATCAATGGGCATTGTTTGATTTACCAAAATTCGGATGGTTTTTCTGTTTGTTGATGAGTATTGGTATGGCAATGCGTTTAGCACGTTTCAACACCATGCTGGAAGAAGAGCCTCAGCCGGAATATTGGTCTCACTTTTTTGTTGGAGTACCAGCACCAGCAGCAGCGGCTTTGGTGATGATGCCGGTTATGATTTCTTTTGAAATGCCGGAATTAACTTTTGTTCGTTCACATGCTTTTTGTGCTACGGTTTTGTGTGTGGTTGCTTTTTTAATGGTCAGCCGCATTCCAACATTTTCCACAAAAAAATTGAAAGTTCCGACTTATATGTTCATGCCGATGATGTTGTTTGTCGCTTTGTTTGCAAGCTTTATCATCACGCAACCATGGTTAACATTAGGAACTTTGACAGTGATTTATGCTTTATCGATTCCTGTTGGTGTGGTTGTTTTCTTAAAAGAAAAACACAAATTTGAAGCAGAGAATAAATAAACAAAAAATAAAAAGGGCGAAAATATCGCCCTTTTTTTTGCTTAAACAAGTGACAAACCCTCCGCCAAGAATTATGTTTGTTCTCGGCATGGACAGCTCGGCTATCTAACTGATGCGGTCAAACGCGCTGCGTTTGAAGCTGGCTCAGCTTGTCAAACGTCCTACGTTTGCACGTCGTGTTTGTTAAAAGAAAACTACGTTATTTTATATTATCGGGAGAAATTCTTTGAACAGGCTGTTCTTTTTTGAGAAAACCTAATTTATGTCCCAGCCATTTAACTTTATTATACATACGTTGTCTTCTTATTTGACGTAAGGTATAGGTGTATCCCAAAGCAACAACGACAGCCGCACCGAACCAAGCAATAGGGCTAGCATAGCACAAACCAAGGTAGCCGATATGTTGAGCTAAATAAACTGCGGCAAAAGAGCGCATAACCAATTCGGTTACGCTGGCAATTAGAGGGATGATAGTTCGTCCCATGCCTTGCAAAGCGTTACGAAAAATAAAAATTTGTCCGAGAAATACATAGAACATGGTGCTGATATTTAAATAATCATGACCGATATTGATAATTTCTTCATTTTTTTCTTTCAAAAAAATATCAATAAAGTTTTCACCGTAAAAGCGAACCAGAAGCGCAAGGAATATGCTGAAAATGATTGAAATGACAGATGTTGAGGCCACACCCTGACGAATGCGTTTAATTTGTCCTGCCCCATAATTTTGAGCAGAATATGTTGCCAAGGCTAAACCAATGGCTAAAATTGGTTGTGTTCCAAGTTGTTCAATGCGCAAAGCTGAGGTAAAAGCGGCAATGGTATTTTCGCCAAAAGAGTTACAAACCGCTTGAATAATCAATAAACCGATAGCGATAACCGAAAACTGCAGAGACATAGGTATAGCCACAATCAGATGCGTTTTCATAAAATCCCAATTAAGTTTCCAATCTTCTTTTTTCAGTTTCAAAATCGGAAATTTTTTGCCGATATAAATCATGCAGCAAAAAACCGATATAGCCATGGCAACGTTTGTGCCCAAAGCAGAGCCGATAATTCCAAGTTTGAAAACGTAAATAAAAAGAAAATTCAATAAAATATTTAAAAGCGACGAGAAAATCAGAAAATAAAGTGGTGTTTTGCTATCGCCGAGAGCACGAATAAAACCCGATAAAAGATTATAACCAACAATTAAAACCAACCCTAAAGAAAGCGTAAAAATAAAACGATAAGCATCGTCCATAATTTTTTCAGGGATATTCATATTTCTTAAAATATCATGCATAAAGATGCAAAGTATGCTGGTAACCGTAATGCAAAGAGCAGCACTGGCAACAATACTATGTGTAACAGAACGACGTACACCGATTTCATCTTTAGCTCCAAAGCGTTGAGCCGTAATAACGCATAAACCGGCCGTAAAACCAAAAGTAATCAGTAACATTGTAAAAAATATAGGCGCAGAAGCACCGGCTGCCGCTAAAGCATTAACACCCAAAATGCGTCCGAGAATCAAAATATCGGAAATATTATACAATTGTTGAAAGAGATTTCCGAGCAATAACGGAATAGCAAATTTTATAATCAAACCGGTTGGATTTCCAACCGTCATATCTTTTATCATCTTACCCTCTACCAATATTTTATGCCGAGGTATATTTAGTGCTGTAAATTTAAATTGTAAAGGGATTTTTTACATACTTATTTTATTAAAATTGAAATATGCAATTTGAAATATTATCTTGAAAGTGTAAATATTTATGGAATAATATCAAACAAAACAAAAAATGCTAACGGACAAAGAAAATGGCGCTGACATATGTGCAAAATAGTTCAGAACTGACAATAAAAATCAGTGGCGAATGCTGCCAATATGATGATGGTACGCAAAAAGATAAAATATATGTTCTGGCGCAAAACCTTCCTCAAATTAATGTATTGGCTCAAAATATTACCGCATGGGATTCAACATTATTGGCTTTTTTATACGAGCTCTCCAAAATAGCCAAGCAACAAAACAAAAATATTTCTTTTTCCGGTCTGCCCGAAAATTTGCAACATCTGATAGATTTGGCCCTAAAAGTAGATAGAAAACCCTCTTTGCCGGATAATAAAAACGGACAATGGCTTGAAGCTATGGGAAACTGGGGCTTGAATATTTATTTAAGCATAACGAGAGCTTTTTCTTTTGCTCGACAAGTTTTATCCTCTTTTGGTCGCTTTTTGCGCGGTTCTGCGGTTATGCGCGGTGTTGATTTTCTCTTTGCTCTTGAAGGATGTAGTTACAAAGCCGTGGGCATTATGTCTCTTGTGAGCTTTATGATTGGTTTGATTTTAGCTTTTGTCGGCGCAGTTCAACTCAAAACTTTCGGAGCGCAAATTTATGTTGCCAGCTTGGTTACAATTGGCATGACGCGCATTATGGGGGCTATCATGGCCGGAGTAATTATGTCGGGTCGAACCGGAGCCTCATATGCCGCAACCATAGGCACAATGCAGGTAAATGAAGAAATTGATGCGCTTAAAACCATGGGCATTCCGACAATGGATTTTTTGGTTTTGCCGAGGATGCTTTCATTGATGATAACCATGCCGCTTTTAACGGTCTGGGCAGATTTTATGGGAATGTTCGGCGGTGCTTTTGTGGGCGTGGTAATGCTCGACATTTCTCCGCAGGAATATTGGAAATATTCGGTTGAAGCAATGAATCTGTCCAACTTCTTGGTCGGTATTTTTCATGGCTTTGTTTTTGGCATCATCATTGCCTTATGTGGTTGTTATTATGGTGTGAACTGCGGACGTAATGCCGATAGTGTTGGTGTAGCCACCACCAAAGCTGTGGTTTCAGCAATTGTTTTAATGATTGTGGCAACAGGTATTATCACCATGACGTTTGAGGTATTGGGAATATGATGGAAGCCAAAATTAAAGTTGATGATTTAACCATCGCCTATGGTGATTTTGTTTTAATGAAAAATGTCAGCTTTGAGGTAAAAAAAGGTGATGTCTTTATCATTATGGGCGGCAGTGGTTGCGGAAAAAGTAGTTTGTTACGAGTTCTGACCGGATTAGTCCCTCCGGCAAAAGGCAATGTCTTTATAAATGATGTTAACTTTGCTAAAGCCTCTCAAGCCCAAAAAGATGAAGTGATGAAAAAATGCGGTATTTTATATCAAAGCGGCGCATTGTTCAGCTCCATGACTTTAGCTGAAAATATTGCATTGCCATTACAACAATATACGGACTATTCTGATAAATTGATAAAAGAATTGGTGTCCTTAAAACTGGCGTTGGTTGGTTTGACCGGCTTTGAGGAGTTTTATCCTTCAGAAATCAGTGGCGGCATGAAAAAACGTGCCGGTTTGGCGCGAGCCCTAGCTCTTGATCCCGAAATAGTCTATTTTGATGAGCCTTCAGCCGGACTTGACCCTATAAGTTCTAAGCTTTTAGATGATTTAATCGTAGAAATTAATCAAAGTTTGGGAACGACCATAGTTGTAGTTACTCATGAATTGAGTTCAATTTTTGCCATAGGCACAAATTCGGTCTTTTTAGATGCTGATGTTAAAGGTGTTGGTGGAATAGGTAGCCCTAAAGAACTTCTCAAAAATCCGCCTAATCAAAAAATTCTTAACTTCTTAACCCGTGGGGAAAAAGGAAATGCGTAAAAAACCAAATACCAAAATGATTGGCTTATTTCTAGTCATTGGAATTACTTTATTTGCAATAGTCGTTCTAGATTTTGCCAAAGATAAGTTCTTGGGTAATAAAAATGACCAAATAGTTATGTTTTTTGAAGAGTCAATAACAGGTCTGAATGTTGGTTCTCCGGTGGTGTTTAAAGGTGTTCAGGTTGGACAAGTTTCAAAAATTGGTTTGTTTACCGACCCCGATACATTGGATTTTAATATTCCGGTATATGCCAAAATGAACCAACAAAGCATTTCTACTTTTGATGAATATAAAGATAAAAAATCTTTGTTGGAAGAACTTATCAAAAAAGGCTTGCGTGCGCGTTTGGCAACACAAAGTTTTGTAACCGGACAGTTGATGATTGAGTTTGAAATGTTGCCCAATACACCGGTGATTTTGAAAAACAAAAATCCTAACTATGTTGAAATTCCGACAGCTCTTTCTCAATTGGGAGAACTTTCTAAAGGAATTCAAGATTTACCGATTCGTCACAGTGTGGAAGCTTTTAATCTCTTTTTTGATAATTTGAATAAAGAAATGCCGAAGATAAATAAAATTATCACGCGCGTTGATAAACTGGTAACACAAAATTCTCAAACTTCGGTTGATACAATTAATAACTTTAACAATGCCATGATTAATATTGGGGAGGCCGCAAATTCATTCCGTAATTTAGCCGATTATTTGGAACGTCACCCCGAAGCTCTACTCAAAGGAAAAGGAAAATATTAAGATGAAAAAAATAGTAGCTTGTATAAGTTTTCTGTTGCTAAGCGGATGTCTAAGCATAGGCAGCAGTGCTCCTTCCAAGTTTTATAGTTTGCGTTCGGTAGATTCTTCTCAAGCCGAAGTATTGAGCCAAAAATCCACCAAAATCGGTATAGAAGAAATAAAAATTCCGTTGTATTTGGATAAGCCGCAAATGATAACACGAGATGCCAATACCGTGGAACTTAATATTTCTGAAGATAACCGTTGGAGCGAGCCTCTTTCTTCCATGATGCAAAGAGCTTTAGCTAATGATATGGCACTTTATTTGCCCAATTCTTTGGTCAAAGCGCGCTATTTAGGAAGAGAAACTTTTGACTATTTGGTTTTTGTAGAAGTTGAAAAATTAGATGGAGCGTTAGATGGAAATATCACGCTGACAGGTTGGTGGTATGTCATTAACAAAAATGGTAACATCATTATAACCAAGAGAATAGATATAGAACGTCCAGCCGGAGGAAGTTATGATACAATGGTTTTGGCCGACAGCTTGCTGGTTAATGATTTAGCACGCCAAATTGCTCAAAATATGGCTAAGCTGATTAAATAAATCTAAAAGATATGATTTATATAAAAAAATACCCTTAATTAAGGGTATTTTTTTTGAATTCTTATATTTAATTTTTATCTTTATATGGATTATTTCCTTTACGTACGGTCATACGTATTGGAATTCCGCCCATATCAAAAGTTTCGCGCAGATTATTGATAAGATAGCGCAGATAAGCTTCAGGTAAACCTTCCGGATTACTTGAAAAGATAAAAAATGCCGGTGGTCTCGTTTTGGCTTGAGTAATATAACGAAGTTTAATTCTTCGATTGTTTTTTCCAAGCGGAGGAGGATTATTATCAATCACATCAGCAAACCATTTGTTCAAAGGCGCGGTAGGAATACGAATATTCCAACGGTCATAAACCTTAAATACGGCACGCATTAACTTATCTAAACCCTCATTTTTGAGAGCAGAAATTGTAACGGTGGGAACACCTTCAGCTTGAGTAAGCGAGGTTCTCAATTTATAATTTAATTGATCCAAAGCTTCTTTTCGATTGGCAATGTCCCATTTATTCACGGCAATAACCAAAGCGCGGCCTTCATCTAAAACCTGTCTGGCAATGGTTAAATCTTGCTTATCAAGCACAGCATCGGCATCTAAAACCAAAACAACAACTTGTGCTAAAAAGGCAGCACGTTTTGTACTGGCAGCAGACATTTTTTCTAATGAATCTGAAACTCGAGATTGTTTTCGCAAACCGGCAGTATCAACCAAATTGATTTTGCGTCCTTGATAAGTCCATGCTGTGGTAATGGCATCTCTTGTAACACCGGCTTCCGGACCGGTAAGCATGCGTTCATCTTGCAACAACGCATTAACCAAAGTAGATTTACCAACATTCGGACGACCGACAATTGCCAGTTGAATGGTGCGTTTTTTCCATGCTTCTTCGCTGATTTCTTCTGTTCCGTTATCAGAAGGTATGCTTTCATCAGCATTCTCGGCAAGTTTTTTCTCAGAATTTAGTTTAATATAATGTTCATGCAAAGCATCGTATAAATCTTGCATACCCAAACCATGTTCGGCAGAAAAAGGAATTGGTTGTCCAAAACCAAGCTTATAAGCTTCTCCGATACCATCTTCTTGCAGTTTACCTTCACATTTATTGGCAAGTAAAATAACCGGACGATGCATTTGTCTCAATAATTGAGCAAAATGTTCATCATAGGGTTGTAAACCATCGCGAGAGTCAAAAAGGAATAAACAAACATCAGCATCATTAATTGCACGTTTGGTCTGTTCCCACATTCTTTTTTCAATATTATCTTCTTTAGAATATTCGTAGCCGGCAGTGTCTATAATGATAAGATTCATATCGCGCAATTTGGCCGGAGTTTCTCTTCTATCGCGAGTAACCCCCGGTTTATCATGCACAATAGCCACTTTTCTACCGGCCAAACGATTAAACAAAGTAGACTTACCGACATTAGGTCGTCCGATAATGGCAACTTTCATACTCATAACATAATCCTAAACTTTATTTATAAGCGACAATTTCTGCGTCATTGGTCGTAAACAATACCATATTACGCGCAACCACCGGAGAAACGCTCACCCCGTCAGATAAAGAAATATATCCCATTATTTTACCGTTATAAGGAGAAATGGCAAAGACATATCCGTTAGAACTTGCAACAAGCAGTCTGTTTCCTGCCAATACGGGGCCTTTTGCAAAAATTCCAGAGGTGTTATCTTCATTATTTGTTACCGGAATATTGGTATTCCAGACAATTTTACCACTGGCTTTTTCAAGAGCCAAAAGATTGAAGTTGTTATCTAATACAAAAATGAATTTTCCGGCAATCCAAGGTTGGCTGATACCGCCGATTTCTCTTTCCCAAATTTTATTTCCGGTACGTAAATCAATTGCGGCCAAAATGTTAGAATGTCCAAAAGCATAAACAACACTTCCGTCAATTACCGGATTTGCTTTAATTCCGTTAATGTTAGCCAAAGCATTTGTACGTCTGTAAGAAACAAGTAAAGAACTCCACAATTCTGAGCCCGTACTAGCTTTAAAGGCCTTTAATTCACCGGTTGAAAAGGCGGCAATAACCACATCTTGAAAAGGATCATAAGCCGGACTAGCACCGCCAACTAAAGTAGTTGCTTCGGTAGCCGTTTTTTGGCGCCAAATTTCTTTACCGGTTTGAGCATCCAAAGCAATTAAAGAATTTTCAATGGTCTGAACAAAAAGCAATCCGTTAGCAACAGTAGGGGCAATTCGGATAGGCGCCTTTTCGTCAAAACGCCAGAGTTGTTTTCCGGTTTTCATGTCTAAAGCAAAGACACTACCAAAACCGGTTGTTACATAAATTTTGCGATTAAACTCAGCTAATCCGGCTCCTTTCATGGAAATTTCATATTCGTCATCAATCAAAGGCTTTAGGTCTTTTCTCCAAATTTCCTCGCCGTCATCTAAGCGCAAAGCCCGCACTTGAGCATCAGCATCAATAGTGAAAATAACTTTATAAGCCACAATAGGAGCGGCTAAAAGGTAATCACGTTTTGAGCTGCCGGTTCCAAAGCTGGCATCCCAAACTTTCTTTAAGTTTTGAGAAGCTTGCAAATGCTCCATGCGGTGCAAAGAGTTGCCACCGGTTTGTTTCCATGAATTATTTGCATAAGGTTGAGGTAAAGTAATTTTTAATTCGCCGTTTTCAAAGTCGGGAGCCAACATTTTAGATTCCTGCAAGACGGGTAATCTTTCTCCATCAAGTTTAAGATGTTCTTTACCAAACATTCCACAAGCGGAGAGTAAAAACAGCAAACAGCCGAGAGCCGTATTTTTATATATTGTCAATTTCATAACCTCATCCTTATAAGAATAGATTTATTTTGCACTCAAAACATTAATCATATCATGGGCGCGTGTTTTCAAAGAATCTGAAGCTTCAGAACTGTCAGAAATCTCAGTATAAAGTTTTTTTGCCTCAGAAAAATCTTTTTCTCTGATTGCGAGCATAGCAAGTAATTCTTTAGCAGAATTGTTCCATACGCTGTTTTCGTTCACCAAAGGAGACAATAAAGCTTTAATATCCTCTTGCGGAGCATTATTAAGTTTATAAGAAGCCAATTTCAAAATGGCTATATCTTTCATTTGCGGATTAAATTCATCATTATTGGCAATTTGCTCCAAAATTTCCATAGCTTTATCAATTTGTTTTTGTCCCAAAGCCAAATTAGCCAATTGCATTTGTGCAATATCGGTATAAATACCGTGGTTTGCATTTTTAAGGGAAGTTAAAACCTCTTGAGCTTCGGCAAATCGACCTTGATTTTGCAAATTCAAAGCATAAGCAAAAGTATCGGACATTTCTTGGTGGCGTTTATCTTGCCAAGCTTTGAAAGATTCAAAACTAACGGCAGAAAACACGGCAATAACAACAAAAAGGATAATAAATAAACCATATTTATCCCAGATTTTTTTTACTTTTTCATTTTTAAGTTCTTCATCAATTTCACGAATAAAAGCATCTTCAAAATCATTATGCTGTTCCGGAGCTTTTTTCTTTATCATTATATCATCTCCCAATTAAGAAAACTCTGTAATAAATATGTATAATAGAAATGAAATTTTAAGCAATGCAATTTTTTATATTTTTTTATCAGATTGAATAATTTGTTCAATCAGAAAGCTTTTAATCCATTTCAAATCTGCAATTGGCAATTTTTTTCCAAAGATAATATTTTTTTCAGAGGAAGTAATTGTTACAAAATATCTTTCCGTAGCCGGATTTAACGTCACATAAATTCCCTTAATATCTTGCTTAAAAATTTCATCATGTTTGGTTGAAAAGAGAAAATACTTATGAGTATTAACAATTTTATCTTTTTTGAGAACGAGTTTTTCTTTTCTAAACATAACAAATATAGCAGAGATAATTCCCAATGCGCAAACAAGATAAAAAATAGTTAAAAATTCACGAGAGAAAGCTTGCAGATTAAGGCTGACAATAAACATAATCAATGCCAATATCAAAATACTGATAGCTCCTAAAATGTTGTATCCGTCCCATAAAACTTTACGCAGTTTGATAATTATTTTGTCTGGAGTTTCTTTGATGGCGATGCGAGAAGAGTGTTTGGCTTGAGGATTAAATTTACCTTTCAAATTCCAAATATCAGCCATTTCGATTAAAGATTTATTCAAATCAGGGACATTACGCTGTAAAATACCCTCATCTGTATACAATAGAGTAGGAAGATTGAGCTTTTGGGCATAATCTACCCAAATTTTACGAATATCTTTTTCAGAAGTAGAGATATACAAAGGAACGGTTTGTGCGCTGGATTTATGATGCAATTCTACAATATATCTGTTTTTGTTCATAAAACCGCACTGGACAAACTCGATTCGCAACATCACACCCTGAAAGTCGGTTATTTTATTACGATAAGTAATTTTTTTGCCCCAAGAGCTACGTTTAATCATGGTAATATTTTTACCATCAAAAAAAATCTTTTTATAACGCAGATTAGATAGGATAAGAGATGTCATAATTCCCAAACCCAAGGCGATGATAATAAAATCAAAACACATAGGGGAGATAAATGAATCATAAATTTCTTTATTTTCCAACTGAACCAATTTTTCAACTAATTTGTTTTGGGTATTCAATCCGTTTGTAAGTTCAAAAATACCGAGCAGAACCAAAATAAAACCCAAAAAAAGCCCAGGAAGTAAAATTTTTAAATTGATTCTATCAGATTCTTTTGTCGGCAATTTATCAATATTTAACTTAAAATTATAGCTATAATGGACGGGAATGTTTCTATTCATGCTTTAATCCTTGCATTGCGTTAAGCCTAAAAGAACAATAAGAGTGTATTATATTTTTTTTTAATAATCACCATATTTTTTATAAAAAACCGATTTTTTATAAAATAATAATTTAAGTTATATT
Source organism: uncultured Alphaproteobacteria bacterium (assembly GCA_944392255.1). Taxonomy (GTDB): domain Bacteria; phylum Pseudomonadota; class Alphaproteobacteria; order RF32; family CAG-239; genus CAJLXD01. The sequence goes on along the minus strand of CALXVY010000004.1, from coordinate 20,002 downwards.
AATATTCTTGTTATAGAAAATAATAAAAAACACAAATTATAAGGTGCCATCATGGGAAATATAAACATATTTAATCAAACCTCATATATGCTCGTAACCTACCTTGCATTATTTTTATTGTTCTTTTCTTGTGTCTATACATCACGAGAAAACAAACAAAATAAAGGAATATGGCTTTTGTTCTTGGGACTTTTGGTCGATTTTGTTACACTATATGTATCGCAACATTCGGCAGAAGTTTATGCAAGAGGCGGCTCTGTCGAAACTTGGGTATTTATAGAAATGTTTTTATGTTTATCTTCTATGTTGCTTTTGGCTATGGCCTCTTCACACATATTGATAAACAATATTTCCGATGTTCCGATTATTTCTGCATTTGGCGGTTTGGGACTTGTTGCCATCATCTTTTTCCTTTATATATTTCCGGATAATTTGATGATTGCCAAAATGCGCTATATATTTCCATTGGCAGGTTTTGCTTATTTGTCTATATGTTTTCTCTATCAATTTAGAAGAAAAAGAAGCAGTGGCTTTATTTTTGCCGGTATGGTAACTTCTTTTGCAAGTTTTGCCATGATTCTAAAGTTAATAGGGTTTAATTACTTTATATATGAAGCATGGTATATTCCGGCCATGACCTATGTACTTTTAAGCATGGCTATAATTATGATGAAAGTAGATTTTTTTGCAAAGAAATATGATGAAAGCTGTATCGAAATAGAGAAAAATGCTCAAAGAATAGAAGAAATTATTAAATATTCTCCTTTCCCGATTATAATCTCACGATTGAGTGATGACCGTATTATCTTAGCCAACAGCAATGCAATCAAACTATTTGGAATATCCGCAAATGAGCTTGATAGATACCATTTTAAAGATTTCTTTGCCGATAGCGAAAATCGTCGCGTATTAAGTGAACGGTTGGAAAAAGAACGTGTTGTTCAAGATTTTGAAATATTGGTTAAAACACCGACCGGAAATACACCTTTTTGGCTTTTGGCGTCTGCCAATATTATAGATTACAATTACGATGTTGCATTATATACGGCATTTCAAGATATTACTTCTCGCAAAAACAGAGAGGTTTTGTTGAAAAATCAAGCCACCAGAGATCCTCTTACATCTTTGTATAATCGTCGTTATTTTGAAGAAGAAGTTTTCAAACGTATTGTTGCCGCCAAAGCTAATAATGAACCGTTTAGTGTTTTAATGATAGATGCGGATCATTTTAAAAACGTCAATGATACATATGGACATAAGACCGGTGATAAAGTCTTGATAGAATTAGCCTCCACTTGCGAGCGAGCTTTGCGCGATGTGGATATTGTTGCGCGTTACGGCGGAGAAGAATTTGTTGTCTTTTTAGCCGGAGTGAACGCGCGTAAAGGAAAAATCGTTGCCGATAGATTGAGAGAAAGCATTTCTGATATTGTCGTTTATTCAGATGAAGGTGCGGAAGTTCGATTTACGGTAAGTATAGGTGTCTCTTCTTATGAAATTTCCGATAATATTGATACCCTGATAAAAACGGCAGACGAAGCTTTATATAAGGCTAAAGAAAATGGTCGTAATCGTGTAGAAATTTTTGACAAAGAAGATTTAGAGGCTTTTGATAATAAAGAAACTCAGGAACGGATAAAAAATGAAGTCAATAATCGTCATCCGATTTTTGAAAAAGAAGAAAATACGGAGATTTCTTTGTTAGATGGAATAGAAGCCAATCATATTCAAGGAGAAAATCCTAAAATTGAAGAAAATGAAGATAATAAAATAGATTATCCGATTTTAGGGGTCGATGAAGAAGATTTGAAATAAACAGGTAAAATCAATGGAATGTCCGTATCAAGAACAATGTGGTGGGTGTCAATGGCGGCACCTGCCTAAAGAAGAATACCAAAGTGCTAAAGAAAAGCAGGTCTTGCAAATTTTATCCGGTTTAAGCAGTTCTGATTATCATTGGAATAAGCCGTTTTTCTTAAGCGATGGAGAACGTCGCCGCGCTTCGTTAGCTTTCAGATATAAAAAAGGCAAATTAGAATTTGGTTTTAATCAAAAGCAAAGTAATGAGCTCGTTGATATACAATCATGCTTATTGCTAACAGAAAAGCTGAATGCCAATTTGCTAAAAATCAGGACATTATTACAAGAATTATGCCAGATAAAAATGCCACTTTACAAAAAAAACAAAGTTATCGGATATCAAACTTTGCAAATGGGAGATGTTTGGCTAACCGAGGCTGATAACGGCATAGATGTTGTTTTGGAATTTGATATGGAAGTAAATCTGGAATATCGAATGCTTATTTCAGAATATGGACAGCAATTTTCAGACATAATTCGCATTTCTCATCGCCGCAAACCAGATGCATTAACAGAAACCATATTAGAAAAAATTAAGCCGGCAATAAATATTTCCGGTTATAGTGTTTACATTCCGGCCGGAACATTTTTGCAAGCAGCAAAAGCTTCGGAAACAATAATGGTAAATTTGGTCAAAAAATATATTGGAACAAGTCAGGGAAAAATTGCAGATTTATTCTGTGGAGTAGGGACATTTTCTTATCCGTTGGCAAGCAATAAAAACAATCAAATAACCGCCATAGATTCATCAGAAAGCTTGCTGGAAGGCTTCCGCCAATCTGTAAATAGAAATATGATTCCCAATATAAAAATACAGGCTAAAAACCTTTTTAAATATCCGTTAGATGAAAAAGAAATTTCTGAATATGATGTCATCGTATTTGATCCGCCGCGTGCCGGTGCCGAAGCTCAAGTTAAAAAAATTTCCGCAGCCACAAAGCAACCCGCAAAAGTGATAGGCATATCATGCAATCCACATAGCTTTGTTCGAGATGCCAATATATTAATTTCGGGCGGATATAAGCTGCAAGAGATAACGCTGATAGATCAGTTTTGCTATTCTAATCACAGCGAACTTGTTGCCTTATTTACAAAATAAAACAAGCCTTATATAGTGTCATTAAGATTAATAAAAATAGGGTTAAGTGCAATGCAGAGAATATGTTATGCATTTTTATTTCTTTTGATGATAGGTGGTTGCATTTCATCAGATTTGGATGGATATAAACAATGTCCGTTGGTAACCATAAAACGAGAAGATGCCAGATTAATCCAAATTATCAATTATCAAGATAATTTTGAAATTGAGTTTGTCGGTTTTGAAGGTTTTTGCTACTATGACACGCGTGTCAATCAAGAAAAAGCTAAAATCACGCCAATCTTTTCAATCAATAAGCTTAGAGATACCGATGAAACGGACATTCAATTTCAATGGTTTACCAATACAATTAAAGGGCCACCGGCTTATTTAGGCAAAAAGTCATACTTTGTTGAAACCAGTATGCGTAGAGATGAACGCCGAAAAGAATTTAAAGGAAAATCCGTAGATGTCAAAATTCCGGTAGATAAAATGTATGAATTTGAAATATTTGCCGGCTTAGAATTATCTCCGCAAGAAAAAAAATACAATCAACGCGTCTTTGATGTCGATTTAGGTTATGATGACACAACTTCATCATTGGAAAAATATAGCGTTATGGAGAAAAAGAAATCGGAATTGTATGAAAATCAAGAATAATTAATCGATTCGAAAATTTAAAAAATATATTCGTTCAGGAGAATAAACATGGAATTATCCCCGCTTTTGCTAACAAAAATGTCCAATGCCATTCGCTTTTTGAGTGCAGATGCAATTGAAAAATCACAATCAGGACACCCCGGAATGCCTTTGGGTATGGCCGATGTAGCCACTGTTTTATTTTCAAAATTTATCAAGCTCAATCCGCAAACCCCGCATTGGTTTGACCGAGACAGATTCGTATTGTCTGCCGGACATGGTTCAATGTTGCTCTATTCCTTATTATATTTAATGGGATATGAAGATATAAATATTGAAGATATTAAAAACTTTCGTCAATTAGGTGCAAAAACGGCGGGTCACCCGGAATATGGACATTTAGCCGGTATTGATATGACCACCGGCCCTTTGGGACAAGGTATAAGTTCTGCCGTTGGTATGGCAATGGCGGAAAGAATAATTGCCGCAAAATATGGTGAAGACGTATGTAATCACTATACCTATGTCATTTGTGGAGACGGCTGTTTAATGGAAGGTATTTCCGAAGAAGCCATTTCTTTAGCCGGACATTGGGGCTTGAGCAAGTTAATTGTTTTTTGGGACAATAATAATATCACCATTGACGGAACCGTAGATAAAGCCAATTCCACCGACCAAATTGCCCGTTTTAAAGCCGTTGGCTGGAATACAATAGAAATTAATGGTCATAATTATGCTGAAATTGAACAGGCAATTGAACGCGCTCAAAAATCAGACAAGCCAACCTTAATTGCTTGCAAAACCAAGATTGGCTTTGGCGCACCCACCAAATGCGGCACCAGCAAATGCCATGGCTCTCCATTGGGCGCAGAGGAAGTTGCTGCCATGCGTAAGGCCTTGAATTGGAATTATGCACCTTTTGAAATTCCTGCGGAAATATTAGATGCTTGGAAAAATTGTGGTTCTGCTCATAAAGATGAATATGCCGCCTGGGAAAAACGCGCTTTATCCAAAGGCAAAGAATTTTTAGATGTCATTGCGGGTAAACTGCCGCAAAATTGGGATAAAGATTTGTTGGCTATGGCACAAAAAGCCATAGATGAAAAGACTAAGGTGGCAACCAGAAAAGCCTCCCAAATGTGCATAGAACAAATTGTTCCGAACATTCCGCAAATTGTCGGAGGGTCAGCAGATTTAGCCGCATCTAACTTAACTTTTGTTAACGGCATGAAAACCATAAGCAAAGAAGATTATAATGGCAATAATTTGATGTATGGTATCAGAGAACATGCCATGGGAGCCATCATGAATGGTTTAGCCTTACATGGCGGCATTATTCCTTATGGCGGCACATTTTTTGTCTTTTCAGATTATTTGCGTCCTTCAATGCGCTTGGCAGCCTTGATGGGAACAAGGGTTATTTATGTTTTAACCCATGATTCAATCGGAGTGGGTGAAGATGGTCCGACACATCAACCGATAGAGCATCTAGCATCTTACCGCGCAATGCCAAATATTTATACTTTCCGCCCCTGTGATGTGGTTGAAACTGCCGAAGCATGGAAAATTGCCATAGAAAGTGAACATACACCGAGTATTTTGGCACTGACACGCCAAGGTCTACCCATGTTAAGAAATTCAATCAAAGAAAACTTGACGGCTAAAGGTGGTTACATCATTTCAGATGTAAGCAACGGCAAAGAAAGACAAGCAACAATTATTGCCACAGGTTCTGAAGTATCTTTAGCGGTAGAGGCACAACAAAAACTGAAAGAAGAAGGTATTGAAGTCGCTGTTGTTTCAATGCCTTGCACAGAGTTGTTTGATGCACAAAGCAAAGAGTATAAAGAAAAAGTTTTGGGCAAAGCACCGCGTGTTGCCATAGAAGCAGCCGCCAAATATGGTTGGGAACGTTATGTCGGAATCGACGGTAAAATTATCGGTATGGATGGTTTTGGCGCATCTGGTCCGGCCGGTGAGTTATACAAACATTTCGGCATAACCGTAGATGCCTTGATTGCAGCGGTTAAAAGTTTGTAAAACAGTAAAAAAAGAATAGAAAGGCTCGGTTTTCCGAGCCTTTTATTCAATAATTTTGTTAAAAAATATTGACAGAAGCGACAGACGTGCTAATTTTATGCCCATAATAAATCTTATTAATTACATTCTAAATACTTATAATTATGGAAAATAGAGAATACATTCGTTATGCTTCACAAGCAGTGGCAAAAGCTGCAGAAGCTGGTTTTAATTTGAAAAATGATGATTTTAAGCCTTGCCGAATTTATCCTAAAAATGAAAGAGATTATGGTTATGTCGCTCTGGTGGCAGAAGTAAAGCAAGATGGGACCCCATGTTATCTTTATGTTAAAGCCTATTCAGGTAATACGCCAAGAAAGGCCATAGTCATTCCACAAGAAGGGACAAGAATTCAAAAATATGGCATCGGTCACGATTGGAAAGCCGTAGGCAAAACGGTGTGGTCATACAAAAAACTTGAAAATGGCGATTATGAAATTGTTTCAGAAGATGAAATAAAGGAACGTCGCCGTCAACAAGGTAAATAAATCATCTAAAGAATTGTATTTTACTGCCAAGCAATTCTGTAAATAAACGGGTGCTTGCCAGACTCAAGAAAAATAAAAAAGCCGTCCGCGAAAAAAATAAATTCGCGCACGGCTTTTTTTAGCTGAAATAATTACAAAGTAAGATAACCGCGACGGCAAAGAAATTGACTAAAAGCAATTTAAAATACCAATGTTTGTAAAAAGTAATTTTTGCAGCTCGCAATTCCCGATATTCAAACAAATTTCTTCCACGAACATCATCTTCTGGAATATGATAGGGGCTATGTTGGATTTTTTTATATCGTAATAAAATAAAGCCAACGCCGCATAAACAACATCCGGTAATCAAAGTTAGAAGAACAATTTGCTTTGAATACAACCATATGGCAGCATAGAAAGCCAAGATAAGCAAGGCCAAAAGTTTGAAACTGATAATTTCTCTCACAATTTTCGGAGCAGAAAACAATGTTACCGCCATAAGCAGGACAATTCCAGCATAAAAATATAATTCCATAATACAATAATTAATTAATGAATAAAATAAAACAGATGGATAATGAGAGATTTTTTAGAAAAAAGCAAGAGTTTAAAATAAAAAAGGCATTGAATTAAAGAAGGAAGCAAATCATAAGAAAGAGATGAACTTTTCTTCAAAAATCAATGCCCGATGGGGAGGAATTTCTATTTATATAATATCATAAAAAAAGAAAAATAATCATTACAGTTTTGTTAAAAAATAACAAACAGCATAATTTTCTTGCAAAAGAAAAGGAAGGATATATATTGGCAGCAGTAATAAATGTCAAACAATCAAAAGGAGTTAAAATATGCCTTTAGTTACAATGCGTCAAATTCTTGACCATGCAGCTGAGAACAATTATGGTGTTCCGGCCTTTAATATTAATGATATGGAACAAATCATCGCAGTTTTGCAAGCCGCTAAAAAAGTAAATGCTCCGGTTATTTTGCAAACCTCAACCGGTGCACGTAAGTTTGCTGGAGATCCGATGATTCGTCACATGGTTCAAGCCGGAATAGAAATGTTTCCAGAATTGCCGATTTGTATCCACCAAGACCATGGTTCATCCGTAGATATTTGCCAATCAGCCATTGTTAACGGCTATTCCTCTGTTATGATGGACGGTTCTTTGGAAGCAGACGGAAAAACTCCTTCTTCATTTGAATATAATGTAAAAGTAACCAAAGAAGTTGTAGCCAGAGCCCATGCTGTTGGTGCTTCTGTTGAAGGAGAATTGGGTGTTATCGGTTCTTTGGAAACCGGAAAAGGCGACAAAGAAGACGGTCATGGTGCAGAAGGTGTTATTGATAAGAAACGCCTTGTAACCGACCCAGATGAAGCCGCTCGCTTTGTAGCAGAAACAAAATTAGATGCTTTGGCCGTTGCCGTAGGAACATCTCATGGTGCATATAAATTTACCCGTAAACCCGATGGCGAAATCTTAGCCATTGATGTTATTGAAAAAATCCATAAAAAATTGCCGAATACACACATGGTAATGCATGGTTCTTCTTCTGTTCCGCAAGAGTTGCAAGATTTGATTAATGCTTATGGCGGTGCCATTCCTCAAACCTATGGTGTTCCGGTTGAAGAAATTGTACGCGGCATTAAGTCAGGCGTTCGTAAAGTTAACGTAGATACAGACTGCCGTATGGCAATTACCGGAGCGATTCGCAAATTGTTTGCTGAAAATCCGAAAGAATTTGATCCGCGCAAATATTTGAAACCGGCAATTGAAGAAATGCAAAAAGTATGTGAAGCTCGTTATATTGCATTTGGTGCAGCCGGACATGCAGATAAAATTAAAGCAATTCCGATGTCAGAAATGGCAAAACGTTACGCCGCTGGAGAATTGTAATATTTATTTTATCTTAGAAAAAAAGCTCCTGAAAAGGAGCTTTTTTTTATTGCCAGAAAACCGTGAAAAAGCTTATATTAAAGCAAAAGTACTTATTTTATAAAATTATTAGCAATAAACGTAATGAGAAAAAAATTATTATTAATGGCAGTGTATTTGTGGGGAGTCACATTTCTGCCGGAAGCCAGAACACAAAACCTACAAAAAGAAAGCAAAATTACTTATCTTGAGCAAGATTCTTTTTATAATTTTTATTTTGCTCATGATGTTAAAGTAAATAGTGAATTTGATGCTGAGCAAAAACTCTGGAAGGTTAAATTAGAAGAAGTCTGTAACCGCAAGAGTTTATCTGTACCGCATATTGAAGTTTTGTGGCTAAAACTGGATGACAATTGCCACCCCAAATCATGGGATTTGCAAAATTTTAGCATAAACGGACATAGATTCGTTGTCTATTTGCTAAAGAAAAAAACAAATAAAAAGACCTATTGAGACATCAATAGGTTTTTTTTGTTGCCAAAAAAAGAAAATAAGCGTAAGGTCACAGGCTTCAAGCAAATTATTAATATTAAGCCTATGGATAAAAAGAAAAAAAATGAAAAATTTTATCAACATTTGAATAAAAATATCTTTTTTTTATTCTTAATTATCGGAAGTAGTTTTCTTTCTTGCCAGCAAGAAGAAATCGAAAATGTGATTGCCGAGAGTAATGTTGAAGAGTGTATAAATTCTCATCCGAGAAAGGTTCGTAAACAAATAGAACCAGATGCTTTGCCAAGAGTTTCTTTTCCAGAAACGCAAAGTTGAAAAAAAGAAAAATCTGCATAAGAAAATCTTATGCAGATTTTTTTTGTAGATTAACCAAAATCTAATTATCTAAGATTAAAATGGATAAAATAAAATGAGAATAAAGGAGTTTTGACCATGGTAAAAATTGCCCCCAGTATCTTATCAGCAGATTTTGCAAATTTAGGCAGAGAAGTAGAAGCTTTAGAAAAAGCCGGCGCTGACATTATCCATATAGATGTCATGGATGGTAATTTTGTTCCCAATTTAACCATAGGTCCATGTGTAGTAAAAGCATTGCGGCGCTATACTCAATTGCCGTTTGATGTGCATTTAATGGTCAAAAATCCTGAGCAAATGATTCCATGGTTTGCCGAAGCCGGAGCCGATATAATCACTGTTCATGCCGAAGCTTGTAAGCATTTGGATAAAACTTTGGCAACGATTCGTGAATACGGAGTAAAAGCAGGGGTTTCTTTGAATCCGGCAACAAATGAAGATTGCTTGCGCTATATCTTAGATAAATTGGATTTAATATTAATAATGAGTGTTAATCCGGGGTTTGGCGGTCAAAGCTTTATAAAATCTCAACTAGAAAAGATAACTTCAGTGAAGGAACTAATTGGCAATAAAAAGATAGAGATAGAAGTAGATGGAGGCATAAATCCAATGACAGCAGCAGAATGTGCTGCTGCAGGAGCAGATATTTTAGTGGCAGGAACAGCAGTTTTTGCCGGAGGAGAATATCAAAAAAATATCAATAATTTAAGGCAATATTAAGATAATAACCATAAAATACAAGATTATAGAACATAATCGGGAGCAATATGATGAAACATAAAATTATGTTGGTTGAAGATGAAGAGGCCTTGGCGTTTCTTTTAAAATATAATTTAGAAAAAGAAGGTTATGAAGTTTTATGGGAATCTCGTGGCGGAAAAGCTGTTGCAGAGGTTGAAAAAAATATGCCTTCGGTCATCATATTAGATTGGATGTTGCCCGAACTTTCGGGTGTTGAAATTTGTAAGATGATTCGCAGCAAGCCTGATATCAAAACCATTCCGATTATTATGTTAACCGCCAAAGGTGAAGAGGAAGATAAAATTAAAGGTTTGTCTGCCGGTGCCGATGATTATGTAACCAAACCATTTTCAATTCCCGAACTTATGGCTCGTGTCAAAACACAATTACGCCGCGCTCCTGAGCCTGTCGATGAAAAAGAAATTGTCTTTGAAGATATAGTCATGGACATTACCACAAAGAAAGTGTATCGCGGAGAAAATTATGTTCATCTCGGTCCAACGGAATTCAGACTTTTAAGAATGTTGATGGAAACACCTGGCAAAGTATTCTCTCGTGAATATTTATTAAAAAATGTTTGGGGTGACAATATTTATGTCGAATCACGCACAGTAGATGTTCACATTAGACGCTTACGCAAAGCTTTAAACGAATTTGGACCGGATTATATTCGCACGGTAAGGGCAACCGGATATGCCATAGATAAAAATTCGTTAAATGAAAATGAAGCGGAAGAATAAAAAAAGAATTAAATAATTTTCTTGCTAAAAAAAGGAAATCAAGGCATTATCAGAACCATTATAATTGAAAACAATGGATGATAACAATGTCTTTAAAATTTGAAATATTAAAACGTCACGGAAAAACCAGATTAGGAAAATTATATACCAAGCATGGCGTCGTTAATACGCCGGCCTTCATGCCGGTTGGAACCTGTGCAACGGTAAAAGCCATGATGCCGGAATCCGTAGCCGCGACCGGTGCCGAAATTTTGCTTGGAAATACCTATCATTTAATGTTGCGCCCCGGAGCAGATTTAGTTGAAAAAATGGGCGGATTGCATAAGTTTATGAATTGGAATAAGCCAATTTTGACCGATTCTGGCGGTTTTCAGGTTATGAGTTTGTCCGGTCTAAGAAAATTAACCGAAGAAGGCGTTGCTTTCAGCTCTCATGTAGATGGTAAAAAATATTTTTTAAGTCCGGAAGAGTCCATAAAAATTCAGCATAAACTCGATTCGAATATAACAATGTGTATGGATGAATGTGTTAAATTGCCGGCTCCCTACAACAAAGTTAAAAAATCCGTGGAAATGTCCATGCGCTGGGCTCAACGCAGCAAAGATGCATTTGTAGACAGAGAAGGCTATGGTATTTTCGGTATCCAACAAGGTGGCGATTATCAAGATTTGCGCGCATATTCGGCTTCAAAATTAAAAGAAATCGGTTTTGATGGTTATGCTATCGGCGGTCTGGCTGTTGGAGAAGGTCAAGAAACCATGTTTCAAGTATTGGACTATGCTCCCGGAATGTTGCCGGATGATAAACCACGCTATTTAATGGGGGTAGGTCGCCCTGATGATATAGTCGGTGCCGTTATCAGAGGTGTCGATATGTTTGACTGTGTGATGCCGACCCGTTCAGGACGCACATCTCAAGCCTTTACACGTTTCGGCACCATCAATATCCGAAATGCCCGACACCGCGAAGATCCTCGTCCATTGGAAGAAGGATGTGATTGTCCTTTGTGTACCAATTATACCCGCGCCTATATTCACCATTTGCAAAAATGCAATGAAGTTTTGGCGGTTATGTTGTTAACATGGCATAATATTCGTTATTATCAGCGATTGATGCAAGGCATTCGTCAAGCTTTAGCAGAAGATAGATTTGATGAATTTGTTAAAGAGTTTTACGAAAATCAGGCCAAAGGTGATATAGAACCCTTATAAGGAGAAGTATAATGGATGCAAAAATAGATGCAATGGTCGGTAATTTTGCTGAAGAGAATGCCAAAAAAGGATTGAGAGTTTTTGTCGCCGGAGGGTCTCGTTCGGGAAATGATAAATTATATGTAGAAGAAGCCTATAATTTAGGTCGCCAAATAGCCCGAATGGAATTTAAGCTTGATTTTGGCTTGTCCAGTAGCGGTATAATGGGTGCAGTAGCAAAAGGTGTTTTAGACGGATGGAAACACAACCAAGATAAGGCAAGTGCCATACAAGGTATTACTACCAAAGAATATTATAGTCTTTATCAGAGTGACGAAATCATCTCACAAATAGAAGATGTTATTGTTGCCCAAACCTTGGAAGAAAGAAAACAAAAACTCCTGAATGCCGATTTTGTTGTCTTTGCCCCCGGAGGAGTTGGTACATTAGATGAATTGGCTTATGATTGCGTTGCCATGCAAGATGGCTTGCTTCCGGTAAAGCCTTTTATTTTATATAATGTAAATGGCTTTTTTCACCATATTGTAGAATATTTGAAATTCATCGCCGCAGAAGGTTTTGCCGATCCGATACCTTTTATTGTGGTAGACAATAGCGATGAATTAAGCATCGTTTTCCGTTTGTTAAAGTTACGTTATATAAAAACAGACAGTACCAAAGAAGCATATGGGCAAGCACGTCAATTAATTTATGAATTGCCGTATTTTGTAAAAAAGAAAACAGACAGTTCTGTTCATGTTGAAGATATTTATGAATATATGAAAAACGTGCAAACACAAGGGGACGCAGAAACACAAAGCGAATTGGCAAATGAGATAGAACAAGCCTATTTGGAAAAAGAAATTGAAAGAATGTATGATCGTTTAGCCAAAACGGGACGAGATACTTCAATTGTTAGTGATAAATTAACAAACCTAAAAAAACGAAAAAAAGCAAGCAATCATAGATAATAAAAAAAACTCTGCCGTAAAAAGCAGAGTTTTTTTTATTATCGGTCACGCAATTCTTTTGCCGTTTCCAAATAGTGAGCTGAAGTTTCGGGTGTTCCCATATAACCAAGAGAATAATTCAATACCTGAAAACCAAAAGGATTTTTTGCTAAGTCGCTTCTATCTCTAAACATAGGTTGTCCATAGCCGATACGAATAAAAGCGCGCCAAATATTTATAATAGGCTTAGGATCGTTTTTTATGTAGTCATAAGTCAAGAACTGAGCTTGCCATAATCCGGTACTAACAATTCTAATCCACTGAATTTCAACATTCCGACGTAAAGATAGGTTTCTAAACTGATCCATATTATATTGAGCTTCATTTTTGGCAAAAGCATCAAAAACATTGCGCAGTGAATACCAATAAAGAGTTGAATAAGGTGCCCATTTTTCATTCAATTCGTCAAAATCTTCAGGAATAGCATGTCTCAACATAATATAGTTGTAAATATGTTGTTCGGTAATTAAATCTGTCGCGGAGATTCTTCTTTCCTGAGGTTGTAACTGTTCCAACTGCGAAAAATAATCATTAATATAAAGCAATCTCGGATAGGCGGAACGTTGTGGTAACATCAAATAAATGATAGATGCTAGCATCATGTTAAAGCTAATACTCATGCAGGCCACAATCACCAAAATACGAGATGTCCAGAGGTAACGACGTTCAGGCATGGCATCGACATGCACGCTTTCAGGATAAAGCCCGAGTTTATCTGGACTTTCTTTTTCTTTATATTTAAAAACTGTGTTGAAAATGTCCCACATTAGAACAACATCCGCTTATTTTATTTACCATAATTGATAAGATAACACCTAACATTTAATATTTTATATATGAAAGTGGAATAAAATCAAATAAATACTGTAAATCTAAAAAGAATTAGTATAACTTAAGCAAAAAGGGTATCTGTAAAGGATCAAAAATAATGAAAAAAATTGTGCTTTTATCAGTTTTGGGAATAGTTTTATTAAGTGGTTGCAGCATATTTGAAACCGGAAAAGGTGAAAGTAGTGTACCTGCACCGGTGGCATATAGCGATTGGGATAGAGCAATTAGGGTCGATACCGATATGCAAAATATGTATGCGGCTACCCCCAGAAAAATTGAAAAACCGATAGATATGTATATGGCAATGGCGTTGGCGTTGAAATATAATTATACACGCCGAATTGCCAGCTATGAACAAAGCATGATTGAAGCCGGAGAACTGACGTATGATCAAATGCCGGAAGTATTTGCTTCAGCAGGATATATAACGGATGTAACTTCTTCAAAATCCAATTCAGAATTGAAACAAACATGGAATATATTGGATATTGGTAGTGTCTATTATCAAAGTCAGGATGCAGAATATAAAAATACTATAGCTTATGAGCAGAGTCGAAAAGTTATTCATAATATTTTGCAAGAGACGCGCATTTTGTATTGGCAAACATTAACGGCACAAAAGTTGCTCCCGACCGTAGATGATATGATAGAATACATGACCTTAGCGGTAGATGAAATCAATGCTCAAAGTAAGGAACTGGCAAAATCTGGTCAAAGTCTTTCCATGGATATGATGATACAGAAAAGAAAATATATGGAAGCCGTCAAAACTTTATCGACCATGAAAAGAGAATTTGAAAATTCAGAGATTCGTTTAGCAACTTTAATGGGATTACATCCATATAGCGAATACAAATTGGTTGGACCAGAATATGGTAATTTTGCTTTACCTGAAATTAGAAGCAATTTATCGGAAATGGAATGGCTGGCCTTAACCAATCGTCCGGAATTAAGAGTAAGAGATTTAGTTACATCTCCGGAAACATTAAAAATGTATGTTAAAGAATATAAAGCTCCTTCAGAGACAAAATATAAAAACAATCCTTCTTACTATAACCGCTTAATTGCTAAGCAAGGTAGAGAAGTGGCTATTCATATTTTTGAAGATATGAAAAATCCTAATGCTGCAGATTTAGAAAATTTGCGTCGTCAAAGAATAACCTCATTAATTTTAAATCAAGTTTATGTAGCTTGGGCTCGTTATATGTCTGCAATAGAAGATTATCAAATCAGTAAAGAATTGGCAGATGTTTCTGAAAACATTGCCGAGGATGTAACCATCGCTGATGGAGCAAAAGCCGAAAAAAGCAAATTGGAAGCAGCCAAAGCCATAGAAGATGAGACATCAGCTTATAGTGCTTATGTAGAATTGCAAGATTCTCTGGGCAATTTATATGCAACACTGGGTATGGATGCGATTCCTTATTATATGCTGAATGAAAAACCTTCACGCATAGCTTTATATTTACGCAACACATTTAATAAATGGGGTAAAGGCGAGTTTATGCCTGACAATCGTCCGTATTTATTAGATATTCCGGCTAAACGTCCACCGGTTAATATATCATCATCTGCACTCATGCCAGATTTGATGGTTGAAACATGGCAAGATATAGATATCACGATTCCCAAAGAACTATTTAATAAAATAGATTTTGGCAGCAACGTAATAAGCAAAGCCGGTTTACATGACGATTCTCCGTTACCGCAATGGTTGAAATATGATGAAAAGAATATGCGTTTTACAGGTAGAGTTCCTGCATCGGAGAATAAAGAATATAAGATAAAAGTGTATGTTTCTGATGATGATGGAAATATAGCTTACCTTATATTTAAGATAACGGTAGTTGACTTATATGTTCCTTCAATGCGTGTAATGGGATTGACAGAAGGCAGAAAAGCCACAGTTTTAAAACGCTGCATTGGACCGCAATGTACGGATGAATATATAGAAGAAAGCGTAATTGGCGAAGAAGTCGTGACCAAACCTAAATTATAATGTAATAAAAAAAACTCCCGAATTTTAGATTCGGGAGTTTTTTTTGTGAGATACTAAATATAGTAGATAGAAAAACGAATCGTAAATATATATAGAATCAGAGTCGCTAAAAAAATTACAACTATTGCAATAAATTTTGGTGTATTTTGACATAAATTTTGCCTGATTTTCCGATAAAAAAAGTTATACAGAATCTTATCTACAAGGATAAAAATTTTTTATTGAATAAATAGAATAGGATAGAGGAAAAATAGAGTTTTATTAACTTTAAAGTCCTTGTTATCGTCAGCTATATAAAGCAATATTAAGGGCAGAAAGAGTCTTTCAGAGTCTTCTTTCAAAAAATTAAAATAAAAAATGTGGATACTATATTTTGGATATTTACAATTTATTTACACAATATATGGTATGAATCATATCAGATGATAAAAAACAAAATAAAACTTAACTAATTAAAAATTACGAAGGGTAGTTGAAGAAAAATGTCAGAGACCGAGTACAAAACCTCTCCGCTAGAGAATGAAAACTCTCCGATTGAGAATGTAACCAAAAGAGATGGAACATTAGCACCTTTTGATAACACAAAAATTTTTAATGCTATTAATAAAGCAGGTACCACAACCGGAGAATTTGGTGAAGAAGAAAGTCAATTGTTGACAGCGCAAGTCTTAAAGGTGTTAAAACACAAATTTGCAGAGTCTCTGCCATCAATTGAACAAATCCAAGATGTGGTAGAACAAGTTTTGATTTCTGCCAACTATTTTGCCACAGCCAAGGCTTATATCTTGTATCGCGATCAACGCAATCGTATGCGCACAGATAAAAAAGTTATGGTTGATGTAGAAAGCTCCATTAATGAATATTTGGAAAGATTAGACTGGCGTGTTAATGCCAATGCTAACCAAGGTTATTCAAATGGTGGTTTGATTTTGAATGTTTCAGGAAAAGTTACCGCTAACTACTGGTTAAGCCATGTATATCCGGCCAATGTCGGAGAAGCTCACCGTAATGGGGATATCCATATTCACGATTTGGATATGTTAGCAGCATATTGTGCTGGTTGGTCTTTGAAAAACTTGCTTCACGAAGGCTTTAACGGAGTTCCGGGTAAAGCAGAAGCTGGTCCGGCCAAACACTTATCAGCCGCTATTGGACAAATGGTTAACTTCATGGGAACCTTGCAAAATGAATGGGCCGGAGCTCAAGCATTCTCATCAGTTGATACCTACTTAGCTCCTTATGTTAGAGTAGATAAATTAAGTTACGACCAAGTTGAACAAGCTTTCCAAGAATTGATTTACAACTTGAACGTTCCTTCTCGTTGGGGTTCACAAACACCATTTACCAACTTCACTTTTGATTGGGTATGTCCAGAAGATTTACGTGAAAAACATCCGATTATTGCCGGTGTTGAACAAGACTTCACATATGGCGATTTGAAAGATGAAATGCATATGATTAATAAAGCCTACATCAAAGTTATGATGAAAGGTGATATCAAAGGTCGTCCGTTCACATTCCCGATTCCGACCTACAATATGACCCCAGATTTTCCGTGGGAAGATGAAAACACCGAATTGTTGTTTGAAATGACAGCTAAATATGGCTTGCCTTATTTCCAAAACTTTATCAATTCTTCCTTGAAACCCGGACAAATTCGTTCAATGTGCTGCCGTTTGCAACTCGATTTGCGTGAGTTGTTGGCAAGAGGTAATGGTTTGTTTGGTTCAGCAGAACAAACAGGTTCTATCGGTGTTGTTACCTTCAACTGCGCTCGTTTGGGTTATGTTTATAAAGGCAACGAAGCTGGTTTATTTGCTCGTGTTGATGAGTTAATGAATATTGCTCGTACATCACTGGAAATTAAACGTAAAGTTATCCAACGCTTAATTGATAATGGCTTGTATCCATATACCAAACGTTATTTGGGAACCTTGCGCAACCACTTCTCCACAATCGGTGTAAACGGTATCAATGAAATGATTTTGAACTACACCGATGGCAAAGAAAATATTGCAACCCCTTGGGGACAAGATTTTGCTGAGAAGTTTTTGGATTACATCCGTGCCCAAATGGTTAAAATTCAAGAAGAAACCGGTCATATGTACAATTTGGAAGCCACACCGGCAGAAAGTGCAACTTACCGCTTTGCTCGTGAAGATAAAAAACGCTTCCCGAATATCATTCAAGCCGGTACCAAAGAAAATCCGTATTATACCAACTCTTCACAATTGCCGGTTGGCTTTACGGATGATCCGTTCGAAGCTTTGGATTTGCAAGCTCGTTTGCAAACCAAATACACAGGTGGAACAGTTCTTCACCTTTACATGGGACAAAAGCTGTCATCAGCCAAAGTCTGCCGTGATTTGGTAAGAAAAGTTTTGACCAACTATCGTTTACCATACATTACCATAACTCCGACTTTCTCTGTGTGCCCAAAACATGGATATATTTCCGGAGAACACAAATACTGCCCAATCTGCGATGAAGAGAAAATGGCAGAAAAAAGAGCCGCTGCTTCAAGAAAAGAAGTTGCATAATTAATAATTCTTAGAAACTGGAGTATATTAAAATGACTACAATTAATATTAATGATGTTAGATTAAGTGATGAAGAAAGACAACCTTGCGAAGTTTGGACCAGAGTAATGGGCTATTTGCGTCCGGTATCTGAGTTCAACAAAGGTAAAAAATCTGAGTTTTATTCAAGAGTATGCTTCTCAGAGAGCAAAGCAATCGCAGGTATGGAAGCAAGAGAAGATTATACAGCAATTGCAGCTGAATAGTATTATTGGATAATAATGCAAAAAGAAATAAAAATCGGCGGTGTTGAAACTTTCAGCACCGTCGATTTTCCAAATATGATGGCTGCTGTTGTCTTTATGCAGGGCTGTCCGTGGCGTTGTCCTTTTTGCCACAACAAAGCTTTGCAAAAAATCGGTGCAGAAACAAATTTCATTTGGGAGAAGTTTGCCGAATTTTTGAAAGGCAGAAAAGGTATTTTAGATGCCGTTGTTTTCAGTGGCGGAGAACCTTTGGTTCAAGATTGCCTGATAGATTATATCAAAGAAGTCAAAGATATGGGCTATAAGGTTGGTATGCACTCAGGTGGCTATAGACCAGAACATTTTGAAAAAGTTTTACCCCTGCTCGATTGGGTTGGCTTTGATATTAAGGCTCCGTTGAATGCTGAGCATTATACCAAAGCGGTTGGCGGCATTAATCATTTTGATAAAGCCATGCAAAGTTTGGATATGCTTGTTAAGAGCGGTAAGTCTTTTGAGTGCCGCACCACTTGCGATCCACGAGTATTGAGTATAGAAGATATTTATACCATTGCTGATGAGCTTAAAGCTAAAGGGGTTAAGGAATATTATCTGCAACGCTATCGTCAGGTAGAAGGTGATAATACGCCCGATAGCGAATGCGATAAATTTTTTGAAGATAAAAAATTACTTGATTATCTCAAATCCAGCTTTGAAATTTTTGATATAAGAAAATAAGACAAACAAAAAAGCGATAGGTTCTTCTATCGCTTTTTTGTTTATCAATGTTATTAGTTATTTTAGTATATTTTATTATTTCTTTTCATAATAAATATGAAATTCTGTATTTGATGAAGTTACATCAAAAAATATATATCCATAATCACCATTAGGATAACTTTCTAGACTTTTAGGATATGGATGAGCGTGAGAGAATTTAAAAAGATCAGGAGCGTAAGCTGGAGGCAAAGACATTCTTAATTCTCCTCCTAATTTAACTTTTCTTGATGTGGTTTTGTTCATCTTTGTTGGACCATAAACAACTTCAGCTCTAGGAAAATAAACATTATATGTACTACTTCCTGGTTCTTTATAATAAGGATTAAGCCATGGACCAGATTCCATCACAGCATCACTATTTAAATGGTGATAAACAGTTATAGTACCTTCAGTAATTTCTGCAATACAAGTACCATTAGAACATTTTTTACCGCTTGGACATCCTCCGCAACATTGATATGTAGCTATACAAGAACCATTACAAGTCTTTTTGCCTTGTTCTTCACAAGTTTTGGCTCGGCATGCATAACATGTACCGGAAGTTGCACCGCAAGAACATTTCTTAGATGTTGTTCCAGTTTGTACTTGCGAAGAAGAACAGCTTGATGCTTGGTAACCACTCGGGCAAGTATAAGAGTGAGCCACGCAAGTACTACCGCTTAAATGATATCCGGATTTACAGCCGGTTATTTTATTCATGGTCGCCCCACCGCCGCAAGTTGTCGTTTGTTTAGAACAAGTTGCGCATATTGCATTGGTCGGACAGCCAGCGAGGGTATATCCAGAACAAGTGTTGGCAATACAATCTTTCTCGCAACCGCCATTCTTTTCATGATATCCGGGGTTACATTTCCAACCGGTTTGAATTTGATGGCTACCAGAGCCGTCATTACAAGAAGAATAAGTATAAGAAGAGTTCGCTGGTTTTGAGGTAATCTTATGAGTACAAGCAACACAGCATTTACGCGTGTTTTGTCCGCAACCATTATCGCAATTTTGTGTGCCATTAGTACAATTGCTTTGGTTGGCAGTTGGTGTACAAGATTTTTTAATACACTTACCATCGCAATATTGCGTACA
>CALXVY010000003.1 GCA_944392255.1 uncultured Alphaproteobacteria bacterium | reverse complement strand
TGTTCTAAACAAACAACCGGTTGTACAGGTGGTGGAACTGTATTTAAGATGACAGGATGCCAATCCGGATATCACCAAAGCGGTAATACTTGCGTTGCCCACTCTTATACTTGTCCGAGTGGTTACCAAGCTTCAAGCTCTGGTATGACGAACCCTACTTCTACACCCAAAGTATGTTCTTGTGGTGCTACTTCCGGCTCTTGTTATAAAGAATCCCACTCGCACTCTTACTCTTGTCCGAGCGGTTACCAAGCCTCTGCTTGTTCTTCTTCTCAGGTACAAACCGGAACAACATCTAAGAAATGTTCTTGTGGTGCAACTTCCGGAACTTGCTACGCATGCCGAGCTAAGACTTGCGCTGAACAAGGCAAAAAAGATTGTAACGGAACTTGTATCGCTACTTCAGAATGTTGTGGTGGATGCTCTAGCGGCAAAAAATGTTCTAATGGTACTTGTGTTGATGATAAATATTATATTTCTATAATTGTATACCTAAAAGGATCAACTGGTAATAATTATGATTTATCTTTACGTAGTGATGGATGTCCTATTGGCAAACAGCCATTTTCTTGGATAGATGTTGAATATGGATCTAAACATTATGATGTTCAAATGTATCCTAAATGTCCTTATAACAACGGACCTCAGTATTTCAATGAAACAACAAGTTGTTATGGTTCAACTTGCACATTTTCTTTCTACGTAAAACCTGGATCTATAATTCGCGTCAGTACTTATGGAGATTTATATTTCCAATGTGGTTATCCAACGGTTAGAGATGGTTTTGGATTTACAGTCGACGGTGCTGAAGAAAAAATCTTAACACCCCAGAAAAATACAATTTATTACTTTGAGTTTAATTGTACGAACTAAATCTCTAAAAAAAGGCTCCAGAACGGAGCCTTTTTTTTGCAATTTTTATAAACCTTTTTGCAATGGAAAACATACCAGATATTACAATTCCTGTTTCAAAAGCCGATTAATGGCATCATAATTATCAGACAAGCCATGTCCGGCATTTTTGTGACCTTCAGCGGAAGCCGCTTCTCTAAAATAGCTCATTAAGAACAAACGGGTAGAATAAGTCAGTCCAAGACCATCATTTTTATGAGCCTCAATCATTTCAATCAAATGATTTTTAGAGATATGTTCAATTTTGCATACCTCATACAAAGCATCCCATTCTTTATGGCATAATCGCATACTCGTTCGGCGATTATTAATCATGATGATTTTGTTCATTAACTTAGTCATAACTTATGCAACCACATATATATTTTGTTATATAAAAAATTACTGATATTCTTAATTATACAAAGAGATATAAAAAATACAATTAAAAAAAGAAAATTGAGTAAAAAAAGTGTATAGACGATAAAAAAGACTACTTTTACTTACTATGTTATGTATTTTTGATTTTCCTTGCCGTATCAATACATACAACATTATGTAATATGATTATATTCCTATCGTTTAATTTTTCTATTTTTTCACAAATTTGGCATACGTTTTGCATATAAGTAATAAGAAATTTATGTTTTACTGAGGCAAAATGAACATGATAAAACTTAACACCTTGAAAATAAAATACTTTTTTGCAACATCTTTATTTATGCTTGGGTTTATAACTGAAGCTTTTGCCGCTTCACGCATAAAAGATATTGCCGATTTTGAAGGCATCAGAGACAACCAACTCGTTGGTTATGGTTTGGTTGTTGGTTTAAATGGTACCGGCGACAATATTAAGTCCATTGATTTTGCCAAAGAAAGTATCATCTCCCTTCTTGATCAAATTGGTATCAATGCCCGAGATGGACAACTCAAGTCAAAAAACATTGCCTCAGTTATGGTTACGGCAAATCTTCCGGCATTTGCTCGTCAAGGCAGCCGCATAGATGTCATTGTCAGTGCTATGGGAGATGCCAAAAACCTTCAAGGCGGAACCTTGATTGCCACACCATTAACCGGCGCTGACGGACAAGTATATGCCGTAGCTCAAGGTCAAATTGCCGTAAATGCTGTTTCAGCACAAGGGGCCAACCAATCTATATTTAAGGGCGTACCAACATCGGGAAAAATTGCCAACGGTGCTATTGTAGAAAACGAGATTCCCTTTGTCTTAGATGACATGACCAATATCCGCATTGCTCTGCGCAATCCAGACTTTACAACATCTCGCCGCATTAGCGATGCCATCAATGCCAATTTGGGCACAACCGTTGCCAAAGCTTTAGACCCCGGAACAGTATCTGTTGATGTTCCTGAAGAATATCAAGGAAGATTGGTTGACTTAATGACCCGTATTGAGCAACTTCAAGTTCAACCTGATCAAATGGCAAAAGTTGTCATTGATGAAAGTACCGGCATTGTTGTTATCGGTAAAGATGTAAAAATTAACCGCTTAGCCATTGCTCAAGGCAATTTAACCATAAAAATCACAGAAGCCCCCTTTGTTTCTCAACCACTTCCTTTTTCTGACGGAGAAACCATTGTAGAAAGCGACACCTTTATTGATGTTCAAGAAGATACGGATTCTAAATTAACCGTACTTAATACCGGTGTCAGTTTGCAAGAATTGGTAGACGGCTTAAATGCACTTGGCGTAAGCCCCAGAGATTTAATCAGCATATTGCAAGCCATTAAAGCAAGCGGTGCTTTGCAAGCAGATATTGAGGTGATTTAAGATGACTGATGTTTTATCAACATACGGACAAAATCCATTGTTAAGCATGTCTCAGGCTCCAACTTCGGCAAAAAGCTTGCAACAAGCAAAAAATTTAGAGCAAGCCAAAGAAACAGCTCAAGACTTTGAAGCCTTTTTCATGACCAGAATGATGGAGAGCATGTTTGAAGGCATATCAACCGACGGTATGTTCGGCGGCGGTAGTGCTGAAAAGATTTATCGTTCTATGTTGTTTAACGAATATGGCAAAGTCATGGCCAAAACTGGAAACATTGGCATTTCAGATGACATCATGGAAACAATTATTCAAATGCAGGAGGCTAAGAGCAGTAATGCTCTTTGATAAAGAGATGGAAAATTTAGAACAAATAAAACCTGAAGACATCCGCCAAAAGATTGCCGATTATCGCAACATAATCAATGTCTTTTCAGAGCTCTTGCAAACAGAAAACCAAGCCTTAAAAGCTTATGATACTGACACTGTGGGCAAACTTTTTGAAAAGAAAGCACATATTGTAAGTGTGTATCGCACCTTGGTTGCTTTTTTTATCAAAAACAAAGAAACCCTAAACATTTTAAGTTCTGAAGAAAGAGCTTCTCTTAAAGCTCAAGCTGCATCTTTAGACAATCTGCTCAAAGAAAATGATCAGCTTCTTAAAACCAGAATGGAAACCAGCCAAACGGTTATGAATTCAATTATAAAAATTGCCAAAGCGGCAAATAATGCAAATGCCACTTCTTATGGACGTTTGGGGACATATTCTCCTCAAGACAACAGCAAGAATGCCATTGCCGTCAATAGAACATTATAAAGGAGGTGTACCATGGCTTTAATACCCGGATTTAATACCACGCTTTCAGGAATGAAAGCATCTCAGCAACAGCTAAACATCATCAGCAGCAACATCGCCAATGCTGATACCCCCGGATATACCCGCAAAACCGCCGCACAAAACAATTTGGTTTTAGCTGGTGTCAGCAGCGGTGTGTCATTAGGAAACATTCAAAGAAATGTTGATGAAAATTTATTAAAAAGCTATTTGTCATCAAATTCGACCAGTGGCAACTACTGCAAACAAAATGACTATTTAACTAAAGTAGAAACCTTGCTTGGCACCCCCACTGGCGATAACTCCATTGCGGCAAATGTAGGCAATCTGCAAGCTGCTTTTGAAACTTTTGCCAATGATGTAACTTCCGCATCAGGAAAATATACCTTATTAAACAATGCGCAAACCATCACTTCTCGTCTCAACTCTATCTCGGCTGAAATTCAAAAACTCCGTGGTGATGCCGACTTGAATATAGCCGATGCTGTATCCGAAATTAATGCAGATTTAAAAACACTGGATGAACTCAATGATAAAATTGTCCAATACACTGTCATGAATTACGATGGCGTTGCCGATTTAGAAGACCAAAGAGATGAGGTTTTGCGCTCTATCAGCGAAAAAATAGATATCAGTTATTTCAAAAGAGATAACGGGGCAATTGTCATCCAAACCAAAAGCGGAGAAACTTTGTTAGATGATGAACCTAATTATCTTTCGCACACAGCCATATCTCAAGCAGGTCCGACAACTTCTTATGCCGGAGGAGAGATTTCCGGAATTTTCGTCAATGGCAAAGATATCACCAACAGCATTCAAGACGGCGAATTAAAAGGTCTTATTGAAATCCGTGATGTAACGCTCCCCTCTTTGCAATCGCAATTAGATGAATTAGCCGGTGGATTAAAAGAAGCCATAAATGCAGCACACAATATGGGAACATCATATCCAGCGCCTTCAAGTTTAACCGGTTCAAGAACATTTATCAATGCCAACCAACAAAGCATTCAAATTGAAAATGGCGATGTTCGTTTTACAATTTTTGATGCCGATGGTAATCAAGTAGCCACAGCCAGCTTGGGCGGAGACTTAGGCTTTACGGAAGGCACTCTTGCCGATATGACCACAGCCATTCAAAATTGGATGCGTTCTCCAAACGGAGCCAATTTGCCTCAAGCCGTAGTTGAAATCAATGAAAATGGAAATCTGGTTATTGATACCGGTGACAGCAACTATTCTTTTGCAATCATGGATACGGCCTCTTCTGCTGCCGGTTCTGAACAACAAAATGTTACCATAAATTTTGCCGCCAACGGAACAACCAACTACGACCGTCAGTTTTCCGGATTTTCTAGTTTCTTTGGTATGAATGACTTTTTTACCTCACAAAATCCAGAATCTGTATATGATTCCAAAGTCGTTTCCAAAAACTTAAATTTAGGCTTAAATCAACAAGTTGTTTTAGGTTTTTCATCTCCTTCAGAAGGCATAAATTTTGCTTCCATAACCGTCAATCCTGGAGATAACTTACAAGATATTGTCAATAAGATTAATAATAATCCAGATTTGAATGAGACCGTCAAAGCCTCCTTGGTTCCCAATGGAGACGGTTATATGTTGCGCATTGTCAACACCACGGGAGAACAACTGGAAATTAGTGAAAACCGCCTCAATGGTGACCCTGCCCCCGGCTTACTTTCAAAATTAGGTTTACAACCATCTGATGCGCTTACTGCATCATCAATTCAGGTTCGTGAAGATATTACCGAAAATCCAAATTTGATTGCCGGTGGGGTTCCGGAATTCAATACTTCATCTGGAGAATATCAACTTAATCCGGCATCAAATGCCACGGCTATCAAACTTGCCGAAATGTTTTCCAATACACTAAACTTTAGTCAAGCTGGTATCATTGGTGCAACTCAAACCACCTTAGCCAACTATGCGGCAACCTTTGTCGGTAGCATTGCCTCACAAGCCAGCACAACCGAAAGCAATATGCAATATCAACAAGAGCTATGCTCATCCATTGCCACCAAAGAGGCAACAATCAGTGGTGTCGATATTGACCAAGAATTAAGCTACATGATTATGTATCAACAATCTTATGCGGCTAATGCTAAAGCATTTACCGCTAACAAAGAAATTTTAGATATGTTGATGGGCATCATATAAGGAGATAAACCATGACAAGAGTTCCTACTTATAACAGTTACATGAATATGGTAAATCAAACATTGAATACCAAGTCTTATGTTGATTTATACAGTTTTCAAGCTCAAACCGGCTTAAAATCTCCAACATATTCCGGATATGGTATGACTGCTTCTGCCATAGTTGGCAATGAAGCCGCCTTGGGTGTTGTCTCAAACTTCATGGAAAATAATAAAATTGTAGAAACCGAGATTAATGCCATTTCCACATCATTATCATCAATAAGTGATGCCATTAATGACTTTAAGACCTTGCTTACCAATTTTAGCGGTATGGATTTAGATACCATAACTCCAGACTATACTGGAGGAGAAATTGTCTTTGGCAGTAATGAAGATGTATATGTCGGAACAACGCTCACCGTAAATGGACAAACATATACTTTCACCAATGACGGAGACAATACCGGTAACAATATTGACTTATCAACCCTCACACCGGGAACAGATACCTATGGAACCGAGGTTATGAATGCGCTCAAAGCTAAATTAGAGGCCAATGATGCGGAAAATTTTGCCGATTTTACATTCAATGAAGAAAATAATACTTTTTCTTTTCCGCTTTATACCATTGACGGAGAATCAACTCTGTTGGATGCAGCCGGTGTAACAACCGGCGAGCCTCATACCATGAGTGCCGAACAATCTCAAACATTATCACAATTGCAATCCATGGCATTTACAACCATGATGGCTTTGACAGATTGTTTAAACATTTCAGTAAATGGTAAATATTTGTTTGGTGGTGGAGTTTCAACGCAGGCACCAGTAGACTTTCCGTTTACAACTTTAGAGCAATTTCAAGCTTTTTATGACGGATTAAACATAACATATCCAACATCTGGCAATGCCAACTTATCCAATTATGAAATTGGCGCAAATCAAACCGGAGATTTGGAATTAATCAATAATGGCGGCAATAACGGAACAATCAAAGCCACCGGTGGCAATTTCTTAAAACCGGCTTTAACCGCCAATGAAAGTACAACCGGAGACTTAACTTTTAACAGTGACAAGAACACCATTCAAGCCACAGAATATGGCGCATTTAACACGCTTAATCCCGGAGATACATTGGTCATCAACAATGCCGGAGATACTCACAATGGTGCTTATGTCATCAAATCAATCTCTGCTGATGGAAAAACTATCACTTTTGAAGAAAGCACTCCGATTCGTGCAGATGATACCATAGCCAATGGTGGCGGTGCTACATTCAGCACATCTTTTCCGGTTGGAACGGTTATTAATATGAATGGCTTTGGAAACAACATTTCACCGCAAGTTCAAGTCACTGGAATAAGCCCTGACGGAACAGAACTTTATGTCACCATGGATCCCTCTCGCTGGCCGGCAACCAACCAAACTATTACGGCTTCAAGCAAATGGAATTTGGAAAGCCAGTCTTATTATCAAGGGGGTAATTTAAGTTCTGAAAAAAGAATAAGCGAAGAACAATCCATTGTATTGGATATTACAGCAAAAGATGGTGTTTTTGAACAAATGTTCCGCGCTTTAGGTACAATTGCACAAGGCAACCTGGTAGACACGCGCAATCCTCTCACAGATGATGTAACCGTTGACCCACAAGAGACCTTAAACCGAGTAAATGAAGCTTTGGACTTAATTCAAGATGCCATTTTCAGCAGAGGAACCAATGCCTCATCCCAAAATGTAGATTTGTATACAGTTCAAGCCAAAACAGACTCAAATAGCGTTTTGTTAAACACTGTCAACGAAAACTTAACTCAAGTTGAGGCCAATTTGCAAAACAATATTGATTCATTGAAAAATGTTGACCAAACAGAAGCATCAATAAAACTGTTATTGGCTGTAAATCAGCTTAATGCCTCATACTCGGTCTTACAAACAGCCATGAGTACATCATTGTTAAATTATTTATAAAAAACTTTTTAATTGAATTGAAGCCCTGAAGTTAATTCAGGGCTTTTTTTGCACGTTCAAACACATTTCTTTTAAAAACAAGTCTTTACTCTTACAAATTTATCGCCTTCTTTAATTTTCGGTTGCAAAAAAAAAAAAACGTTTATCATGGATAGTATAGGCTTTAATTCTTATTATTTCATGGAGGCGTGTTATGAAACATTCTGTACTTTGTTTATCTTCAGTGCTGATTGCTTTAATCAGTTCTGTTTGTAACTCTTCAGCTATGGCTCTTGACCCGCCTTCGCATGACACACTAGCCTACACTCACGAATTAAAGCCTATACCTCAGGCTTATCAGTTGGCTCGTGCCACATTTTTGCCCGAGGCTTCGAAAACTGATTTTAAGTTCAGCGGTAATACCACCGAAGGAGACTATAACCAAGCTACTTCTTGTGAAGATAAGAGCAAGCTCTATACAACATCTAACTGTAAATACCCTCGAGCTGTGGTTGCCGCTTCTCGTTGCCCGTTTTTGGCCGGTTATTACACTGAATGTAAATGTTTATCACAATTTAACAAAACTTCTTGTACCGCTCCTTATGTTTTGGGCGGCACCAGTTGTGACGGCAAATATGAAAAATGCGTGTGTCCGGCAACCGTATCTTTAACTTATGCCAATGATAAATGTACGCAATATTGCGATGGTAAGTGTATCAAAAAATCTTGTACACCGACTGCAAACCAAAGCAATTGTACCAATGGAACACAAAATTGCGATAATGGTTGCGGACAAAACACGCGTAAATGCTGTGTTGCTTGTACTCATAAGATTACAACCAAACCCGCTAACTCTTCTTATACCTATTCTTCTTGTAATGACGGCTCTGGTAGCCATCAAATTCAAACCGGTTGGAAATGCAACCCCGGATATCATGAAAAGAATGGCGGTTGCGAGAAAGATTGTATTGCCAACACTTGTTCTGGATATACCCTCTCGGCTTGTCCTGCTAATGCAACATGCTCATCTTGCTCTAAACAAACGACAACATGTGGCGGTGGGGCTACAATGTATAAAATGACTGGATGTAACTCTGGATATCACCAAAGTGGTAATACTTGTGTCGCTCACTCTTATACTTGTCCGAGTGGTTATCAAGCCTCAAGCTCTGGTATGATTAGTCCAGTTTCAACAGCAAAGAAATGCTCTTGTGGTGCTACTTCTGGTACTTGTTATAAAGAATCCCACTCGCACTCTTATACTTGCCCAAGCGGATATCAAGCTTCAAGTGCTGGTATGTCTAACCCAACATCAACACCTAAAAAATGTTCTTGTGGCGCAACCTCTGGCTATTGTTATAAAGAATCTCATGTTCATTCTTTCACCTCTTGTCCTAGTGGATTTACAGGTTTTTACGATTATACCTGTTCTTCCGTTGGTCGGGTACAAGAAACAGCAACAATTACTTGTTCTTGTGGAGCTAAAGGTACTTGTTATAAACAGACATATTCTCGTGATAACTATTTAGATCCCGAAACAACATATACATGCACTTGTTGTTATACTCAAAGCGGTTTTGACCCAACATGTTGTTGGATTGACTAAAAATATAGCAAAGGCTCCAGAATGGAGCCTTTTTTTTGAAATAGTTTTTTTATAATAAATTATTTTGGCTAATTAAAACACATCACCTTCCACCCTCCATTGTCCATCATCAAAGACTAAATGGAAAGCAGCGCAATTTTGAAGCTTGTCAAAATCATAATGCAAATAGTTGAGCATAGCCCCCATAGTTCCGCCATGAATAGCCACTCCTGCAATTTTAAAATTTTCATCTGTTAGTTTAATTAGTTCTTTTAACACTCTGTCTAAAGCTTCTTTCTTGCTTTCGCCGTTTTCAAAGCGAATATCAAAATATTTCGGACTATTCCAATTATTGACAATTTCAGGAACATTTTTTTGTAAGTCAGCAATTAATTGTCCTTCAGCTTGACCATAAAAACACTCACGCAAATCATAACGGACTTCTACGGGAATCTTTAAAGCTTCTGCCACAACTTCTGCCGTATGTTTAGCTCTGATTAAAGGACTGGAATAAATTTTTTCCAAACCTCTATTTTTGAGCTTTTCAATCAAACCTTTCGCCTGCAAAACACCATTTTCATTTAAATCATAATCCATTCCGGAACCTTGCCAGCGTTTTTGCTTATTAAGCTCAGTTTCACCATGACGAAAAACATAAAAATCTTTACGCATTCTTTTTTCTCTTTTCTTTTAAATCGGCATTTTTGACATCAGCCCAAGTAATTGTTGTTTGTTTAACGCCTTTCTCCCACACAAACCAAGCAAACTCCATTGCTGGAGAACCAAAGCCCAAAAAGTCAACTTTATTGGGAATAACAATCACTTTTGCCGGCGGAAATTCAGCATAAAGTTTAGCTCTTTTTTTACCTGTCAGGTAGCGAATAGGAAGAAGTAAAGCTAAACATTTTTCAGAGAGCTTCAAACCTTGTACAATAAACTCATATGCCAAATGGAATGGTGGATTTGTAATGATATTCGGCGCTGTCTTATTTGAGTTCAAAAAGTCCACCCCACCTTGTCCATAACCTCTGTCAACCAAATCAGAGCTTTCCACATCGGCATAATGTTCTAAAAGTACATCGGAAAGCCGGCCATCACCACAAGCCGGCTCCCAAATTTTTCCTTCAAATTGATAATTATTCAGAAGCGCTTCCGTTACATAACGCGGCGTAGGATAAAAATCTTCTTTTTGGCGCAAATCTTCTACTTTTCGCCCCAAAAGTTTATATTGTTCATTCACCATTATATCTACTCAAATTTTTCTATCGAAGTTCATCATGAAGCAATTTTTCTAAAAAAGTTCCGGACAAACTTTTATCTTTTTTATATTTGTAACTCAACTTATGAATAGAATTTTTAGCTTTTATTTCCTGCCATAAAGTTTCAGAATACGGTGTAAAGAAATTATATTCCAAATCATAACAATCATCATAAAGCAAAGGAGCTTTGTTCCACTTTGCCGCCAAGACAGCGTTTTTTTCCATCATCAAATCAAAAAAGAGATGATACAAAAAATAATTCATCAAGCGGTTTTCATGCTTCCAATATTCAAACATCAAATTTTTCATATTAGAAATAATCAAATCGCCGGCAGAAGCTTTTAAAAACCAATTATTATTTTTCAAATGAATACGAGCATGATAAGCAAAAAATTCTGATGTTAAAATTTCTTCAGGTATTCTATCTGTCAAAAACACAGTAGAATCAATCCAATATCCGCCATTTTCAGAAAGCAAAGCCAAGCGCAACAAATCCGAAAATTCTGTATTGGAAATTTTCTTTTCTTGATATTTTTTCCAAATATAATCAGGCAAATTGGCATATTGTTTTATATTTTCAAAAGTAATCACTCTAATTTCAAAATCGGCACAATTTCGTTGCAAAGAAGCAAAACATTTTTTTACGACTTCTGGTGCTTTATCCATTCCTTGCAACCAACATACCCAAATTATTTTTGGACAAGGAAGTAAGTTGGGTTCATTTTCATGCAAAACATAAAGATAACGTTCCAAATATTTTTTTTCTGTACGAGTAGTCCATGCCTTCAAATGAGCTTTACGCACCTGTTTATTTCGATACAAAAGCGGCACAATTAAGCGATATAATATTTTCAAAAGATAAACACGAAAATAAGCCAATTTACCCATATTTTTTCACCTCTAAAGACAACATAAAAACATTAAATAAACTTTTAATAAACTTGTCAACAAGGTGTAAAGGAAAACCAACAGTTTTAAGAGATTAATTTTTAAAATGTGAAAACAAAAATTTTTAAATGCTATTTTTATGTGTATGGAGCAGGCAACGGGAATCGAACCCGCATTTCAAGCTTGGGAAGCTCGCATTCTAACCATTGAATTATGCCTGCATAGCAAGTTATAAAATACGCTCATTTATAAAAGTTGCAAAATAAAAAAAGAGCTTTGCACAAAAATTATGCAAAGCTCTCAATCTTCAACGCCATATCAGTTTTTTTTGCCTATATCCAGCTTCCAATAAATAGGAACATACTTCTTTGAACATAAAATAAAAAATCCCCAGCATTAATAAAATAACCAAAGGATAAGCCGTTTCAAACCAACACAAAACACCGCATCCCCAAATTACCAACAATAAAGCTAAAGCTTTTTTCCCATAATGCATATGGCATAAACGCACTAATTTTGAAAGTTTTAAAGGCTCTGCATACAAAGCTTCTCCCAAAGATATTTTATATTTTTTACAATAAGACCAATGATTGATAATCCATTGTTGCACATTTTCATATTGCAAATATAAGACAGCAACTTGAGCCATTTCCGTCTCATCAATCAAATTTGCCTCACAATAAACAATTGGATTAGGTAAATATCCGGAAGCCAAAACCTCAGAAAGAAAATCTAAAAACATATCATTATCCAAAACTTCAGGATAACAACTTGCAATTTTTTCAAACTTAGCAAAAACAGATTTTTGCTCGGCACACAAGCTTTCAAAATCATCTGAATAATATCTCTTAAAAACATCAAGCAACAGAGATAAATCTTTTTCAAAAGCTTGCACAACTTCGCTACCAAGAATATAGCGACCATAAAGTTCTGAGCGTTTGCTCATCTTAAAAACGAACTCAAAATCAGCATACATCATAATTTTAATATTTTTAGGAAATAATTATACTTAATATAACCCAAAAACTAGCACCAATTAATACATTTGTCCATAAAAAAGCATATCAAAATTCTCACTCTTTATAAAAAAAAGACACGAACTAAGTAACTTTTTTAATAGATTTTTGAAAAAAATCGTGATATAAAAACGCGCATATAGAAAGATTCTATAAAAAATAACCCAAGCCGGTAGATAAGGCGTAAAACCGTCTAGCTCCGGCTTTTATTGTCTCAACTTTTATTAAGGATAAAATATGTCAGACGTTAAGATGAAAATGATGGATGGTAACGAGGCTGCCGCTTCTGTTGCCCACCGCATGAATGAAGTCTGCGTCATTTACCCGATTACCCCGTCTTCTCCGATGGGTGAATGGGCAGATGCGTGGTCTGCTGCAAAACAAAAGAACATTTGGGGAATGATTCCTGAAGTTCAAGAAATGCAATCCGAAGCTGGCGCAGCCGGTGCATGTCACGGCGCTATCCAAGCCGGCGCATTAACAACAACATTTACTGCTTCGCAAGGTTTGTTGTTAATGATTCCAAATATGTACAAAATTGCCGGTGAGCTTTCTCCGTTTGTAATGCATGTTGCAGCTCGTTCACTGGCGTATCATGCATTATCAATTTTTGGCGACCATTCAGACGTTATGTCTTGCCGTCAAACCGGTTTTGCAATGCTCTGCTCAAACTCTGTTCAAGAAGCACATGACTTTGCCGCTATTGCTCAAACTTCTACTTTGCGTTCTCGCGTTCCGTTCATGCACTTCTTTGATGGTTTCCGTACTTCTCACGAAATCAAAAAAATCAAACTCCTTTCCGATGATGATTTGAGAGCCATGCTTGAAGGTGTTGACTATTCTTTCAATGCTAAACATGCTCTTCGACCGGAAGCTCCGGTTATCCGCGGTACAGCTCAAAACCCTGACGTATTTTTCCAAGGTCGTGAAGCTGCCAACCCCTACTATCACAAAGTTGAAGGCATTGTCCAAGAAGAAATGGATAAGTTTGCTAAAATTTCCGGTCGTCAATACCATGTTGTTGATTATGTTGGTGCCGCTGATGCCGAACAAGTTATCGTTATCATGGGTTCTGGCGGTGAAACAGCTGAAGAAGCCATTGCATACCTCAATGCTCAAGGTGCTAAACTCGGTGTATTGAAAGTTCACTTGTATCGTCCCTTCCCTGAAAAATCTTTCTTAAAAGCTCTACCCAAAACTGTTAAAGTTGTTTCTGTTTTGGATAGAACCAAAGAATCAGGCTCTATTGGTGAACCCTTGTACTTGGATGTTGTTGCCACTATCACTCAAGCTTTTGCTCGTGGCGACATTGCTTCAATGCCGAAAATTGTTGGCGGTCGTTATGGCTTGTCTTCAAAAGAATTCACTCCGGGTATGGTCAAAGCCGTATTTGATAATGGCTTTGCAGCAAAACCGATTAATGGATTCTCTGTTGGTATCACTGATGATGTAAACAAAACATCTTTACCGTTTGATGATTCTATTGATACCGAACCCAAAGACGTTGTTCGTGCCGTATTCTTCGGCTTGGGTGCTGATGGTACCGTTGGTGCAAACAAAAACTCCATTAAGATTATTGCTGAAGACGCCGGTAAATATGGTCAAGGTTACTTTGTTTATGACTCTCGTAAATCAGGTTCAATGACCACATCTCACTTGCGTTTTTCTGACAACCCAATTAAATCAGCTTACCTCATTAACAAGGCAGACTTTGTTGCTTGCCACCAATTTCCGTTCATGAGAAAAGTTGATATTTTGAAAATTGCTAAACCAGGTGCCACCTTCTTATTAAACGCTCCTTACAGCGAAAAAGAAGTTTGGGATCATTTACCGATTGAAGTTCAAGAAGAAATCATCAATAAGAAATTGAACTTCTACACCATCAACGCCGTTGACGTTGCTCGTGAAACCGGTATGGGCCAACGCATTAATACCATCATGCAAGCATGCTTCTTCGCAATTTCTAACATTTTGCCGAAAGATGAAGCCATTGCACAAATTAAAAATGCTATTAAGAAAACTTATAGCAAAAAAGGCGATGCCATTGTTCAAAAGAACTTTGCTGCTGTTGATGCGACCTTGGCTCACTTGCACAAAGTTGAATATCCGTCAAACGTTACTTCTAAATTCCATCGTTTGGATCCTGTTCCGGCCGATGCTCCTGAATTTGTCAAGAAAGTAACTGCCGAAATCATTGCTGACCGTGGTAATGAATTGCCGGTTTCTGCTTTTGAAGAAGTTGTTGACGGAACCTGGCCGACAGGAACAACTCAATACGAAAAACGCTGCATTGCAACCGAAATTCCGGTTTGGGATCCAGATACATGTATCCAATGCGGTAAATGCTCTTTGGTATGCCCACACGGCGTTATCCGTATGAAAGTTGCAACTGAAGAAGAATTGAAGAACGCTCCGAAAGGCTTTAAGTCTGCTGCATACAAAGGAAAAGAATTTGCCGGCAAACAATTCATTTGGCAAATGTCTCCGGAAGACTGCACAGGCTGCGGTATCTGCGTCAGCGCTTGTCCGGCTAAGAACAAAGCTGATCCGTCTAAGAAAGCTATCAATATGGATCATATCGAATCTCACTTGGATGTTCAAAAAGCATGCTGGAACTTCTTTACAACATTGCCTTATGTAAAACGTACCGAAGTTACCAAAAACTTACCGAAGACCACCCAAATGATTCAACCTTTGTTTGAATTCTCCGGTGCTTGCGCAGGCTGCGGTGAAACCCCATATGTTAAATTGTTGACCCAATTATTTGGTGACCGCATGGTTGTTGCCAACGCAACTGGTTGTTCTTCAATTTACTCTGGTAACTTGCCGACAACTCCGTATGCTAAAGATGAAAAAGGTCATGGTCCGGCTTGGGCAAACTCTTTGTTTGAAGACAACGCCGAATTTGGTTTGGGTATGAGATTTTCTATCGACCAACAAACCTCTTTTGCCAAATCTTTACTTGAAGGTTTGAAAGACAAGATTGGTGCCGAATTGGTTGAAAAAATCTTGAACAACCCGCAATCAACCGATGTTGAAATTGATGCTCAACGCGACAATGTAAAAGAATTGCGTGCTAAATTGGCCGGTATCAACACCGAAGAAGCTAAACATTTGGATAAGTTGGCTGACTACCTGATTAAGAAATCCGTATGGATTTTGGGTGGTGACGGCTGGGCTTATGATATTGGCTTCGGCGGTTTGGATCATGCTATTGCATCCGGCAAGAACATCAACATCTTGGTAATGGATACAGGTGTATATTCTAACACCGGTGGTCAACAATCTAAAGCTACCCCGATGGGTGCTTCTGCTAAGTTTGCCACAGCCGGTAAGTCTTTACCGAAGAAAGATTTGGGCATGATTGCCATGTCTTATGGCAATGTTTATGTTGCTCAGGTTGCCTTTGGTGCCAATGATGCACAAGTCATCAAAGCCATGAACGAAGCAGAGGCTTATGATGGTCCGTCAATCATCATTGCATACTCTCACTGTATTGCCCAAGGTTTCAACCTTGCTGATGGTTTGAGCCACCAAAAAGACGCTGTTGAAACAGGTTCTTGGCCGTTGTATCGTTACAATCCGGAAAACATTGCTCAAGGTAAAGCTCCATTGATGCTTGACTCTAAAGCTCCGTCTAAACCTTTGTCTGACTATATGGCAAACGAAACACGTTTCCAAATTGTCAACAAAGCCAATCCGGAACGCTACGAGCACTTGCTCAACAAAGCTCAAGAAAACGTCAATGAAAAACGTTCTCTCTTAGAGCACATGTCTGAGTTCAAAGTTGAAGCCGGCGAATAATCGGTTTTAGCGTAGATTAGATACAAAAAAAACACTCTGACTTTTATGTCAGAGTGTTTTTTTTGTAGTGTTTTATCCAATCAAAATTCCTTTAGCCAGAAATTCTTCATGAACTTGTTCAATAAAATTTTTAATCTGCTCTTGATTGAAAATATTACCGGCATTTTGCCAGCCCTCTCCAACTTTTTCTCCTTCAAGATTATAACCGGTAATTTCAATTTTGCGGCTATTGCGCATTTGATAAGCATCTTGAGCATTAAACCCTAAAGAAGTAAGCATATTGGGATACATATAAAAATTATATCCCTTTGCCGCAAAATCATGCAAGAGAGCATAACTCGGAGCAGATTTCATTTTTACGGTACTCAAAGGCAATCTTTCAATATTCCAAGATTGTCTGTTCATAGAGTGCCAAGCAGAAGCTATCAAAATATCAATTTTGTACCCCTCATACTTTTCTGAAACAAATATAGCCTCATCTTGAGATGTGAGGGGGGTTTCAAAAAACAACAATTCAAAATCAGATAAAGCCAACCCCAATTCCTGTGCTGCCCGCAAAGAATATCCAGCCGTTGTAACAACAGCAATTCTTGGTCTGCTATATTTAGATAATGCAGCATTTTTTTGTGCCAATTGCTTAATTTCAACAATATTTTCCTGTGTTGAGCGGCTATTGGAATAGATATGATTTTTAAGAATAATTCTTGGAGAGAAACCAAGTTCAAGCATCATCTCTTCATAATACCTATTTTCAGCCTTAGAAAAATTTTGTCCTTTATTTGGAGCTCCGCCAATGGTAAAAAACTCCGGATAATAACCAAACTTTTCCTTAAAATAATGCATCACTAAGGCGGCATATTTCACTGGACGTGGATTACCGCCAAACAAAAGCAACGCATCAAACTTTGGAACATTGTCCAAATTAAAACTTTTCAAAGGCTCAAGCCTACCAGACATTGAATTAAATGCCATCAATGCTCCTTCAGATTGGCGATATGTGCACCAATTTTCCATTTGAGAAAGGAGTTTCACTTCTTGATTTGATAATTCCATAACTTAAAAAATTAGGTTAATAATTTATACATAATATATGTTTGCAATCACAATACAAAAAGACGCAAAAAAAATCAAGACAAAATTTGACAAATGAGAGGCAGTTATGCTATAATTCTTCATAAACTAAAGAATACGGTGCAAAACTTCAGAAGTTTATAGACACAAAATCGAGAAAATATAAACTATTTAACATATAGAATCCACTTTTATGGGAGAAAAATAATGGAGAACCAAAATAATAATGAAGTATTTAACATTGATGAAAAATTAGCCAAAGCTATTGTTAATAGACAGTTTTATTTCTCTGCTCATGGTAAAGACAGCGAATTTTCAGAATTACCCGGACACTACCAAAGAGCCATAAACAGAGAAGCAGAATTTCAAGTAAAAACTCTGGCTCAAACTGAAGGTTTTGCAGACATTTTAACCAACGATAACATGGAAGAAGCTCAAAAACTTCATGATGCCATTTGCGAATATTACGCTCACAAAGGTAATTTAGACGAAAAGAATCACCCTAATCACCCCCAAAATTTATTTAATGTTTTGTTACATCGTGATAGTGAAGCAATTAAACGCAATCCGTTTGAACATAAAAATGAAGAATCTTTATTAGATAAAACCAGCCGCCGTGCAAAAAAATTCAATCATCGTATTGCAGAACGTAAAGAAAAAGGCATTGAACATAATGCCAATGATACAATCAAAAATATATACAATCACATCAAAGCAAATGCTCGTGGTTAATTTTAGATATTGATTATCGTAAAAAAGAGGAAAATTTCTTTTCCTCTTTTTTTTATACTTGATTTTTTTGTCAAAATATGCCATTTTTCTTTCAGTTTACTTATTTATTAATTAATTTATTATTTTTAGCTATGGATATTTTTGTAAAAAAATCTGCGGCAATCAACTATTACAGACCGCAGTACACCAAAAAAACAAGAGAGTATTTGGCATCATTAATTTATTTGGCATTTTCTCCCAAAAAAGAACTTGGCTGGCTTGCCAAAAACATTAATGAAAAATATGTGTTATTCAGTCCTAAAAAAAATGAAGAAGAAAAATACACTGAAGCGACCGGATTTTCAATAATCACGCCTGATTCGCCATTTTTATACCGTGGAAAGGTATATATGTATAAAGTATACAAATTTCCCAAAGATAACGGTATTATTGAACTGAGAAACATCTTATCAATCCGCATTGCCGAACAATTATACCCAGAAGAACAATTTGCCGCTTGTCTAATCAAGAACAAAGATGGCAAAATTATAAATTGTGCTTGGGTTTCGGAAAAACACCATGTTACAATTTTTCAAGATGAACCTAATTACCAATTATCCGAGGTCACGATAGAAGCTCTTCAATTTGGTAAAGAATTCAGATTGAAAAACAAAAAATGGTATACATGCACTGAAAAAGGCAAATGTATTTTATCAGAATTGCCAATAATCTAAGAAAAATAAAAAAAGAGAATTTCTTTTGGAGAAATTCTCTTTTTTTATTATTGACAAAAAAAATTCCTACCTTCATTCTAAATATAATAACAAAATTATTAAAATCTATACATATGGAACCTAAAATTATTGTCATTCCGCTACAAGAAAAAGATATCAGTAGCGCCCAAAAAGCATTAGAGATAATGAATTTTGATACACAATATCCATGCAGTTTACTACATTTAGTCAAGGAAAATGAAGAACACCTCCTCTGGATTGGAGATAATGGACATATTTGGAAAATAAAACCGGTTTTTGAAAATGATTTTATCCCTCAGAATATAAATCAATTTCAAATATCATTACTAAAACCGCAACAGTTTCTCATTTATCAAAAAGAACTTTATTTTTTAATCTCCACACCAAACGGAATGCTTATCACCAAAGTATCCGTTTATAATATGTGGCAAGAAGTAGATATCTTATTTAAGTTACCCAATAGCATAAGATATATATGTAAAGCTTTTCATATAAGTGATGATAAAACAAATGCACGAAAACTCATTGGCTATTGTTGGCGCATTTTAAGCAATAATTGCATATATACATTTCCTTTTTTTAAAGAAGATTTTAGAAAAATTATCCAAATTCCGCACCATGAACTTGATTTTGAAGCAATGGAAGCCGGAGATAAATTTTTTCATAAAAATATTCTTTGGACTGTATATCAACAAGAAGAAAAATTGTTTTTCGCCAACCCAAATTCATTAACATTACATTCTTATCAAAAGATATAAGAAAAAAAAACTGCTTGAAAAATTCAAGCAGTTTTTTTTGTAATTTTATTTCAATTTATCAGGATTAAGTCCTTGCAATTCTTTTGGCAAGAAAAGTCCATCTTTTCTGATAAGCTTCTCATCAAACCAAATTTCTCCACCGCCCTTCTCTGTCGTTTGAATAAGAACTAAGTCCCAATGAATAGCCGAGCGGTTACCATTAAATGTTTCATCGCTATAAGAATTTCCAATCGCCATGTGGAGTGAACCGGATATCTTTTCATCAAACAAAATATCAAGCATGGGCTTTGTGATATACGGATTTACCCCGAGAGCAAATTCTCCCATATAACGACTACCGGCATCAAGATTAAGAAGTTTTTGGAACTTATCATTATTGGCCATTGAAGTACCTTTAATAATTTTGCCGTCTTTGAATTCCAAGAGAATGTTAGAGAAATATTCTCCCTCATAAACCGTATCGGTATTAAACTGGATAACCCCGTTGATTGAATCTTTAACCGGCGCGGTATAAACCTCACCGTCTGGCAAATTCATCTCTCCGGCACAAGCAACGGCTTTCAAATTTTTGATAGAAAATTCCAAATGAGTATTAGGGGCAATA
This sequence comes from uncultured Alphaproteobacteria bacterium, assembly GCA_944392255.1. Classification (GTDB taxonomy): domain Bacteria; phylum Pseudomonadota; class Alphaproteobacteria; order RF32; family CAG-239; genus CAJLXD01. The sequence goes on along the minus strand of CALXVY010000003.1, from coordinate 93,381 downwards.
ATTTTCACCTTATCTGTCTTATCCATCAATTTTTTCAAAGGCAACATAGCTTTTGCCATTTTAGCATAATCCACTAAACAAGCATTAAAATAAAAATCCTCAAAAGACTTGGTCGACATGCGAGACAAAGCAGACATAGTGTTGTTTGGATAACGCATAACCACCCAACGGGTCTTAGGAATACGAACTTCAAAATGCACCGGATTATAAAACTCATGCTGATAAAGATGCATCTGTTTTTCGGAAACATCAGAAAGCTGAAACATATCATCATAACCTCTGATACCAATATAAGCATCGCATTGTTTCATAATTTCGGCATGCATTTTTCCAAACACTTGCATTTGTTCTTTTGAAGCTTTTTCAACAAAACTTTTGATAAATGCATTATCATTAAAATACCAAAAAGGTACACCACCTACTTTGGTCACTTGTTTTATCACTTCATCAAACAATGTTTTTACCGATTCGCTAAAACCTTCGATAAATACCTTTTCCCCTTTTTTGACCTTAATAGATTTTTTTACAATCTGTTCAGCCATTTGGATTAATCTGTCATCTACTTGCATTTTTCCCTCACGGTATTGTTAATTACATATTCAATCATATCATCTTCATTTGAAAAATCAGGAAGAACAACATCAGCCCAAACATTATCTCCGATAATTCCGATTCGTGGCTGTTCATCTTTACAAATTGCCCAAAACTTAAATAAGGCAATCAAAAGGAAAGCCGCATTTTTTTGCGTAGCTGAAAAATATTTCGGAGACTTTCCCTCTCTCCATTGAATGACAATTTGCTTTTTGATATAATCTTCATTCACTTTTAGCCCCAGATATCCCAAGCGCTTAATATCAGCATATGCCTCTTTTTCATCCATACGCAACAAATCGCGCATGTAGCGCAAAGCATTGGTCAAAGCCACAAACGGATGATATTGTTCAAAAGCTTTTTGGCTATCATCAACCATAAAAACAACTGTTTCCAAATTAGTCTCTTCTGCATAGCTTTCTATAGAGAAAGCCAAGGCTAAAAAATAAAGCAAATTTCCTTGCTTAATTTGAAATTTGAGCACACGCTCCTGAGTATATTCTTTGAGCAAATTTCGTGCATAAGCTCTCATATCATGCCATGAAGACAAAAACGCATCTTCAACCTTAAGTAATGGACAAGGTTGCTCTAAAAAAGCGGCCGTTTTATTTTCATCAAACACAATTTCGAGCATAAAAAACTCCTTTTTAAGAACATATAATCGCAAAAAGATAAAAAAACATATAACAAACAGTGTAAAAAGAAAAAAAATATTAGACAAAAAAAATTTAATATGTTATAAAAAGACATAATCTGTAATGTGCGGAGGGATAATGGCAAAAAGAAATACACCGCCCAAAGAAAGATGTGCCATTGGTAGAGATTTGGCATATATCATTGCCTTGCCCTTAGCCTTAGATGCTCTATCTCAAAAAAAACGCCGCCTACAAAAATAATTATCTAGTAATCTTTACGAACATCTACTCAGTTTAAAAAATTCGCTTGATGATTTTTTCATCACCAGTACCAAAAAAAATTCCGAAGAATATAAGCAACAACTCTATCGCAAGATTCTTGTTGAAAAGCTTATTCTCAACATTTCTGCCGGCAAAAATTCCGAAATAAAACAAACTCTTGAGCAAATTATGAAAGATGAAGGCTTAAGATTTATTGAAAGAGAAGAAAGTCTCATTTCTCAAGAAGAAAAATTTTTAATCAAAACCGAATTCCATGGCCTATCCCACTATCCTTCGAAAGAAATGCTTTCACCATATTTTCAAAAACACATAGAAAATAACGCAAATGAAAACTCCGCTTCATATCAGGAAGAAGAATATAAGTTAGACAACATTCCTTCTTGGAAATATTTTAAACAATTTGCTGTTTTTAAGAAAAGAGCGGCTATTTTTGCCAAAGCCTTGGCCGAAAAATCTATTCCACCACAAGATATTAAAAATCTTAATGCTTATGACTTAATAGCTTTACTTAAAAACTATAACCAAAAGCATGATATTGCAAATTTTGAAACGGCAAAATCAAAATTCATAAAATATTTTATCCAACATCATGAAGTAGATTATAGAAATTATATGCTAGAAAACAAAGCTGTCATTTTATATGCGCTTAAAAACAAAGGTATAGAATTAGATTTGAAAAAAAATCATCATGCCTACGAAGAATTTATTGAAAAAAACATAATCCTTATGAAAACCAAAGGCAGTGTACCTCCGCTTTTTAACCTTCACCATAAGCGCCCTGTCAAAGACAGCAACAGCAATGAAAATCTTAGCATGGCAAACAACTATAAAAACCTTTGTTTAATTCTGGAATCTCCTTACCATAATATGTTGCACCTTTTTGATACCAATATTTTAGGAAAAACCATATTCAACCGCAAAGTAAAAAGAATAGAATTGCCAGAAGATTTAATTTTCTTTGGTGGTTTTTCAAGAAAATTCCAAATATATCGTCAAAATGAAAATAACTATTCAGATATACTGACACAAGTCATAAATAAGAAAAAGAAGCAAAAATAAATGCAAGAACTTATACAAACATTGCAAAATCTTCCCTTAATGCTCACCGCCAAGCCGGCTTCAACCGAGCAAATTATCCGCGCGCAACAAGACTTAAAAATCAATAATATAGCAGCTATTCCTCAAGATTTTACTGAGCTTTTGCATCAAATAAACACCATTGAATATGATGGCTGCTATCTATTCGGCATCAATCCCCGCTCCTACTATCTTGACATTTTTGCCGAAAATGAAATGATAGATTTACCAAATAAAGAAAATCTGCTCATCTTGGGTTATGATGAGTTTGACTATTTAATATATAATCACACCAAAGAATGTTATCAAATAATTGACAAAGATAGTATAGAAGTGATACAAACATTCTCAAATTTAACAAAAGCAATCAAATATTTATTTAAGATAGAAGATGACGAACAATATTTTTGAATACAGCCAAAAAAACATCAAAAAAGCAGCCGAAACCATAAAAAACGGCGGCTTGGTTGCCTTTCCGACTGATACGGTTTATGGCTTGGGCGCAGATGTTTATAACCCTAAAGCCGTCGCCAACATTTTTGAAACCAAGCAACGCCCAACCTTTGATCCTCTGATTTCGCATATTGCCGATATAGATTTCTTACCTGAATATGCGCAAACCGATAGCCGAGTTATGGATTTAGCCCGCCATTTTTGGCCTGGACCTCTGACTTTTGTTTTGAAGAGAAAAGACAAAAATCATGCTCTTGATTTGGTTTGCTCTGGTTTGCCAAATATTGCTGTTAGAATGCCTAATCATCCAATTGCATTAGAGTTGATACGTTTGTCTGGCACTCCGATTGCTGCCCCTTCCGCCAACAAATTTAAGAGCATTTCACCGACCACGGCTCATCACGTATACAATAGCTTGGGAGATAAAGTAGATATGATTTTGGATGGCGGTCGTTGTACAGTTGGTGTTGAAACAACAATTATAGACCTGACAACAAAAGATATTGTCATGCTCAGAGCCGGTGGAATGAGTAAAGAAGAATTGGAAGAATATACCGGAGAAAAAATCATCATTTCTCATGGTGACCCTAATAAGCCCAGCGCCCCCGGACAACTATTAAAACATTACGCTCCGGGAAAGACCTTGCGCATAAATGTCACCGAACCTAAAGAAGATGAATTTTATATTGGTTTTGGAGATACCCCGCAAGCACATCTCAATTTGAGTCCTAAAGGAGATTTAAGAGAAGCCGCCGCCAATCTTTTTGCTTATCTTCGCTTTGCCGATACACAAACCAATTTCAAAGGCATAGCCATGGCGCCAATTCCCGAAAATGATTTAGGATTGGCTATCAACGATCGAATTAAAAGAGCTTCATACAAAGAATAAAAAAATGCGGAAAATTTCCGCATTTTTTATAAACTCTTCAAAATAAAATCCGGAATAATCTGCACTTCACCGCAATATTGCCCAATGGAAGAAAATCCTTCAATTTCCATATTTTCTTTGGCAATACCGGTCATGGTAAGCGCTGTTTTGATGCCATAACTTTTAGCCCCTAAAATATCTGTTTCCAACGTATCCCCAACCATAATAATGCGGTTGTCCGGTGTCTCAATATTTTGTAAAGCAAAATCAAAAATAAGCGGATATGGTTTACCGAAATATTCCACTTCACCTCCCAAATCCTCATAAAAACGAGCCACAGAGCCTTGGCGTACGACGGCATCTTCATATTGATTTTCATGTGCACGTAAATCAGGATTTGCACAGATAAGAGGCAATCCAAGTTTATAGATTTTACGGAGTTCAGCTTCAAAAGGTTGCAAATTCAAAAAATCTTTCCAGATATCATTTTCAAAAATCTGCGGTACGCCGATATAAACAAAATCGGCTTCTTCGGGAGTTTGTACTTCTTGATACGGACAATCCGTAAATAATGTTTTGCTGGGTCGTCCAAACTGATAAAATTTAAGTTTGCGAGTATCAGAAGAAAAAGTATCATAAGCTAAATCACCTGAGGTAACAATTTCATCATAATGTACACCTTTGATAAATCCTCTTTTGGCTTGGCTTTCTTCAGCATCTTTTTGACGTTGCGTCCCATTAGAAAGCAAGATAACCTTTTTCTTGGCTTTACGAAGCTCAATCATATGTTCTTGAGCTCCCTCAATCGGAGCCTTTCCATTCCATGTAACCCCATAAACATCCAAAACAAAAACATCAAATTTATCTTTTAAACTCAAAATATTATCTAGCATTTTTTTAAAACCCCGTTTAAGATATGCCTTACCAAAACAATAAGGAAAGGTTGTTGCAATATGGATGATTATAGCCACGATTATTTATTAGACAAGAGGGTTAAAATTTTTCAACCGTTAAATGGTTATAGGGCTTCGACCGATGCCGTAATTTTATCATCCATGGTAGGAAAAATAAAAAAAGGAGACAGTATTTTAGATGTTGGTTCAGGAACAGGTGCTATTTCATTATGTATAGCTTCACGTTTTAGCCAAATGCAACCTATGATAACCGGATTAGAACTGCAACCTGAATTAGCAGAACTTTCCAATCTAAGTGCTCAAGCCAACAATTTTGATAGTTTTTTGAAATATATAAACTGTGATATAAAAAACAAGCCTCAAGAAATAAAAAATTGCAGTTTTAATCATGTTATAACGAACCCGCCATATTCGCAAAGTGATATGCCCTCACCCAACAAGAGCAAAGCATTAGCCCACAACCACAACAATTTTTCCTTAAAAGGCTGGATAGAATTTTGTATTAAGATGATAGCGCCATTGGGACATTTTTATATAATAAACCGAGCCGAAGCAATAGATGAAATATTATCAAGCATACATGGAAAGCTGGGACATATAGAAATTATTCCCCTATTTTCAAAACAAGGTCAAGAAGCCAAAAGAGTAATCATTCGCGCACAAAAAGACAACCACACGCCAACACAAATACATTCGGGCTTAATCATTCATGAACAAAATGGCGAATATACGCCAAACGCCCATAAAATTTTACGAGTCGGATTGAGCTTTGATGAACTTTAAGCGTTTTTATATTTCACAGCTGTCCGAATTGCATCAATAGCAGTTTCAATTAGCTTGTTAGCCGTCTGCGCATTATTAGGATAAATACTATAACCAAAACTGGTCATAATATTATAATCCATATAATTTCCGACTACCGGTTCGTCAAAAATAGCCTTAATTTTTTCGAGTTCAACTTCCAAATCATGCTCATTATTAAAATCATTAATCAAGAGCCAAAATGGATATTTCAAACCACGCGCAACCGTATAACTTTTTTTCAAACGGAAAACAAGCTTTGAAGCCAGTTTTTTCAAGGCAAAATCGACCATATTAGCTTCTTTAAGTTCTTCCATATTGTCAATTGAAATGCCTAAAACAGCCATCATATTTTTGCGTTGACGTACATCTTTATATTTTTCATTATTAACGGCGATTTGGACTCTGTCCTCAAACAAGTAAAAATTCGGCAAACCGGTAACAGCATCGTACAAACCAGCTCCGGGATTATATTTAACTTTTCTATCGCCCACCAAAGCAAATGTAAAATGCTCTGCATCATCAATATACATAGCTTGGAGATTAATTTTATAAATACGCTCTTTTGCTGTTTTTAAACGTGTCTGCATAATTTTATCATTTGTAAGCATGGCCGCGATATTTTGGGCAAGCATTTCCCAATCTTGCTTATCAACAAAATTCCAAAAACTTTTTCCGATAATATCCACATCATTTTGAATTTCTAGAATAGCCAAAGCTGTATTATTAATATAAACCACTTTATCATCACGAATAATAATAAAAGGACGATCGGAAAGTTCAAAAATTTTTAAGACGGCATCAGATAAAGATAAAGAAAAAGTGCCCCACTCACTTTTGAGTCTGACACTTTTAGAATTATTTTGATTAGCTAAATCAGCAGCAGCATGAACAATAACCGGAGCAAAAGAAGAAGTTTTACTATTAGGCACTTCTAAACTTTCGCCAACACTTTCAATATTATTCAAATTGATTCCCCAATCGGGAGCATTTTTAAGAACACCAATATCAGCATTAGCCACCATCGGAGAATCCAACTCTTCCAAGTAAGCTAAATTATCAACCCCAAAATTAATTTTATTTTGATTATCCATAATTTTACAACCACATTGAATCCAAAATATAAATAAATATACGCAAAAAAAAAAGATTTCTCAATTTATTTGTTCTTTATTAACATATATATATTAAAATAAAGTCAAAATATGGTAAAAAATGAGAGAATATCAGACATGGCAGAAGAAAAAAGCGCTCAAGAAAAGACAGAAGAATCTACATCTTCCAATGTTGAACAAAGCAAAGAAAGAACTGAGAACAAAAAAGTTCTTCTTAAAGAACGCTATGAGATTAACTTTAATGCCCCATTGGAAAACTTAAATTGTAATGGTGCAAAAGCATATAAAGTCAATGACAGAATTGACACACGCCGCGAATTATTTGCCTTAATTTGCAGTAAAGAGACTTGTCCTCGCAGTTCTCTCCTGCCATATATAAAATCAATAGATCACCCCAATATAATGAAGTTGGTTGAATATGGAATTATCAATGATCCCGATCAAAAAAGCCATTGTATTGCACTAATATACATAGTTCCGCAAGGTGGAAAAGTTATTGATCATTTAAATGAATTAAACTTAAAAATAAACACATCAAAAATAAAGCATATAATCTTAAATCTTCTTTCTGCGGCAGAAACATTAAAAGGATATGGAATTATACACCGAGCTATCAGACCGGATAATCTTTATTTTAACAATAAAGATTTTTCAGAAATTATAATTGGAGATTGTATTGCATCTTTTCCTGCATATTATCAGCCAGCAGCATATGAAACTATAGAGAGTTTAATGGCAATGCCCTCAGGACGAGGTAACGGAACAGAAAAAAATGATATATATTCTATTGGAGCTACCTGTTTGAGCTTGTTTAGCGGAAAATCTCTTTTATCAGATTTAAGTACATCTGAGGTAATCCGTTTGAAGATGAAAAAAGGTTCCTTCAATATTCTATCAGCAGATGAAAAAATACCAACGGGGCTAATTCCTGTCTTTAAGGGGTTACTAACAGATGATAGTAATTCTCGTTGGAATTTTATTCAAACATACAATTATTTAGAGGGCAAAACACCTTATGTTCCTGCACATAATATACAAGAACGTATAAAACGTTCATTAACTATCAATGGCGAAAAATGCTATTCAGCGAAAGAAGTTTCTTACGCATTGTTCTTAAATCCGACGGAAGGGTGGGATTTAATAAAATCAGGAAAATTATCTGAATGGATTAAAAATGGTTTAGAAAATGACGAAATTTATAACAACCTAGAAAAGATAGTTGCACAAATTGATGAAGGAAGCATTCATGACATTATCTTGGCACAAGTGTGTATTTTATTAGATCCTGCGGCACCAATTCATATTAGAGATATATCAATTTTTCCAGATGGAGCATCAAAAGCAATTTATTATTGCCTACATCACGATATCAATATTAACAACTTTTACGATTTATTTAATTCTGACTTAATTCGCAACTGGTACTTAGAGCAACCAGACTTAAGAACACCGATGAATTTATCTGAACTTAAAATAAACATCAATCGCAAAGACATTGGTTACGGTATAGAAAGAATAATCTATGAGTTAGATGAAGATTTGCCTTGTTTCAGTCCCCTGTTAGGAGAGGAATATGTAAATACAGCAGCACGAATATTAAAAGCTTTGGATAACAACTATGCCAACATAAAAGGAGAGATAAGACCTTATGATAAAAACATCATTGCCTTTTTAAGATGTAAATTAGGCAAAAAAATAGATGGAATAATTTTAGATTTGAATGCCAACAAAGAAAGCCTTCAAATTTCTGCAATAATACGTTTATATGCCGACATGCAAAAAAAATATGGTCCGGTACAACTAAGCAATTTAGGGCAATGGTTAAGTAGCATATCAAAACCGGTAATTGAAAGTTATCACAATTTAAAAATCCAAAAAAAGATAGAAAAAGATTTAGCTAAAGTTTCCAAAGGAGGAAAAATCATTGAAATTTGCCAAGCTTTGGAAGATGCTGAAACCAAAGAAAAAGACAATGAAATGTATCGAAAAATAAAAAAAGAAATCATCTCATTGCTTTCAGAAAAGAACAAGATTTTGACTCAAAGTAATAGAATAATTGATGAGGCAAAAGAAAATGCGATAAAATTTGCCAGTATATTGGCCGTAATGACAATGATAGCATCATTTACATTTAACCTAATGCAATGGATATCCCAATGAAAAAAATATCAAAGAAAAAAAATGCTGATTTCAAAAAATCATTTAAGTCCTTATCATTGATACAGAAAAGTTTATTATTTATTTTTCTGGCAATATTAGCATCTTCAGTTCTTCCGGTGATTATTGTTCTGCTAATTGGCTTACTTCCGACAATAACAATCTTATTTGTCGATCCCAAAAATTCAGCAAAACTTGTTATTGTTGGTTGCTTTAACTTATCCGGAATGTTTGTCTACTTAATTAATTTAATCAACAAATTTACCGTAGATGGCGCTTTCACAATTTTAGGCGATGTATTTAATATGATAATTATGTTAGGTTCTGCCGCTATTGGTTTTTTGGTATATTACGAGATGCCCAACCTATTTGCCTATATTGCACAGAACACATCACAAAGACGCCTTGTAAGCATAGATAAAGAACTAGAAAAAATCACTGAAGAATGGGGTTCAAATATAATTGATGAACAAATTAATCAACGTATTAAATAAAGTTAATTAGATTTTGCCACAAATTGCTGCAACTTCCGAATAGAATTAAGCTCGATTTGGCGTACACGCTCTTTAGAAATATGATAAAATTGGCTAAGTTCTTCCAATGTAACTGCTTTATCAAGTAATCTTCTTTTAAAAAGGATGTCTTTTTCTCGCTCATTCAAACATTGCAAAGAAGAAGAAAATTTTTGTTTTCGCCATAAGTTTCTTTCGCATTGGCTTAATATTTCTTCCTGATTAGGTTTAGTATCGGCAACAAAATCCATCCATTCATGACTTTTATCCCCATCGCTTTTAATAATAGCATTTAAGGAACCATCATGAGCTTTAAGACGTTCATTCATAGAGATAACCTCTTTGGAAGATACATCTAACCGATTTGCAATTTTATCAATAATCTGATTAGACATTTGCAAATCATCCATCAAATTCATTTTATCTTTAATCCGCCGCAAATTAAAAAACAATTTTTTCTGAGAGGCAGTTGTCCCTATTTTAACCAACGACCAAGAATTAAGAATATATTTTTGAATAGAAGCTTTAATCCACCACATAGCATAAGTTGAAAAGCGAAAACCTTTATGCGGATCAAATTTTTCAATGGCCGTAAGCAAACCCATATTACCTTCGGCAATCAAATCAGCCATGGGCAAACCATACCCCTTAAATTGCGTAACAATTTTCACCACCAAACGCAAATGAGAAGTAATAAGTCTATAAGAAATTTTAGGATTTTTAGTTTTTTGATATTCAGAAGCTAAAATCAATTCTTCCTCATGAGAAAGCATCGGAAATTGTTGAATACTACGCAAATAGCGTGTCAAATTTATTTCGGGAGAGAAATCAAGTCCGTTTAACTTTTTTTGTTCAACCCTCATATGTTTTCTCCAAAAGAAAGCCAATAAAAACTTTTTTTCTGAAGAAATGCTAAACCACGACTATATATTAGAATAGTTTAATATTTTAGATATCAAATAACGAAAAAAACCATAACCATACAATATTATATAGAAATTATGCTTTCTGCAAAAGATGATATAATTCATCGAAATCAGTAGGGAAAGGAGCTGAAAAATGAACCATTGTCTTTGTTCTTGGATGTATAAAACCTAAAGTTGCCGCGTGCAAAGCTTGCCGCGGAAAAGAATTTATAAATTTTTTACAATCTTCATCAAAACCTTTGATTTGATTTTTTTTAGCTTTTTCATAAATCTTATCCCCGATAAGATTGCAACCGATAGAAGACATATGCACTCTAATTTGATGTGTTCGTCCTGTTTCCAAATTACACTTTATTAAAGCCGCAGAATTTTTAAATACTTCCACGGTTTGATAATGAGTAACGGCCTTTTTTCCTCCAGAAACAATAGCCATTTTTTTACGATCATAAGGACTTCTACCAATATTTCCTTCTATTTTGCCATTTAATGGATTAGGCACCCCATAAACCAAAGCATAATATGTTCGCTCAATGGAGTGTTCAAAGAACTGCTCACTTAAAAATCGGTGAGCCATATCATTTTTAGCCACAACCAACAAACCACTGGTATCTTTATCGATACGATGAACAATTCCTGGACGTTTAACCCCGCCTATGCCAGACAAACGATTTCCGCAATAAAACAACAATGCATTCACAAGAGTTCCATGAGTTGCTCCTGGTGCAGGATGCACCGTCATGCCCACTGATTTATTAACCACAATTAAATCATCATCTTCAAAAACTATATCTAGCGGAATATTTTCCGGCATGGGTTCGGCATCTACGGCAGGAGGTACAAAAACTTGATAAATATCTCCTTCATGCACTTTAAAAGAATTATCGACGATAATATTTTCATCACAAGAAACATTACCTTCTTTAATAAGACGCTGCAATTGTGAACGAGACATTTCCGGAAAAGATAAGGTCAAAAACTTATCTATTCTCCAGCCTTTATAATCTTTATTAACTATTTGTGAACTATATATAGTATTATCTGTTATCATATTCGTATAATCAAGCGGATTAATTTTTATATAAGATACAGATAAATAATAAATTTGCAATATGGATTTAAAAATAAAAGGCGGGATATTATGGATAAATTAAAACTAATCAAAGCTACGGTATTTATTTTAACATTTTTGCTCATATTCGGAACTTTGTGCATTTTAGGATTATTTTATCAAAAAACCCATAAAAAAGAATCTGAAGTTTTACAATCCATTTCATTGCGACAACCGGTTGGTAGCTATATTAAAGAGATACGAACCCAAAATGATAAACTATACATACTAACGGTTGGCGGTGGACAAGAAGACCGTATTATCATCTTTGACACACAAAACAATCAAGTATCTGCAACTGTAAAAATAAATTAGGAAAAAACTATGAATACAAAAAGTTTAACGGAAGAAGATACAAAAAATCCAAACGACATATCTCTTTTTGACGATGATGATGCTGAATTTGAAAAACTACTTAACGAATTCATTTCATCCGAAATTACGGAAGAAGATACGGAGACCATGGCAAATGACTATAAAGAAGCACAAAAAACACCGCCATTAAGTTCATTAATTGAATCCCCTCAAAACAGCAGTAAATTATGTGAAGAAGAGCAAAACCTATACAATGCTCACGAAAACTTCGTACAAGCCATCAAACAGATAGCAGAAAAAAACAACATAGCTATTCCCAATTTCAAAATAACCGAAGATTCATTATATCCACGCTACAAACCATATTTAGGCGAAGACTTTGCCTATGACACACTTATCGGCTGGGACGTCATGATTAAAGCCTACCCTACCCGTATAATGAATATAAACCCCGGCGCAAAAGATGAAGAATTGCTTGAATATGCCGAAAAAACAACTGACGAAGATTTACAATTAGCCATAATTTCCTACGTTGAAACATTAATCGAATTGGAAAGTTGTGAAATAGCCTATGAAAAAAGACGTCTTAAAGCTAAAAGAAGAAAAATTGAAAGAGAAGTTATTGAAGAACACCAAAGAAGAATAGACAAAATGAAAAAATATATCTCGGCAATAGAAGAAAAACAATTTCCGATAAATGCAGAAAAGTTGATAAATAACTATTTCAAAACTGCACGAAAAGACGCCGATGGCGCATTTAAAGTCTTAACCAATAACCCAGCAACATTTGCTCCGATAGACATCAGCAAAATAAAAGCTCGTTTTTTTGGCTTAATAAAAGCCAAGCCTGAAGATGGTATCCGCATTAATCGGGAATTAGGAAATTTTCTAAAAAAATTAAAGGCATAGTTTTAGAGAAAAATATAGACAAAATATAAAAACAATGTTATATTAAAGACAATAAAATAAATAGAGAGGTCTATTATGTCTACTGCAGATGATATAAAAAAAATGACACAAAAGTTTGTAACAGAAAAAGGTCAAGATTATCTCCAAAAAATGGATTTGGAATCTCTTGCTCAAACATGGTCAACCGCCAAAGAAACTCCTGATTTTGAAGCTCAATCGCAACAAATGGCGGAAAAAATTAATGATGAAATTTTACAAAATAAAATTGATGAATATATGACCAGTTTGCAGTATGGACGTTTTTCTCCGGCAGACTTCCCCAAAATATCTGAATTTTGTGAAGAATTTGGTTTTAAAATGGCCAATACGGATTTAAAAAACAAAATCACCTCTCTGCAGGAGACTATGGAGTCTTGTCGTTTGAATATGCCAAATGAAGTTAATATAAAATTTGATGACAAACTCAAAGCAGATTTTTCACCTCTGCCTCACTTGGAAAAAGTTTCAATAAATGGAAATGTAGAAGTTTTGAAAGACTTAGAAAATAAGAAAGAAATCAAAGGCAAAAACTTCTCCTTCAAAGATAACAATAATAATGAAATCGGCGGTGTGGAATTTGATAAAGATAATATAGCACACATTTTATGCCCCGATAAAGATGGCAATGTTGTTGAATATAAACTTTCTGCTGATAACAAATTAAGCCGTGTCAATGACGATAATACGGAAACGGAACTTGATATATCAAATGCAAAAAATTTATCTACTCAAGATGCCAGAGCCTATAACTTAGGAATATCAGCTCAAAAATTGTGGAATAAGTATATAAATAAAGAAGTAGATAAAAACGTTGAAAAGCCTAAACTTACAATCAACGAAGGCGGCAAGAAAGCAACAAAAGTAAATGAAGGCGAAACAGAAGAAGAAATGCCGCAAACCACTCGCTTTGATGAAGAAACCAGTAAGAAAAAAGAAGAAGCAGAGCTTGACAACGATTCTGATAATAATACTGCTTTCCCCGATAATGATTTTCAATGGAAAGAAGATGATATCATCAAAGTCATGTTCCAAGATTGGTTTTTGGCCGCCGCTAACAGCGCAACAAATTTTGTCTTAAATCATATTGAATATGCCGCCGCAGGTATATGGCACAGGCTTGAAAAATCATACCGAAACAGCAAATCACAAAGTGCGCCTAAAAAAGAAGAAAAACCAGATGTGACGCATCAATTTTATAGCGAAATTGAAGGTATTTCTCAAAAAAAGATGAAAGACTTGCAAAACGGACAAAATAATCAGGAAATAATCGCCTTAGTTAAAGACGGTAAAGCCAAAGATGCCATTATAACCAATGATTTGCTTCGTGATTTTGGACAACAAACAGGCGTTGATGTTGCGAGTCTTATAAGCAAGGGAAATCCAGAAAAAACCGTTCCATTATTAACATCTATGGCTGCTCTGTACAGTTCTTATAGTGATAACTATGCCCGAGCTTCCATTTTGGATGCCAAAATGAAAGATGTTCATAATTTTGACAATATAAATCAAGAAAATTTATACGCTCAAAAAAGAGGTGAAGCCGGAAAAATTCTCAAAAACATGCTCTATGAAAAAATAAACGGCACGAAAAATCCAGATTTCAATCTTTTTATAGAGACCATTCAAGAAGCAAATAAAGACATGAGTTCTGCTCTTGAATTCGGAATAAAAGATTATAATAAAAAGAATTATAACGAACATGGGAAAGCCCCCAAAGAAAACAAAGTTTTAAATAGTTATAAAGAACATTTAGGCAAAGATGAGCCAACAAACTTGTACAACTTTACTCAACAACAAGCTCAAATTATAAGCAACCGCAACTTTATTAATCAAGGGCTCAATATGAGTGAAGCTCAATTAAACGCCTCGGAACACGAAAACAAACTTAAAAGACAAGATTTTTTAAGGATGAAACACCATATTTTAGGTGGTATAGATAAAAAACCGAATACGATGAACATCACCCAAGACTTCATCATGGCGAGCAACAACGGAGGACGATAAAAACAAAGTGAAAAAGATATTAAAATCTATATCATGGATATTTTCATTCTTTGTCTGGACATATCTTTATTTGATAGTCTCAGGTATGATGTTTATTTATTTTTGGAATTTTAATATTTTTTCAGTTTCCAATTGGAATATAGTCTATCGCTATTGGGAAAGCGGGGGCATTATTCAAACATGGAAAGATTATCTTCTTATGTTGTTTCTTCTGCTTTATATTCCAGTGTGGTATATTGGCTTTAGACGGTTCAAAAAAATAAATTGGCTTCAACTTTTGCTTTGGCCGTTTGAGAAATATAATCAATATATAATTAATAAATATGGGGAAGATTCTCAGCATATTGTTCTAAAGAATATGGGAACCGGCGGCATAAAAATTGAAGAAGAGATAGAACAAAAATCAAAGCCCAAAACAAAAATAGAAACCGATGCCGAAGTCAACCGAATCAGAGCAGCTGTCTCTGAAAAAATAAATTCTGTAAAACATGAATAAAAATAAACACTTATTAATAAATAAGATATAGACTATAATAACAGAATCTATAAGATTCATGAGGAGTATAACTTGAAACCTTTATTGATACTGATGCGCATTATTTTCGTTGGTATTTTCTGGAGTATTTTCTTTCTGGAAGGTATTCGAGTTATCATGCTCAAAAACTGGCGTTTTGATATTTTAAGAAAAGAACACTGGGAATATGCTTGGGATTTATGGCTTTCTGGTTGGATTATTTCAGATGCTAAGGAATGGGCTTTTGTTTTAATCATTTTCACTTTCATTCCTTTGTGGTTAACGGGTTGGGCCGCATTAAGCGTCGTTGTTTGGGAAAAAGTCTTCCTTGCCATAATCAGATTTCCAATAAAACTTATAAAAAGATTATTTTTTGATCAAGTTAAAATTATTGCGGCAACGACAGGCGTCAAAAAAATCAAAAAGAAAAAATCATATAAAGAGATTCGCCCCAAAAGCATCAGAGCGCCTTTGGATGAACACTATTATGAAACAGCATCTAAAAACTCTCATAAATCACCAATATCAACAGCTCCTGTTATTGAGCCGCTATCACCTGTTCCTCCGCTTCAACCTGTATCCAATCTTCCCCAAGAAGAAAATAAGTTCGATCATTCTTTGTTTAAATTTGATGATGATGAAGACTTTGATTTTGACGCTTTTGATGACGACAAAAAAGACACTTCCGCAAATGAGAACGATAATGATAACGACGATAGCGTTGCTGAAATAGAAGAAATTTCAGCAAAACCTGTAAAATCAGCTAAAAAAGATAAAAACAACCGTAAAGATTCCCCCAAAGACAACAACAAACCGCAAAGAACCAAAAACAATTCTCAACAAACACAACCCAAAGGTGGAAACTCAACACTAGAAGTCATCAAACAAAAAGGGTATGAAGTCATTACGGGAGCAACAATTAAAAACAATTTAATCGACTTCATTGGTATTGCAGCTAATCAAATTTGCATTTGCTTAATAGACAAAGAACCCGGAGATTGGTTGGCAGATGAAGAACGTTTTAATGATGAAGAACCATTGTGGTTTTCCGAAAGTTCACACCGCATTTCTCCTGTCAGAAAAGTAGATTTAGCACGTCAACACTTAATAGATAAATTAGAAAATGCTGATTTTCATTTTGACGTTAAAGCCTATGTTATTGAACAGATCGGCAATATCATAAATGCCGAAGATATGTTTGAAATTTGGGACGATTTAGGCGTTTGCGTAACAAGAATAGACCGAGGTACACCTAAAGAATTAAAATTATTCTCCAAAACGTTGGATGAAGCAATTGAAAGTATTGACAAAGACAAGCTTGAAAAGATAAAAAAATTAATTAGAAATGTTGCTTAAATAAAATTAAAGGAAAAAAGATGGCAATAGAGAAAAAAGGGGAAGAATGGGAAGAATATAACAGTGCCGTAAAATGGATGACCATTACCGTACTGTTAGCATTCGGTATAACAATTTTGTTTGCAATTATATCCATGCCGCTTGGCTATTTAATTGGTACTGGCATTTCTAAACAATCTATAAGCGATGTAGGCAAATTCATTTCCATCATCTTTAGCAATCCGGATTATTTGTTCTCTCGCTACTGGAGTTGGATAAAACAGTTAGCCAGTTACAATGGCAGTTTTTCCTTTAGTTTATGGTTGCCTATCTTACCATTCCTCAGTTTCCCCATTATTTTGGTTGCCGGCATTGTAACCAACCCCTATCGTTTTCAATCTAATATTCATGGTTCAGCACGCTTGGCCGAATTGAGCGACATTAAAAAGATGGGCTTATTAAATGGTTTTTGCCAAGTTGTAGGTCGTTACAAAGGACATTTGCTTAAAATGAATGAAACCTTGTCAACCTTGTGCTGCGCACCTCCGGGAACAGGTAAAACCGTTGGCGTGGTGATGCCGACAATTTTCCATTCTCCCGGTATGAGTATCGTTGTAAACGACCCAAAACCTGAATTGTGTTATAAAACGACTGGTGCACGCGCCAAAGTCGGTCCTGTTTTTGTAATCAACTGGGGTGCGGAAGATAATCCGGCTGAAGGTGTTTACTACCCGAGCTGGAATCCATTATCTCCAACGGCGATTCCTGCCCCAGGACCGGATCGTGATATGTACATTGATTCTATGTGTAACGTATTGGTGGAAGATCCTAAAGGTGGTGCGGATCCGCACTGGTCTAAAACCGGCCGTGCCGCACTAACCGGATTTTTGCATTTCATCGCATTTAAGTGTGAAAAAGCACGTGCCAATGACTATTTTATCGGACGTATCTATGAAGGAAAATTAGATGAAGAAGATAAAAAAGTTTTGGAAGGCTATTATCTTGAAATGAATGACCCAATGGCCGCTCGCGCCGTTGCCAATTTACGCTCAGGAAACTTAACCATAGACAACTATCTGCCCATTGGTACATGGAATTTATTACCTGAACGTTGGGTGGGAAGAGAAGCTTGTATTGCTATGATTTTGGAATGGATTACCGAAGCACAAATCAAGCAATCTCAAGATATTAAACGCCGTTTGGAAGAAGGCGATCAAATGGCTGCTATGGCAGATCCCATGAGAGATTTGTTAGAAGAAGCCATCACAGAAGCACGCAAATTCGGTTATTCTCAACGTTGTATTGTTGAATTGAGCCAATTAAGTTCAATGCCGGATAAAGAGCGTGGTTCAGTGCTTTCTACCGGTTTTTCAGGTATTGGTATTTTCAAAAACTCCGCCGTTGTTGCAAGAACAAGTTTTAGCGACATCAACTTCAAAGACTTACGCGGTATGAAAGATCCTATTACCGGTGAATGGAAACCAATTTCGGTATATCTGTCAGTAAACCAAGTAGATGCTAAGGCTTTGAGCGTTATTTCAGGAACTTTCATTGACTTAATGTCAAACTACTTGATTGCAAACCCACCTAACTTTGTGAACAAGAGTGATGGTAAAATGGGCCCCTTCCCAACCTTGTTCGTGCTCGACGAGTTTCCAACCATGCCGAAATTAAGTGCTATTATTGAAGGTCCGGCGGTAGGACGTGGTCAAAAAGTGTCATATCTGCTTATCGGACAAGACTTGGGACAAATTTCCGGTAAATATGGAAAAGATGACTTGGAAACCGTTATTTCTACCACCGCCTGCAAAGTTATTTTATCTCAGAACAACGAGGTTACGGCACAACGTTTTTCTAAGATGATTGGTAACAAAACAGTTCAAACTTCATCTTACTCCAAAACCGAAGATGGATTAGGCATGGCCAAAGGTCAAAATCCGTTTACCAAAAACGTAAGCTACCAACTTCAAGCCGCACCGGTTATCAGTACGACCCAATTGTTGAGCTTGCCAACTCTAAAACAAGTTGTATTGATGCAAGGCTTTATTGACCGTCCGATTATGGCTGATGCGCCGCGTTGGTTCTTAGATAAGCACATGACTGCTTTGGCCAAACTTCCGGCCTCTCCTAACGTTCCGGATTGGATTGTTGCCCAAAGGGAAGATGTAAATGACGATATGTTAGCCAAACTGGGAATTGATTATGATCCCAATGAAGATACCGGAGAAGAAGAATTCTCAGACGAAGAGTTGGCAAAATAATCTAATAACAAAAAAAGCTGATATCTTTTGATATCAGCTTTTTTTGTTAGTGTTAAAGAGAATACTTATCTTGCAATTCATCTCTCCAATCTTTGATAGTACGATCAATTTCTTCTCGTATTTTTTTCTTATTTCTTACCACGGAGAAATAAGCCCAGATAAACTGCCAAATACCATTAAAAGAAAACATGTTAATCTTCAACGGATATTTCTTGGCCAAACGCAGCGCAGCTTGAGCTGTCTCTCGAGTAATATCAAAATCAAGAGGCTTCTGCAATGAACCTGAATACCTATATGTCCTATCGTAAATGGAAGCTATTTCAGAAAGCAGCAAAGCTCCTTTGCATAGCCCTTTGCAATTATATATCTCCATCATACCTTCAACCGTTTCTTCCGGCACAAAATAGAAGGTCGAATCTATAATATCTTCAAGTAGGAACTTATCAACCTTATCCGGATATTGATGATTAAGATACTCAAAAGTTTGCTTGAAGCGTAAAGACAAACGTTTGGTTAAACACATAATGACATACTTATCTGTATTTGCCACTTCATAATAGATATCCAAACAATTGAGACCTGTATTCGTCCCCTTGTCCAAAACCTGTATACGAGAGGGAAGAACCCCTAAGGATTCGCAAACACGAGCAAGTTTTTTTCCTTCTGTTTCACCTTTGGCATTAGTATATTTTGATAAAGGACCCTTTCCTCCCACACATAATATGGTAGGAAAGACTTCATAAGTTTGCGCAATCTGATAATATAAATCAGCTGCATAAAATGCTGAACTAATATCATCATCAACACAAACTAAATATTCCGCCGGAATGACTTTGCCTTGTTTATTAAAGCAATTTGTCTTAACACTCAGCTGAGCCAAAACTGTTTCGGCATCAGCAAAATCTTTTTTTGTAAAAAATTTTTCCATACATTTAATTTATAAAATAATAAAACTGTTCCTTTAACATACAATTTTAGACAAAAAAGTCAACATAAAAAAGCGCCCTATTATGATAAAGAGCGCTCTAAAATATTAAGTTTTAAATTGAACTTAGCCGAGTAAGTTGCCGCCAATAGATAAATCTTTTGCTGGCATATCAATAAAATGAATGTTGATAAAATCCGCTTCGGCATCAAGTTCTTTAGCCAAAAAATCATTGAGATTTTGAGCCAATGATTTTTTATCTGTAAACCCAATAGATTTCATTTCAACCAAAGCACTTTTAATTTCTTTATCTCCGCCAAAAATCATCTGCGGCTGATAATCAAATGTCACGATCACGTAAGAAATCGGCTTATGCAATTCCGATGCAACAAACTGTGCCGCATCTTGTAAAAACAGTTCAATATTTTGCGGTTTACAATTGCTATGAATCGTTAAAAATGGCATTTTTCCCTCCTAAAAAAAATAATATCTCAAGCTTAAACAAATCTACTAAATTAGCAAGATAAAAAAAGAGGCATGATAAAAAAATATCACACCTCTGATTTTTGCAAACCTATTTTTTAGGCTTGATTTTGATTGACCCTCTTTCTTGAATCAATATCACATCTTTGATTGTTTGTTTTCCATTCAAATTCAGATGTGTAATCACATTCTGAGGTTCAATCCATTTTCCATCTTCAAGATTAAAAGCTCTGACAAAACCTAAAGTTTCCGAATAAAAAGCCCATGCGAAAAACATTTTTTCACCATCGCTAAGATATTCAAATTTACCCACGACTTTACCCAAGCGAGCTTCGAAGCGTGCGGCTTCATGAACCTTTGCCACATCCAAATGCCAACAAGGTAAAACCAACATGTTTCCTTGTGCATCATAAGCCAAAGCATACATATTACAATTGCGTGCGATAAAATTGTCGACTTCTTCAACCGAACAACAATTATTTTCAATTTCTTCGGGCATTCCATCTATACGACAAGCAAAATAACGCAGTTTTCCTTGCTGCATAAAATTTCCCGACCACAAATAATAAGCCTCATCTTTGGCAAAAGAAGCAATATCTTTATCAAACACACTACAACCAAACTGAAAATTGATTGAAGACATTTCTTCTGGGCTAAGTTCAAACTTTTTAGTCAAAACTTCCTTTAACTTATTTTCTGATAATACCATAATAAATAAAATTTAAATGAATAATAAAATAGGATTAAGTTTGGTATATAATTTTTTTACCAATCAAGCAATAGAAAAATGTCCTCGGCAATTAAATTATCCAAGGACATTTCTTTATAAAGGAAAACTTTTTAAGATTATTTACAACAACATGCTGATGATGAAATAAACCAAGATTGCACCTGCTCTTTTGATGGCACACCACCGACAAAAGCCACTTTACCATCAATCACCACAGCCGGTGTTAACATCACCCCATAAGAAATAATTGTTGCAATATCTTCAATTTTTTCAATTGTACCAGAAAATCCGTTTGCTTTTGCCACTTCTTCAACCACCTGAAGAGTTGCTTTACATTTTGGACATCCCATACCCAATATTTTTATCTCTTTCATATTCTTTTCCTACAACAAATTGAGTAAATATCCGGTAGCCATAAAAGCCACTAACAAATAACCAATAAACATCAACAATAATTTCAAGCTAAAGACTTTTTTAAGCATCATCATCTCGGGCAAAGAAATTGTAGCTATGCTCATAAAAGCGACCAATGCCGTACCGACAGGAACACCTTTCATCAATAACACTTGAACCAAAGGAACAATCCCTGCTTGAGAAGCATAGATTGGAATACCGACAATTGCGGCAAAAGGCACAGCCCAAATATTATCCGCTCCCATATATTTCACAAAAAACTCTTGCGGAATATAGCCATGCATATAAGCCCCGATGAGCAAGCCGATTAAAATATAAAGATAGAGCGATTTTACCAAGTTCCATGAAAATTCATGCGCATATTTCACTAAAGCAACCGCCTTTTCTCGCATAGAAGAACAAGTACAAACAGATGGCATATTTTTAGGGATATTGAGCGCCAAATATTTTTCTACATGAAATTTGTCTGCCAAATATCCAGCTAAGACAGAAATAATTGTTCCGGAGATAATATAAATTGATACAATATAAACACCATAACTTCCCATACTGAGCAACATAATTGCGGCAATTTCACTAATCAGCGGAGAGCTAACCAAAAATGCTACACTTACGCCAAAAGGAACACCGCTGCGAGAAAACCCATAAACAAAGGAATAGATGAACAAGAACAAAACGGTGTAACCACACCTAAAAATACCGCCAACAAATAACCGCTCCAGCGCGATTTTCCAGATAAATAATCTCTAACACGCTCAGGACTAAGCTGAGAACGAAACAAAGAAATAATGAATATCAATAAATACAATAAGATGAAGATTTTGGTACTGTCTTCAATAAAGAAATGCACGGCAGAGCCAAGATGTGTTTCTTTACTTAGTCCTAATTGTATAATTGCCCAATCTGCTAAATCCGTGAATATTTCTAGCAATTGCACCCTCCATTACAGCAATCTGTCAGTAAGAATTTGGTAATCTGCTTAATCAAGCAACAATTGGGTTTGTAAAAAATTTGTTTTCCTTGCTTTTGTGCAGAACAAAGCCCCACATTTATCATCAAGCTCAAATGAAAAGAGAGTGTATTACGCGGAAAATCATTCATCAAAGCCGAAATTTCCGTTGGGGTAATACCTTCTTGACTATGTTCAACCAAGATTCTGAAAATCTGCAAACGTGTTTCATTACTCAATGCGTCAAAAACAGCGGCAATATCATTTAAATTATTTTTCATATTCGAGTCCTTATTTCTACATTTCTAGAAATATAATTTAAAAGTCAAGACATAAAAAAGCAGTCAGAAAATTCATCTGGCTGCTTTTATAAAACGTTATTTACCTAAACGGTAAATAAAACCATACTTATCGGCTTTGATGCTGTTTGCCCCAATATGCACCATCGCTTGTCCTGAAGAAATCGGCGCCATAGAAGCGTCATCAGCAAAGGCGTTCCATATTATAAAATCTTGTTTCAAAACATCAAAAAACAAATCAACATATTGCTTTTTTCCAAGCCTATGACGAATAAGCCAAACAATATGCTTTTCTTTGAAATTACAAATAAAACGCCCGCGAATACTATAATCAAGTAAAGTTCCGCCATGCTTTTTTACCGCAAAATCCAAAACTTTTGCCTTATTCAAAGACCATGGTTCTATCAAGCTCTGCATACCGTCATTAACATCTACAAAAAGCTGAAACGTTTTGTCTTCCGGGGTACTGAAAGACATTGACGAAACATAAACAACAGATTCTTTCGCATAAGGAAAAACTTCTACGGGAACCATAAAATATGTTTTCTCCATAGGCTCTTTTTCTAAAATCTGAGGCATTGCCGTAAACCAGCGCGTCATACCGAGCAAAACGTCCGAATACTCAACAATCCAAAGTTTATATTCCTTACCCTTCTGATAAATCAAACGACCATGCTCTACATAATCTTGATTACAACGAACAACTTTCAAACGCAAACGTTTTATTCCCTGCCCTAAATGGGAATTACGACTAACTTGGTCTAAAATTTGTTTTTCGGAAAAATTTACATAATACATAAGCCAATATTTTTAGGTTATACATAAAATAATTTCTGATAAAAAAGGGAGATAAAAATTCTGGACAATCAGCCAAGAAAATCATCTCCCCTCAAATTTAACATTTACCAATAAGGTTTCGGTCAAGACATGCAAACAAAAATATGGGATTATATTGAAGAAACACCGAAAAGCCCAGATTCACATCTCTCTCAAATGCAAATTTGAATATATTAAATAAGTTCTGAATAATATTCTTAACTGCAAAGCATAATAAACATTGTTTCTAAAATTGCAACAAAAAAGACTCTCAAACTTTCTGTTTTGAGAGTCTTTTGAGATATATCATTTTAGCAAATCAGATTACTCATCATCGGAATTTGCTTCGACTTCGGGTTCGTTTACACCGCTGTCTTCTTCCATATCGGCAACGCTTTCACCCAAAACTTCGCTTCCGGTTTCTTCCTCGAGCTCTTCTTCATCATCAGCATCGGCATCAAGCCAGGTGACGGAAACAACTTTTTCGTCTTCTGCTGTTCTGAACAAGATAACACCTTGGGTCTTACGTCCGGCAATGCGGATGTCAGAAACCGGCATACGAATGAGTTTACCGCCATCGGTTACCATCATAATTTGGTTATCATCTTCAATCGGGAATGAGCTTACAATTTCTTTGTTGCGAGCAGACATTTCCATATTGGCAATACCCTGACCACCACGACCGGTAACACGATATTCATAAGATGAAGTACGTTTACCATAACCTGTGGATGTAACAGAAAGGATGAATTGTTCATTTTCTTTCATCTTCAGGTATTTATCTTCAGACAAGATATTCAAATCAATACCTGTATCAGCCAAAGCAATTTCATCTTCGCTGACGTTTCTTTCTGCCATCAAGCGTTTAACGGCTGAACGAACACGAGAATATTCATCACGTTCTTCGGTTGAGGCTTCATTATGGTTCAAAATAGACATAGAGATAACTTCATCACCGTCGGCTAATTTAATACCGCGAACACCGGTAGAGTTACGACCGACAAAGACACGAACTTCGGTAACCGGGAAGCGGATGCATTTACCGCTGCGGGCAGCAAGCATAATATCATTATCTTCGTGGCAAATACGAACGTTAATCAGTTTGTCGCCTTCATCAAGTTTCATGGCTATCTTACCGTTTGATTGAACATTGACAAAGTCCATCAAAGAGTTACGACGAACATTACCTTGAGATGTGGCAAACATAATGGACATATTCTCGCATTCTGCCTCATTCTCAGGCAATTTCATAATTGTGGTGATGGTTTCACCGGCATCGAGTGGCAAGAGGTTGATGAAAGGCTTACCTTTAGAGGTCGGAGAACCCAAAGGCAATTTATAAACTTTCATCTTATAGACCAAACCTTTAGAAGAGAAGAAGAGTACCGGTGTGTGGGTTGATGCCACAAATAGACGAGAAACAAAATCTTCTTCTTTGGTAGCCATACCGGATTTTCCTTTACCGCCACGTTTTTGTGCTTTGTAAGCATTCAACGGAACGCGTTTGATATAGCCGGCATCAGTAACTGTAACCACCATTTCTTCACGTTGAATAAGAGATTCAATATCGGTATCATATTCAATATCTTCAATTTTGGAGCGACGCGGTGTTGCATATTCATCTTTAATGGCAACAAATTCATCACGCATAATTCCGTAGAGTTTTTCGCGAGAGGCCAAAATAGAGAGATATTCTTTAATATCTTCACCGATACCGGTCAATTCTTCATGAATTTTATCTCTTTCCAAACCGGTCAAGCGTTGCAATTTCAAATCAAGAATTGCTTTGGCTTGCGCTTCGGAAAGACGATATGTTCCGTTTTCAACCTTTCTATCCGGTTCATCAATGAGTTTAACCAAAGGTTCAACATCTCCGGCCGGCCATGCTTTGGCAAGCAAAGCATCTTTAGCTTCTTGCGGATTGGAAGATGTACGGATGAGGTCAATAACCGGATCAATATTTTCAACGGCAATTGCCAAACCAACCAAAACGTGAGCCCTGTCACGTGCTTTGTTGAGTAAGAAAATGGTACGACGACGAATAACCTCTTCACGGAAAGAAACAAAGGCAGAAATAATGTCTTTAAGGTTCATCATCATCGGACGACCACCATTAATAGCGAGCATATTCATACCAAAGCTGGTTTGCAATTGGGTAAACTTATAGAGTTGATTCAAAACCACATCGGCTTGGAAATCTTTTTTAATTTCGATAACCACGCGAACACCTTGACGGTCAGATTCATCGCGGATATCGGAAATACCGTCAATTTTCTTTTCTTTCACGAGCTCGGCAATTTTGGTCACGAGCATTGATTTGTTAACTTGATACGGTACTTCATGCACAATGATGGCTTCTTTATCTTTTCTCAGCTCTTCAATAGTGCATTTGGCACGCATAACAACCGAACCGCGTCCGGTCAAATAAGCAGATTTTGCACCGCTGTAACCCAAAATCAAACCGCCGGTCGGGAAATCCGGTCCCGGAACAATGCGGATTAAATCTTCTATTGAGATGAGTGGATCATCAATATAAGCGCAGCAAGCATCTAAAACTTCACCCAAGTTGTGTGGCGGAATATTGGTAGCCATACCAACGGCAATACCGTTTGCACCATTAACAAGCAAGTTTGGATAAGCGGCAGGAAGGACTGTCGGTTCTTGCAAACTTTCATCATAGTTCGGCATAAAGTCAACGGTATCTTTTTCAATATCATCAATAAGGGCGTGAGCAACTTTTGCCAAACGAGCCTCGGTATAACGCATAGCAGCCGCACTATCACCATCCATAGAACCGAAGTTACCTTGACCATCAATCAAAGGAACGCGCATGGAGAAAGGTTGTGCCATACGAACCATGGCTTCATAAACTGATCTATCACCGTGCGGGTGATATTTACCCAAAACATCACCGACGATGCGGGCTGATTTTCTGAATGGGCGGTTATAATCATAACCATTTTCGTAAGCAGAATAAATAATACGACGATGCACTGGTTTCAAACCATCTCGCACATCTGGCAAAGCACGGGAAACGATAACGCTCATGGCATAGTCAAGATAAGAGCGTCTCATTTCATCACAAATGCCGATAGGAGAAATATCCTGACCGCTGTTCGGATTTACAGCCTCGGCAACAGTGTCCAAATTTTCGTTTTCTTCACTCACTTTTTTATCCTTTTTTTAATTACAAACTGCCAAGAATATAGCAAAAATATCTTTACCCCTCCAGCAAATATTGGAACTTACACACATAAAAAAGCATAAATTCCTCTCTACGGCCAAAAAAAGTGGCTTATTTTTGATTGTTGTTCAAATTTGAATTTGAAAAGTTAACATAAAATTGCTGTATAGGGAAAAAATAGGGTAAAAAACGTATAGCCTTAAAGATAAAAATATGATATGATAGGGCAAAATTAACAACAAACCGGATATTTATTATGGCTACCAACAAACAACAACTCATTGATGATGCTATTAATAAAATTATTGAAAAGAATTGCAATCAACAAATTCAATCCGACATTGCCTTGGATGAAGAACAATTAGAGTTATTACATCAGCTTAACATATTTTGCGTCAAACAAGTTTTAGATGACTTTGAAGTCAAAAGAGACCCGCGCAAAATTGCCTATATGGCAAGTAAAGAACTTAAAGTTGCTTTGGTGGCCCTGTGTCTAAGCCGCTCTCTGATGAACCCGCGTGCTCCCAAAAACTATAACAAAGAATATTTTGAAGAAAATATCAATATTGAAACAATAGATGGCAACATCAAAAACATCACCTTTAAAAACATCTCCGAAAAAGAAATTGATAAAGCCTTAAACATTGAGCTTGTTTGTGATTGGATGATTTATCGCGATAAAGACGGCAAAGGTATTCGCGCTTTGATGGATGCCAAAACCTTCCATCAAGATTTGGAAGATTATCAAAAAGGTGGACATCCGGTTTATGAGTTTGCTCGCTTTGAGCGCAAGTTATATGAACACAAACAAGGTAAAGATGTTGCCAATAAAGAAAGCGCACAAGAGGCTTTTCGCAATGCCATTGTCAAAGAAACCGCCGCAGAAATTGCCCGCCAACAAATTGCTTCCGGTAAAAACCCAATGGAATTGGTCAACTTGCTTTTTGCGCCGCAAGATTATAATTACGCCATTCAAAAAATGCTCGATACACCTACCCCCACCCCATTGCTTTAAAACCAAAGCAAAAAGAAAAAATAATTCCGTAACAAAATTTTATTTACATATTCTTTCAAATATAGCATAAATATAACCAAGAAAAGTAAGGTTATGTTTTATTATTTTAGAAAGTTTGAATTTTTTGAGGGTACTCAGAGAATAATAATTTTTCTGAAGTATAAACATAGCTTATTGTTTAACCTAAAAAAATATATAAAAATGAAAGAATTAAACATTCATGATGGAACTCCGAGAGTTATAATTTGCAAAAAAGTTAAAACAGGAAATTATTTTCCCAATGGAGAAATTCTACAATACAAAAGGAGATATCACATCTCCAAGGTAGAAGTACACTCTTGGTATACTGATATATACTTAAAAGAGTTTCCTGATAAAAACTTTAACTCCGTCCAGTTTGCAGAATGCTTCAAACCAGAAGTAGAGGTAAAAGAACTTGTAAAAGCCAATGGCCGCGAAAGAAAGCTAATTGCCATTTTTCCGGAAAACAACCTTCCGAATATTCTGCTGAGCAAGAACATAACCATAGACTTGTCTCTTTATAAAGAAGAGATACAGTTGTTGGAAATGGGTGACGCCTTTACCATTGGAAGAAATGCAGATTGCGATGTTACATTGGTAAATGATGCAATCTATTCTCGTATTCATTGCTATATCAGTAAAACAATAACGGGAAAATATGCATTAGTTGATTGTTCTTTAGGAGGAACTATCGTCTCTTTGTAAAAAGAGCCCTCAAAACAAAAAAAAGAGAAAAGCTTACATGCTTTTCTCTTTTTTTTGTTTCTATTTTATATCTTAAAATGGAATATCATCATCTAAATCGGCAGCCGGTGCAGCAGGAGCAGAATCCCAACCAGAAGAAGCAGAACCGGAGAACACATCGTTGCCGCCGGCAGGAACACCATCACCACGACCGTCTAACAATACCAATGTACCGGCATAGTTTTGCAAAACAATTTCAGTGGTATAACGTTCTTGTCCGTTATTGTCTTCCCATTTACGTGTTTGGAGCTGACCTTCCAAATAAACCTTAGAACCTTTACGTAAATATCTTTCGGCAATATCGGCCAATTGGCTGTTAAAAATAACCACACGATGCCATTCTGTTCTTTCTTTACGTTCACCGGAGAGCTTATCTTTCCAGACATCGGAAGTTGCAATATTCAAATTAACGATTTTTGCACCATTGGCGGTATTGCTCACTTTCGGATCTGCGCCCAAATTACCAACCAAAATCACTTTATTAATGCTACTGACCATAATATCACCTTACTTAAAAACAAATAAATTAAAAAAACTGTTACTGATTATATAGATAAAAAAAGAGAAAGAAACAAAAATCAATAAACCTGTGTATATTCCCCGTTATTGAGTTTATAAATACTATAATTTACAGGAGTTTTGGGCATTCCGTTAACAAAATTTTCTTCGCCCCAAGCGGTATTAATAGTCATATTCTTAGCCAAAGTCGACAATTTATCAAACTTATAAGAATCCTCTTTTTCCACCATATCAGCCCAAAGTTTTACGGCAGAATAAGCGTAAACACTCAATCCTTCCGGTTCTATTCCGAGCAAACGCATCTTAACCAGCGTTTCGGTAAACTCGGTATTTTCTTTTAATGTCGGCAAAGAAAGAAAATAGGTTCCGTTAGCATATTTTCCCATTTTTTTGCCATAATAACCTTCAATTTGATATCTATTAACAAAAACAGCTAAATTTTCATCTTCTGATTTCAATTCTTTAGCCAAACTTGTCACTTCGTTACGATTACCTAAAATCAAAACGACTTTGCTCTTATCATCTAAAATATCTTCGGCAAGTTGATCATAATCTTCATCATAAGAAGTGAAATTATAGCTTTTAAAATCGAGCATTTTTCCGGCTTTAAAGAACTCTTCTTGCAAAGCAGCCGCCACACCGACAATTTCTTTATTGGCTCCATTATAAACCAGAGCCATTTTTTGCAAATCAAAATTTTTAAGATAATATGTAAAAAAAGCCAAACTTTGCTGTTCACTATTCCCCACCAGAGCAATAGTTGTTTTGGGTTTGTTAGCTAATTCATATCCACTAACAGAGGTCGGAACAATTTGTAAGATTTTGGCTTTTGCATAAATTGCAGCCACATCTTTAAGAGCATTTTGACAATATGGACCAATAACCAAATTCATTTTATCTTTGGGAGAAGAATTTACGGCAATCATTTGCGCGGTAGAAACCGCCAAAGTATCATTGCATTGGTCATCAACAACAACCAGATTGATTTTTTCACCGTTCAAACCACCGTTATGATTAATTTCATTCACGGCAATGCGAGCCCCGCTAACCAGCTCTTTGCCTAGATTTTCATAATCACCTGCCAAAGGAGCAACGACGGCAATATTAACATCAGCATTTGCCGCCCAAGGAAAAACACAAGCTCCACATAGAAATATTTTGGTTAAAATTTTAAACATTTAATTCTTAGACTGTTTGGTTTCAACACAGCCTTTTATAATAAAATTTTTTTATCTTTTTGCAAGTCTTTATTTTAACTAAGGAATCAGATGCAAATCTTCTTCGGGCACAATCTCGGCCAAAACATCCCCTTCCCAAACAATATGTCCGGCAGTCAAAACCTGCAACAGCCCATCTATGGGGGCTTTAACCTCAATCATTTCTGCCAAATTTGAAGCATTGGCAATAAGGCCTAGAACATCTCCTTGCTTAATTTTGCCGCCCAATTCTTTTTCCGGCTTGAACAAACCGCAAACAGGGGAAAAGATTTTATTTCTTTTTTCAAAACGATAAATAGATGTTGATAAAGTGTTAGTTAGAGATTTTTCCACCAAATTCAATTCTGCCAAAATGGAACATATACCATTGAAAACAGCATTAATTTTTCTTTCATCATATTCATTATGACTGCCACATTCTATGGTAACATTAGCAACCCCGGCTCTGTCCAATGCTGCATTAAAGGTTCCATGTAATGAGGGAATACTGGCATCATCGGAATATTGATTATAAGGCAAACCACAAGCTTTGACCATTGGTTCATATTCAAACTTAGTATAAATGGCAAACGGATTAGAGCTTTTAGAGGTGTGCAAATCCAAAACAAAATCGGCTTTGGTTGCCAAATCAAAAATAGCCGAACAAAGGCGAGCATTAACATCTCCATCTTTTTTTCCGGGGAAACAACGGTTAAAATCTTTACCATCAAGCAAGCTGAATTTTCCAAAAGTTGAAAAATAGGCACGTTGCATCCACGCCATCGGATTAGCGTAAGGAACAATATGAACTTCGCCGCATTTAAGATTATTCATTAAAAAAGAATGAAGTTGATACAAAACCCATTGCGAGGTTTCGCCGCCATGCAAACCGGATTGAATATACAAAACCTTTCCTGCGGCAGGGGCTTTATAAACAAACTCATTCAAGCTAAGTTCGGTTGCACCGCCGGCAGTTAATATTCTGTGTTTTTTTATTGAATAATCAATCATGTACTGTTCCATCATTAAAGTTTGTCATCAAAATTTGTTTATTGTAGTCTTTACCAAATAAAGATGTATACAAACTATTAACGATTGGCAACCATTTTTTATTCAATACCACTTTATTATCTGAAATCATAAACGGAGAAGAACCGTTTTTAGCCTTACCGACAATACGCAAAATTTGCGCACCACTGGGCACTTGTTGACCTTTTTTCAAACTAATTCCGGCTAAACCGGCATAAATACGCGGTTGAGACAAGTCAATATTGTTTCCAGATTGATAATTTTTGGAAAAATCCCACTTCCAAGAACCATCAGCTTGTTTATCAAGAGCATAAATTCCGGGATTAATGTCAATAACAGAAGTTGCCGTCCCTTTTTGTTTGCCCATCATTTTGATGTAGAATGTACCATCGCTTTGCAAAGATTTTTTATACAAAGCTTCTGAATTCTCTCTTACTTTTTTAAATACATTCATCACTTCTGGATTGGTGCAATCGGCATAACTAGCCAAGAATGCCAATCTGTGAATACCAACCAAACCGGAATGTTCGGCATCTAAGCTCAATTGTTCGGTTGGACCTTGCTGACGATCGTTAACTTCATTAATATAGATATGGTTATTTTTATCAATAATCAAATCAGCGCCGCACAAACCAATCTTACCGCATTTAGCCATCAAAGAACCGAGTTTTTGAGCAATTTCTCCAACTTTTGCATTAATTTCTTCAGGAAAATCATATCCCAAAGAGTTGCCGACGCCGTTAGATGGGCTACGAGTTAAATTCTTATCACCAATGGCTTTTAAAGAAGCACGAGCAGCCAAAACAACCGTATTATCATCATTTATGCCAAGTTTTTGACCTTTAGCAAGCAAAGAATAAATGGTATCGGGATTAAAAGCATCATCTTTAGCCCCAAGTGCACCTTTACTCATACTTTTTGTTTGCTCATCTGCCACCAAATTACCGACAAACATGGACATATTACTGCAAAAGCCTTCGATGCATTTGGCAATTTTCACACTGCCCTTTTGTTGGGCAAGATTTTGCTTGAAAGCCTCAAAGTCAGAAACAATGCTGGTTCCTTTGCCGCCGCCGCTTTCAAAATTTTCGGCACCGCAAGATTGAATAACGACCTTGCCGCTTTGTCCTTGATATTTAGCATAAAGCTTATCCATATCTTGCTCAGACAAATCTTTCACATCAACCACTTCGGAAGGAATAAAACAATCTTGCAAACCTGCTTCAAACAAAATTTTCTGCAAATTTGTTTTTTCTTCAAAGAAAAGACGCAAATTTTGTTCATTGGAAGCCACGATATCAGCACCTTTAAGTTTGAGATTACCAGACCAATATTTTCCGACCGGAGCTTCTACAAACAAAGCCACCCTTTTACCTTTAACAATTTCAGAAGGAATTGCGCTGACAATTTCATGTATTTCTTTAGGAGTTTCGCTAATACCCGTGGTATCAAACCCTGGGCTGTATTGAACAATACCCTTAAAGAGCTGTTGCTTGGGAGCTCCACCGGCAATAATAGCTTTTCCGCCTTTAGCTACCACTTCTTCCAAAATTCCGCCACGTTGCGGATAAAAAGCCGGCATCACAAATAAAACATCTTCTTTACTTAAATTAGCAACAGTATCATCAAACAAAACTTTAACTTTTTTACTCAAATCGGAAAACATATTTTCCCTCCACAAATTTAGAAACTCCGCACTGTGCGGCAAAAAACAAACATAAAAAACGGATTAAAAAAAATTTAAAATAAAATAACAGCCCCCAAGGAGCGTCGGAGAGAAAGTCTTATAGACTCTATATGTAAAATCTCAATATTCATCATAGTGGCGAATGTGTAACATATTCAAACTGTCTTGTCAATCATTTTGTCTAAAATCTGCAAAAAAAATATGCGGATTCTTATTGCCTTAAAAAAAATATGTGTTTATATTATGCCAAAGAACAAAATAAAAACAAATTTGAGGGCAATATGGCAAACGATTTTATCGAAATCAAAGGTGGCAGAGAACACAACTTAAAAAACATTGATGTTAAGATTCCTAAAAACCAATTAACTGTTGTGACTGGTCTTTCCGGTTCGGGAAAATCTTCTTTAGCTTTTGACACCATTTATGCCGAAGGACAGCGCCGCTATGTTGAAAGTTTGTCTGCCTATGCCCGCCAGTTTTTGGACTTAATGAAAAAACCCGATGTTGATTCGATAGAAGGTTTATCGCCCTCCATTTCCATTGAGCAAAAAACCACCTCACATAATCCGCGTTCTACCGTTGGTACCGTCACCGAAATTTATGACTACATGCGTTTGTTATGGGCACGCGCCGGCACACCCTATTCTCCGGCAACAGGTTTACCAATTGAATCCCAAACCGTGTCACAAATGGTCGATAAAATCATCTCCTTCCCGCTCGGAACAAAATTGATGCTCTTGGCACCGATTGCCAGAGGCAAAAAAGGCGAGTTCAAAAAAGAAATAGAAAGCTTGCAAAAGCAAGGCTACCAACGCTTAAAAATTGATGGCGAAATTTATGACATCGAAGAAGTACCTGAGTTAAACAAAAATCAAAAACACGATATTGAAGTTGTGGTTGACCGCTTGGTAATTAAAGAAGAAATCTCCGAGCGTTTGGCTCAATCTTTGGAAACGGCTTTAAAATTGAGCGATGGTTTAGTTTATGCCGAAAATATGAGCGATAAAAGCCGCACCGTTTTTTCTTCCAAATTTGCTTGTCCGGTTTCAGGTTTCACCATTGAAGAAATTGAGCCGCGCTTGTTTTCGTTTAACAATCCGCAAGGTGCTTGCCCTCACTGTGATGGTATCGGCGCCAAATTATATATGGACCCTGAATTGGTTGTTCCCAACCCCAATTTATCTTTATCACAAGGCGCCATCGCCCCATGGGACAGTGGAAAATCGGCCTTCTATCGCCAAACTGTTGAATCTTTAGCTGAATTTTTGCACATTTCAGTTCACACCCCATGGAAAGAGCTGCCGGAAAGTGCTCGTAAAGTGATTTTGTACGGCTCAGGTAATGTCTGCGTTCCTATGTATTACTCTCGATTTGTTTCTGAAAAACCTTTTGAAGGTGTTATTCCCAATATGGAACGTCGCTTCTTGGAAAGTGATTCGGATTGGGTCAGAGAAGAATTTTCCAAATATCAATCTGCCGCTCCTTGTGAGTTTTGCCACGGCAAGAGATTAAAACCCGAAGCTTTGGCAGTTAAAATCGGCGGCTTGGATATTATGGATGCATCAGAGATGTCCATTCAAAAAGCTCTTACATGGTTTAGTGGCATTGAACCGACATTAAGCCCGAAAAAACAAGAAATTGCTCATAAGATTTTAAAGGAAATCATTGAGAGATTGACCTTTCTGAACAATGTCGGTTTGGATTATTTAACCTTGTCACGTCAATCAGGCAGCTTGTCCGGTGGTGAAGCTCAACGTATCCGCTTAGCCTCGCAAATCGGCTCTGGCTTAACCGGTGTTTTATATGTTTTGGATGAACCTTCCATCGGTCTGCACCAAAGAGACAACGACCGCTTGCTCGCCACCCTCACCCGTTTAAGAGATATCGGCAATACCGTTATTGTGGTTGAGCATGATGAAGATGCCATTCGTGCTGCCGATTATCTGATTGATATGGGACCAGGCGCCGGACAACTCGGCGGAAAAATCACTGCCGAAGGTACGGTCAAAGAAGTTTTGAAAAATCCCAACAGTTTGACCGCACAATATTTAAATGGTGTCAAAGAGATTGAAGTTCCATCGACCCGTCGCAAAGGTAACGGCAAATTTATCGGTGTCAAGGGAGCCAGAACCAACAACCTTAAAAATGTGGATTTAAAAATTCCTTTAGGAACGCTGACTTGCGTAACCGGTGTTTCCGGCGGCGGTAAATCGTCGCTCATTTTGGAAACCTTGTGCCAAGCCATAAACAAAGAACTGAACGGTGCCCGCAACACCACCGGCAAATATGACAAACTGATTGGCGTGGAAAATATTGATAAAATTATTGAGATTGACCAATCGCCAATTGGCAGAACCCCACGTTCCAATCCGGCAACTTATACCGGCTTGTTTACTAACATTCGCGACTGGTTTGCCGGACTCCCTGAATCCAAAGCCAGAGGTTACAATGCCGGACGCTTCTCTTTCAACGTTGCCGGCGGTCGGTGCGAGGCTTGCAAAGGCGACGGTGTTACCAAAATTGAAATGCACTTTTTGCCTGATGTTTATGTTGAATGCGATGTTTGTAAAGGAAAACGTTTCAACCGCGAAACTTTGGAAATAAAATATAAAGGCAAGTCAATTGCCGATGTCTTAGATATGACCGTAGATGAGGCTTATGCCTTTTTTGAAAATATCCCGTCAATCAAAAATCGTCTGGACTTATTGCGTAAAGTAGGTCTTGGCTACATTCATTTAGGACAGCAGGCAACTACCCTCTCCGGAGGTGAAGCGCAACGTATCAAGCTCTCTAAAGAGCTCTCCAAACGAGCCACAGGTAAAACGCTTTATATTTTAGACGAGCCAACAACGGGGCTTCATTTTGAAGATATTAATAAGCTCTTAAAAGTTTTGCAAACTTTGGTTGACCAAGGCAACTCCATTATTGTGATTGAGCATAATTTGGATGTGATAAAAACGGCAGATTATATTGTTGATATTGGACCCGAAGGTGGTGATGGCGGCGGACAAATCATTGCCCAAGGCACACCGGAAGAAGTGGCAAAATCAGAAATCAGCTACACAGCAAAATATCTGCGCGATAAGCTTGCTAAAAAAGCTTAATCCCAGCGTGTATGCTTATCCTTAAAAATAGGATGAACAGTCTTGTTCCTTGAACTTACTCCTCGAGAATGAGATTGGTTATAAGCGCGTTGAATCAACAATCCCATTTCATAAAGACGTGCTTGCTGAGCTCCAAAGGAGCGATGATTTCCTAATACTTTGCGCAAATTTTTAACATCAGTTGCTGTGTAATCAAAATTTTGCACAATATCACAAAACATAGATGTAACAGCATGATGAAAATTAGAATTTGAATGGAGAGATTTTCCGCTTTTTATCCAAAAATCATAATAGCCTTTGAGTAAAACAGTAACCGCTTTTTTATCAATCTTTGGAGACAAAGCTTGATTAGAAAATTCTTTCTCAAACAATTGCGGTGTTTTTTGAGCTTGCAGAGCTTCTGTTTTTTGCATTAACATCACTAAAGGCTGCATAGAAATTTCTCTATATTCGCTTTGCAAACCGGCATTAAAATAAACTTCGGCAAACTCCCCTAACATTTTATAAGAAACCGCTTGAGATTGTTGCGCAAAATTTTGTAAAAAAGGCTCAAATTTATGAAAAAGTTGCATATTTTCAACTTTATTTTTTTGTTTTTTGGTTAACAATGTTTTCAACTTTTCAAAGACATTTTTAGCTTGCAACTTTTGAGCCGCATTCAAAAGAGCAACTTGAGACAATTTTTCAAAAACAGAATCATAAAAATAAGGATAAACAGAAGTTGAAAGCAAATAATTCAAATAGTTAATTTTATCTTTATCAGAAAGATTGAGTTCTTTAATATTTGAATTAACTAAAGCCACAGCCTCTTTTCGAAAAGATGTTCTATAATATTTTTTCAGCTTCCAAATAAAATTTCCGTGAAGTTTTTGTTGTTCATCCGGATTATTATGATTTTGTTGCAAAAGAGCTCGTACATTCTCATGCAATGAATAAACTTTTTTCCCAGTAAACAAGCGAATATTTGGATATTTTGCATAAAAATCCATAGTTTGAAAAATATCTTGCATAAGTTTGGGTGAATTGTACATATTTTCCATAGGAAAAACCTTTTTGTCAAATTTTCTCTATTATACATAATTAAATATGAAATGCAAACAAAAAAAACTCCCGAAACTTCGGGAGTTTTTTTTATAAAGCTGAAAAGCAATATTATTTAGCTTTAGCGGCATCAATTTCAGATTGAATAACGGCTTCGTCCAAAGTTTGAACCAATTTACCGTTAATAACCAAAGCCGGAACACCGTTAACTTGAATTTTGCCTGCCAAATCAGAATTATCTTTCATCATTTGAGCAACTTTATCAGAATTCATATCAGCTTTCATTTGTTCCAAATCGACACCAGCTTTTACAGCCAATTCATCAACTTTAGCTTCAGACAAAGCACCTTGATTGGTCATCAAAGCATTCAAAACTTCGGCATATTTACCTTGCATATTGGCAGCCAAAGCAGCTTTAGCAGCATATGTAGAAACAGGAGCAACAAAAGCCATTTCTTTGAATACATATTTCACATCAGGGTTTTTATCCATAATATTTTTCAAATTTGGATATAAAGCGTGGCAATAGTGGCAAGAGAAGTCAAAAAATTCAACAACTGTAACCTTAGCATCTTTATTTCCGAGAGTCGGAGAATCAGGATTGTTGTTCAAAGCCTCAATATTTTCATCAATGAGTTTTTGAGCATTAGCTAAAGCTTCTTCACGAATTTTTTGTTCATAGTTTTGCATAGCATTGATAATAATTTCAGGATTATTATTCAATGTTTCTTCCACACTGATAGGCTGATTATTTTTGTTGCAAGTCAAATTCATTACCAAAGCAATAACGGCAACAATCAAGGCTACAACAGAAATAATAAGAGAACTGTATTTTTTCATGATAGTATTCCTTAAGGTTTAATACAATTATGGGAAATTAACAAATTTCCCACTTCAAAGAGAAGAATATGTTACAAATATTTAAAATTGCTTTAATTATAAAAAAAATTTTTATATGATATGAGAAATTAAAAGCAAAATGAGGAAAAAATGTTTCAGATAAAAATATCTTTGTTCGCGCAAACCAAAGCTTTAGAAAATAAAATCGACATGTTTCATGACAAAATCATAGATGTTGCCATGACATTCAAAAAAGCCATTGCCGTTTTTTTAAGAGAGCAAAGAAGTCTTGAATACAAAAAATTATGCAAACAAATCAAAAACATAGAACACGATGCTGATAATTTACGTCGAGATATCGAAAATCAATTATATAGCCAAAATTTAATTCCTGATTTGCGTGCCGATGTTCTTGAGTTAGTTGAAAACTTAGATAGCATTATCAATCGTTTTGACGAAGTAGCGTACAAATTTTATATAGAACGTCCCGAATTTCCGGAAGAATATCATAGTAGAATGAAAGAACTTTGCGAACAAGTAAGCGACTGTGCCGAAAATATGGCCATTGCATCAAGAGCTTTTTTCAGAGATTTCAGCACGGTACGTGACTATTCTCAAAAAGTATATTTCATAGAGTCTGAAAGCGATTTAACTTCAGGAAAAATGAAAGAAGCAATATTTGACTCCGAAATGCCGTTAGCCAATAAACTGCAATTAAGCGGCATCATCAGCGAAGTTGCCGATATTGCCGATATTGCAGAAGATTGTGTTGATGAACTTCTCATATTTACCGTAAAAAGAGATATTTAATGGATTTAAGCTATTTTATTTTTTTGAGCAGCGGTTTATTTTTAGGCTGGTCATTAGGTGCTAACGATGCCGCAAATGTTTTTGGAACAGCAGTTGGTACAAAAATGTTACGTTTTAAAACCGCAGCCACCATTGCTTCAATATGTATCATTCTCGGAGCCGTATTTGGTGGATCAGGCACCAGCCGTACTTTGGTCGAGTTAGGTTCAGTAAACGAACTGGCGGGAGCATTTATGGTGGCACTTTCTGCCGCATTGGCCGTTTATTGGATGGTAAATAACGGTACACCTGTGTCGACCACACAAGCCATCGTTGGAAGTATTGTCGGGTGGAATTTTTATAGCAATCACCATACAGATACAACAATCTTGGCCAAAATCGTCAGTACATGGATAATTTGTCCTGTATTATCGGGCATAATTGCCATTTGCATTTATTTAATAATAAAACAATATATTAAACATTCCCAAATGCACATAATACATCAGGACTTATACACCAGATTAGGTCTAATTGCAGCTTGTGCATTTGGTGCCTATGCTCTCGGCGCAAATAATATTGCCAATGTCATGGGCGTGTTTGTTGATGCCGCTCCATTTCATGAAGTAACAATAGGATATATGAAGTTAAGCGGCACACAAATCCTATTTTTTATTGGCGGATTGGCAATCAGCAGCGGTGTATTCACCTATTCTCAAAAAATCATAAAAACTATTGGAAATGATGTTATGTCCATGTCTCCGATTATTGCATGGATAGTAGTCGTTGCACAATCTTTAGTCTTATTTTTATTTGCATCAGAAAGCATTAAAAACTTTTTGGAAGGGTATAACATCCCTTCATTACCCTTGGTTCCCGTTTCAAGCTCACAAGCGGTTATCGGAGCAGTTATTGGAATAGGCATAGCTAAAGGAGGACGAGGAATCAGATGGTCTTTGTTAAGCAAAGTTTCCTTAGGTTGGATAACCACCCCGATTGTTTCTGCCTTAATTTGCTTTATATTTCTTTTTGTTTTGGAAAATGTATTTAATCTGATTGTATATCATTAAGATTAAATTAAAAACCTAAATCCAAATTATTCCAACCTTGACTTTCGGGCTTTTCTTGAGGTTGTTCTGGCTTTTTGTTTGTTTCCCAGTTTCTAATTGCTTTAGGTTTTTTGCTAACCAAATCGCGCTGTTCCTTAGTTTGCGGAACACCAACAGGCAAGAGCTGGTTAAGCAAAGCCGGAGAAACAAAATCGACATTATTTTTATCAAAAATATTAATTAAAGCATCAATAACCTGAGCTGCAGGTTTAGCATTAAACACCCGCACAGAACCGGGATAATAAACCGTAAAAGAATAACACGGAGAAGACAGTAAAACATCTGTTGAATCAATGCCTTTTACGAAACGCAAAACGATTCGCGGATGGATAACACATTCTTCACGCACATTGAAAAGCACATTTTTATTATTCATAAAGAGTTGGGATAAAACCTGTTCCTTGATTTCGCTTTTAATCACTCCGCAAAAACCGGTAACAGCCATTGAATCTAAGGTATAACCGGTATAACCTTCAGGAATGGTATCCACTTCATAACAAAAAATTTTTTCAGCATTAGCGATATTGTCCCATGCTACCTGCCCTATGGCTTTTTTAATTTCAGGTAACACTTGTTTAATTTTTTGCGTTTTGGATGGAGTATTATTTGTTTCTGTTTGTCTGCGCCAAACATCATTTCCTTGTTGAAAAGATGTAACACCTTCATTTGCAAAAATATCATCATCGGCAAAGCCATGAGAAACAGCTAAAACACTCAATGCAACACCAAAAAATAACTCTTTAATCATAATCGTAACTCCTCAAACGACAAAAATATAATATTATTGAATATTTTATAAGCCAACAAAAAAATTATATTTTTTTTTAAAACGAGTATGTAAAAGATTTTTAATAAAAAATTATTATGATGATGTTAAAAAAATGTTTCAAAATTGTGAATTTTTAGCAAAATAAAGATGTATTTACTATGAAAATGTGTTTACCTATGGTAGGATAATATAGAAAGGAAAGGTGGAGTATATGTATATATGGGTAATTTTAGCAACATTTATGGTCGCTTTATACTCATTCAACTTAACATACCGCTCTGATATGCGTTCGGTACAAGTTGAACCAATTGCTCGTGCCTTAGTTTCCAAACTCATTATAAAACAACAAGCTGCCGGAAGATATATGCGCGGCAATACACCACCTTATGCCACAACCACAGATTCTGAAGGTAATACCATTGCCGCCGACACTGTCACCTATGCTCCGGGAATTTTAACTTTAGACCAACTCAGTCCTAACGAAGGCAATACATATTTACCATACGGCTATAAAGATGACGGCACGGTTACAACTGAAATTTATTGCCTTGATAGAAACAATTATAGCAGTGCAAAAAATTGCTCTGATGACAATGCTATACGTTTTCTTGTTGCCTATATGCCCATTCCGCAAAGATGGTTAAATGTAAAGACCGGTCTACCCAACAATGATTTAAATGCGGCAATGAAAGAATTAATTGGTTACGATTCAAGTTTCGGATATCCGGTTTGCAAAAAATATATAGAAGATACAGCAACCGGACAAAAAAAATGTGATCAACTTGTTATTCGCAGCCGTGAAGG
Organism: uncultured Alphaproteobacteria bacterium; assembly: GCA_944392255.1. Classification (GTDB taxonomy): domain Bacteria; phylum Pseudomonadota; class Alphaproteobacteria; order RF32; family CAG-239; genus CAJLXD01. The sequence goes on along the minus strand of CALXVY010000003.1, from coordinate 52,098 downwards.
AATATATCAATCAGGCTTTGATGATGCGGAAAATAGTGAAGTAACTAATGAATTTATGTATGAAATTCCTCGCTATATTGCAAAAAATGGGGGATTTGCAGAAAAATGCAACAAAGATAATACAAGTAACCTATGTTTGATGTATATATATGAATACAAAGCTAAATATTACAATTAAGGTAGATAAAGGAGAAATATAATGTTAAGAAAAATCAATGAGCTGAGGGGAGAAAAAGGTAGCATGATGGTGGAAGCCATTGCTATGCTCGGCCTGATTTCGATGGTTACTCCCGTTATCTATAAAAAAGCGGCAGAAAGAACAAATGAAATGCAAGATATCAATGCTGCCAGCCAAGTTAGAACTATTGTCAATGCCGTAGATAACTACCTGAGAGACAACTATGTTACCATCACCTCAGGCGGAACGGTAACATCAAATTCTGCCACCTCAGATAAATCTGTAAATTACGGAAATTTTGATTTTGGAGCCAGTTCGGCAGATACCAGCGCCAAAACCACAACACCTATTAATATTGAGCACTTTAGAGACTATCTTCCCTTAGGATTTAAGGCTCAAGGTAAAATTTTTGATGACTTTCAAGTTGTTATAAAACAAACAAGAGACCCTTCTGGAGAAAGAAAAGCGCTCACAACCGTTATGGTTGCTAAACCCAATGACAATAATCCTGATATGTCTCGTATCAGATCCTCAAGAATTGCCTCTATGATAGGAACAAATGGTGGATTTTTTGATGGAGAAAAAGCAACAGGTGTACAAGGAGCTTGGGAAATCGAAAAAGCTGATTTACCCAATGGCAACAGTGTAAAAGATGGAAGTATTGTAGCTACGTCAATTGAAGCTGTTGCTGATGGTACCGGCGGAGGTAAAGATGTTTTGCATCGTGTAGAAGTTCCAGGACGTCCAGAATATAATACTATGGAAACAACCTTATCTATGGGTGGCAATGATATTAACCAAATTGTCAACTTAATTGCTGCCGGTAATGCAAATAACAATACAATCAACATTAAAGCTCAGACCGGAGGTGATAATGCCCTTCTGCATGTAGACGGAGAAGGCTTATTTGATTCAACCTTAAAAGCTGCTGGAGAAAACTTTATCGCCGAAGCCGGCTATGCACAACACAAACAAGCCTTATACGTCGGTACAGGAAATACAGAAGATGATGCTCAATTTGTTGTAAACGGAGATGTTGGAAGCATCAAAGCCTTAAGTGGTAATTTTAATGTGGATGTAAATGGCAGCACGCCTTATGTAAGCTTAACCGGAAATAATGGTAAAACTGTATTTAATGCTAATGAAGGATTAATATCTTTTATGAATAAAAATGTAATGATATCTCCGGAAGGAAATACAGATGTTGCCGGTTACGCTCACATTACCGGAGACATATCTGCTGCGAACGGAGGTTTTACGGCAGACGCCAATGAAGCTCATTTCTATGATGAAACATTAAATATTCTTAACACGCGCAATGTCAACATTGGTACGGCAACAAAAAATGCCAACTTGCGTGTTTACGGAACAGCCACAATGGACAACTTAAATGTTGAAAAGAACTTTAAAGCCGGAAACATCAACAATAGCGGTAAATATGGCTTTAATGTCAGTGAAGGTAGTGGTAATATAACTGTAAATTCTGAATTTGTTGCCAATAATTCAGCAGGAACAAAAGTCTTTGACATTGGCAACACCAAGGCCAATACAACGGTAGCTCAACAATTTATTGCCGGTAGTTATAATGCTGCCCGCGGAGGCATTGGTTTGGCTGCAGACGAAAGCGGTGCTACCGTAAGATTTAAGGATAACAACAGCTCATTCTTAGTAAAAGATGTAAATGATTATAACCAAATTGAATCACAACAAGGTTACACAAAATTTGCTGTCAACAACCAACAGATAGCAAAATTATATGCCACTTCAGCAAATGTTCCGCAAGCCCAATTTACGGCAGATGTAGCGGTTTATGATGGTACACAAAACGTTTTAACCATTAGCAAAAACAATGCAGAAGGCTCAACCATGGACAATGGCAAAGGCTCGATTCATATGCGTAAAGGTGTCATTGAGATAGACCGCAACAGCAATAGTGCTGACAATAAAGCCAATCCAATAAGCTATATCAAAGCAGATAGATTGGTTAGTAATGTAAGCGGAACATCTCCAGATGCCACTAATGGTGGAACAGATGGTTATTCTTTTGAAGTGAACCCAGCATACACTTCTATGATGAATGATATAAAATTGGCTTCTCGCGGAGGTGCTCGTTTAAGTGATATTTTACCGGACTTTATTAATAAAGGTATATATGTTTTGGATAACACTTATACGGGAAAAGTAGACTGGACGCCAGATAATTTGAGTTGGGACGGATTTAAATTAAGTGGTTTAAGTGATTGCGGCACAAGCACTAAATGCGACACGTCGCCATGGTTAGGTTTTATTCCGACCCCGAACTGTCCTCCGGGCTATTCACAAGTAGCAACCATTACCCCTATTCGTTTTGCAATGGCTCAAGCGGGTGTTCCGGTCACCAACAGCTCTAAAGGAACAGAATACCGAGATTTAAACTTCCGTTTTGACCCTCGAGGCGATGATATCTCCATTGGTTTCACATCAGATCAGCCCAGTAAATATACCAAAATGTCTGCACCATTGGTTATTGTTTCAGATAACGATCCGACCAACCCTAATGGTGGTGCAAACTACGCAATTGGAGGTGTTGCACAAACAAAACCTCCATATTGGGCTGAAATTATGAATACCCCATATACATTTCAGGTTAACACATGGCTAAATACCACATTAAAAGCTTATTGGCATAACAACAAATTCCAAGGTTGGCACAGTGTTATGGGCTTTATTTATCCAGCATTGACTTATGAAGCATATGCCAAAGCGATTGGTGCTATTCCAAGCGGCGCAACCGTAAGTAATAACTCCATTCTATGGAATCTATTTCCGGTCAGAAAAGAAGAATTATCAGCAATTGCAACTATTTACTGTTATTTTAACCGAGCTAATTTTAGCAGTACATACGTAGATCAATACCTACCCCATACAAAAAGTATAGGAAGCATCCGTTATCAAGAAAAACCAGATGGTCCAAATTATAATGACCCGAATTTAAACTACACGGGTGTATGGTAATATAAATATTTTCTCTAAAAAAGCCCTTTCTTGCAAGAAAGGGCTTTTTTCTGTTAATAAACGTTTAATAAATGCAAAATTAAGATTTATTTATAAAATAAATATTATAGAATGAAAAAAGATTAATCTATCAAATAAGAATATCCGGAGTATTTCATGGCAGAATTAGATGATTTTGACAAAATAGAAGAAGATGATGACAATCCAAAGGAAGTTAACAAAAAAAAGATTCTTCTTTTTATACTACCTGCCTTAATAGCAATCGGTTTGGCGGTCGGTCTATATCATACTTTTGAAAGTTCATTTAATGATGTAAAAGGCTTACCATATAATGTCTTAGAACAAAATAACGAAGAAAAGAAACAAAGCCTCGTTTTTTATGATCTTCCGGAAATTTCTGCAACAGTAAAATCTTCAAATGGAGAAAACAGTATAGCTAATTTTAAAATTAGCATTGAACTAACCAATATAGAAGATGTAAAAAAGATTGAGACTTTATTGCCTCGTTTCTATGATATCATATTGGCGCATACTCAAAATCTTCATGCGGAAGAAATAAGCGGTTCTGAAGGTTTATATTGGTTAAAACAAGAATTGCTATATCGGATAAATTTGGCGGCAGCTCCAATTAAAATAGAGAATATAAACTTTAAGAGTTTTGATATTCAAAAAAAATAAGAGGATATAAAAGTGGCTGAAGAAACACAAACATCACAAGCTTCAAAAGATACAAAAAATTGGGCAGATAAAATAGAAATTACCGAAGAAAAATCGTCCAATACTGATGGAATTTCTGAAGGAAAAATTCTTAACCAAGAAGAAATAGATTCTCTTTTGGGTTATCATAATGAAGAAGATTCAGAATATCACACCATGAAAACCGGCGTCAGAGCCATATTAAACGGCTCAATGGTTTCTTATGAGCGTTTGCCTATGTTGGAAATTGTTTTTGATAGACTAATCCGCTTAATGGCAACATCTTTAAGAAATTTCACCCAAGATAACGTTGAGGTATCCTTAGAAAGTATAGAATCAATGCGCTTCGGTGAATATATAGACGCCCTAACTCTTCCTACCTTGTTAACCGTATTTAAAGCTGAAGAATGGGACAATTACGGCTTAATATCATTAGATAGCGCTCTGGTTTATTCCATCGTTGATGTTTTATTGGGCGGTCGCAGAGGAACGGCCGCAATGCGTATTGAAGGTCGCCCTTATACCACGATAGAACTCAATCTGGTAAAAGATATGATTCAACTTATTTTAACAGATTTATCAACAGCTTTTGATCCTATAACAACAGTTAATTTTGTATATGATAGAACCGAAACCAACCCGCGTTTTGCTACAATTTCCCGTTTATCTAACGCAGTTATAGTCGCCCGCCTACGCGTAGATATGGAAGATCGTGGCGGAAAAATAGATTTGATGATTCCTTATGCCACACTTGAACCCATAAGAGAATTACTGCTCCAAATGTTTATGGGAGAACGCTTCGGACGAGACGTCATTTGGGAAAACCATCTTATGGAACAACTCTGGGAAACAGATATTGAATTAGATGCCGTCATGAAAGAAGTTGAAGTCAAATTCGGGGAAATCTCAAATTGGGAAAAAGGTTCTTTCTTAGCTTTAGACATGTCCCCACATGATAATGTTACACTCCTGTGTGGAGATGTACCTCTGCTGACAGGTTCAATGGGAAGAAAAGGCAACAAAGTTGTCATTCGCATTAAAGGAAAGGCTGAAAAAAATGGATAATATTGACTTATTCATAAATTTAATAGTCATCGTTTTGCTCATTCCAGCAATTGTTTATGTATATAAATTAGACAAGAATTTGACTTTGATGCGCCAAAACCAAAAAGCTTTATTAAAGCTCATAGAAGCATTAAATGATGCCACTTATAAAGCCGAAAACAGCATTCCAAAATTAAAATCTGTTACCGAAAGCTCCAGCAACGATTTAAAAGAAGTTGTCGACAACGCCAAAGAGCTCAAGGACGACCTTATGTTTATCAATGAAAGAGCCGATAATTTGGCTGATAGACTTGAAGATGCCATCAAAACCGGACGTCAAATGAAAGAAGGTTCTCCAATATCTGAAAAAAAAGTCACCCCCATCATGGCTCCTCAAGAGAAAGAAAATACAGATGACATTTCTCGCTCAGAAGCTGAAATGGAATTGTTAAAAGCATTAAGAGCCATAAAATAAAGGATAAGCAATGAAAATAAACAAAATTCACTTTAGATTGTTACCTATCTTTATATTTGTTGCTGTGCTGTCGCTCTCTTTAAAGATAAACAGTGTTTATGACATCATTATCAATAAAGAACTTCCCAAAATCACCATATCTCAAAATAAAGCTTGGGCAGAAGAGCAAGAAAACAAAGAAACCGTACGCTTAAATGAAATTTTGAATGAAAGCAATTCAGGAGCCCCATCGGCGGAAACCAATACAGGTACGAGTGCTTTTACTCAATCTGAGATAGCCATTTTGCAAGAATTGGCAGAAAGAAGAGAGGCTTTGGATATACGCTCCCAAGAAATAGATAAAAAAGCTATTCAACTCAAAGTCGCTGAAGAAGAAATTGATAAAAAATTAGCACAATTAAAGACTTATGAAGAAAAGTTACAGAAGCTCATAAACAAATATAACGAGCAAGAAAAAGCTCAATTATCTGCTCTTGTAAAAATGTATTCAACCATGAAACCCAAAGATGCCGCACGCATTTTTAATACCTTTGATTTGGATATTTTAGTCGCCATTTTGAAAGAAATGAAACCATCATCTTCTTCAGCAATTTTATCACAAATGGATGCATTAAAGGCCAAAGAAGTAACAACAGCATTGATAAGTCGGAATATATAGAATAAAATGCTAAACAACAAAGCAAAATATATTTGTTCAAAAATACGTCAAACCATATCATTGGTTTTGTTGATGTTCTTTTATACGCACAATATTTATGCCGCAGATATAAAATCAGAACAAAACCAAAATCAGGCTGACCTATACATTTCCTTAACATCAAACACCGATTATGAAATCGAAAATAAAGATGGTTGGTTATATCTGACATTCAGTCAGCCCCTGTTGGAAGATTTATCTTCAATACAGAGCAAACTAAATTTGTTTGTATCCGAACAAAAAATCTCTAAAGATAAAAAAACAATTGAGTTAAAAATAAAACAACCACATACAATTCGTTCTATAAAAGAAAATAATATATTACACATACAAATCCTTGCTCAAGATGAGAAGAATGAGGTTTCAAAAAACAACAGTAATAAAATTTTTATAGATTACGGAGAACATCCTGACTTTGTGCGTTATTCTTTTGCCTATCACAACAAACCACATTATTCTATAAAAACGAATAAAGCTTCTACCATTATTTCCTTCTTATCTCCGATAGAATTTCAGTGGGAAAAAATTAGAAATACAGAAATGTTTCCTTATATAGAACAATACGCCAATCCCCTTGGTGGAACAGATTTAAAATTTCCACAAAAATTTATTAAATCATTTGAATACAACAACAAAATTGTCCTTGACTTACAACCGCTTAACATCAATCAAGGCCAGAAAAATGAACACGCCACTAATGCACCGATTAAAATTAATGCATCAGATACACAAGCATTGTCTAAGCCAATCACCTCTAAAAATGAAGTTGCAAGCTTGGCATTTCCATGGAACATGGAAGTTGGTGTCAGCGTATTCCAGCGCGGAAAATATATCTGGATTGCATTTGACCATCAAAGAAGTATAGATATAGATGACTTACGCAACCAAAGTCGCAAGGTTGCAGAACAAATTATTCAAGTACCCCATTCCAAGGCCACCATACTTCGAATAACCCCTAAAAAAAATGTACGCGTAGGCTTACGTCAAGAAGGTTTACTGTGGATTATAGATTTATACACCCACAATATCGACTATAAAGTTAAAGAACTTCCTATTTTTGTACAATATAACAGTATGAGACAATCATACCTCTACATTCCAAGCAGTAACAGCGGAAATTCATTATCCATCATAGATCCTGAGGTGGGTGATGTCATTTTGATTGGTACAGAAACAGAATTAGGTTTAGCCATAAATGAAGCATATCATTACCAAGACTTAGAAATTTTGCCGGCAAAGCAAGGTTTTGCAATAGCACCCAATACATCAGATATCATATTGCTCAAAAGCAATACTGGTTTTAGTATCAAAGCAGATAATCGAGGACTAAATATCTCCGACAACTTAGAAAACCTAAAAAGACAGCAACAATTTTTCCAAAAAAGTGCCAATACTTTTGGTCTAAACATTCCAGCACAACTTTTAAGATTAGATTATAACAGTGCAGAAAAGCAACTCAAAGAAGATATAGAAAAAGCAGCTCCGGAACAAAAAATTAAAGCCAAACTTCTGTTGATAAGATATTATCTCGGCATGGGCTTGGGAACAGAAGCCATGCAAATGCTCAAACAACTGTCTCCGGAAGAGAAACAACAATTAAAGCCGGAAACTATTGCCGCATTAACCGGCGTTGCCAACTTTTTAATGAGACGTTACGACGAAGCCTTAGATAATTTTTCATATCAAGAATTGCAAGATAATAATGAAGCTATATTTTGGCGCGCACTGACAGATTCGGCTATAGAATTTAAGAAAGAAAATGATATTGTTTTATTAACATTTGTATCTATAATACAAGATTATCCGCAAGAACTAAAAGAACGCATAGCTTTAATAGCGGCCGATACAACAATTAAAGCCTATAATGACATCTCAACTCAAAACTTTTTAGATATCTTAAAAAATTCTAAAGATAATGATGCCAGAAAATCGCAAATACTCTATCTTAATGCCCAGAAATTTGAATCTCAGGGATATCCAAACAATGCACTCAAAGAATATGGTTTTGCAGCATTACACAACTCACAAAAATATGCCTCATGGGCTCGTTATGCCAAAATAAATTTAGAGATAAAATTAAATTTAATTAGCCCGCAAAAAGCAATTGAAGAGTTAGAACGTTTACGTTTTGCGTGGAGTGAAGAAGGCTTCAAATATAAATTATTACAACGCTTAGCTGAAGTTTATGAAATGAATAAAAACTATCAAAAATCTCTACAAACTTATCAGCAAAGTATGAACTATGCACAAACTCCTTCTGAAAAAGAAGAAGTCCTAAGCAAAATGGTAAAACTGTTTGAAGATTTATATATGAACGGACGAGTAGATGAGCTTCCAGCCGTTAAAGCAATTGCATTATATAAAGACTATGCATGGCTTTCACCAAAGAGTCGTTATCACACTCAAATATCACAAAAATTAGCTGACAGAATGGTTGCCGTAGATTTATTGACCAGCGCTTCAGATTTATTAAAATCACAATTGCGTTTAGTTGATTTATCACCTGAGCAAAAAGCACAAATTGGTGTTCGTTTAGCCTTAATTTATTTGTTTGAAGAAGACGGCATTGCTGCACTTGATATTTTAGAAAAAACAGAAACAGACAATTTATCCAACAATCAAAAACAATATCGAAAAATAATCAAAGCTAAAGCGCTCAATCACATCAATAAAAGCGAAGAAACATTAAATCTGCTGGAAAATGATTATAGCAAGAACGCCCTTCTGCTAAAGTCTGACATTTATTGGAAATCCGGACAATGGGATAAAGCGGCCGATACCATAAAATATTTAATAGAAAAGCCGCAACCCAATAAAGCGCTTTCCTCAGAGCAAATTTCATATATCTTAGATTGGATTACGGCACTGAAAAAAGCCAACCGCAATACTGTTATTTATAGGATTCGCAACACATTTTTGCCGTATTTTGAAAAAACATCATACAAAAGCGCATTTGATGTTTTGACCACAAATTTAGAAACCAATCGAGTTGATATGAACTCTATTGATAAAGCCGTTAATGATATTGCCGCTTACAGCAATTTTTCAAAACTCTATGATGATTCTTTACGGCAAACTTTACCGCAACAACCCCAAAATTAAAACAAGGAGATTGAGATGCAATTTAAGCTTCATTCTCCTTTTGCTCCGGCTGGCGACCAACCTCAAGCCATAAAAGAACTATGTGCCGGAATAGAACGCGGAGAAAAATCTCAAGTTTTGCTTGGAGTAACCGGTTCCGGAAAAACATTCACCATGGCTAAGATTATTGAGCAAGAACAACGTCCGGCATTGATAATGGCGCCAAACAAAATTTTAGCCGCTCAACTATATTCGGAAATGAAAGAGTTTTTTCCCGAAAATCATGTTGAATATTTTGTTTCTTACTATGATTATTACCAGCCGGAAGCCTACATTCCGAAAACCGATACATATATTGAAAAAGATTCGGCATTAAATGAACAAATAGACCGCATGCGCAATGCGGCCACTCGCAGCATTTTGGAAAGCCGCGATGTTATAATTGTCGCCTCTGTTTCATGTATATATGGTTTGGGCGATGTTGAATCATATTCAGCCATGACCTTTCCGCTAACCGTTGGTGATAATGTAGATATCAAAGATGTTTGCCGACATTTAGCCGAATTGCAATATGAGCGCAATCAGCAAAATTTCATCCGTAGTTCTTTCCGTGTAAATGGAGACATTTTAGATATTTTTCCGGCCCACTATGAGGATAGAGCTTGGAGAATTTCTTTTTTTGGAGACGAGATAGAGAGCATTCATGAATTTGACTCATTAACCGGCAAAAAGACCGCCGGCTTAAACAGCATAACCATTTATCCGGCCAATCATTATGTTACACCAAGGCCGGCCATATCACAGGCTATTATAGGCATTAAAGAAGAACTCAAAGATACCATAGAGGAATTCAAACAAGAAAACAAATTATTAGAGGCACAAAGAATAGAACAAAGAACCCGCTTTGATTTGGAAATGTTAGAAACGACGGGACATTGCAAAGGTATAGAAAATTATTCCAGACATTTAACCGGACGCAAAGCCGGAGATCCGCCTCCTACTCTATTTGAATATTTACCGCCGGATGCTTTGGTTTTCATAGATGAGAGTCATATTTCCGTACCGCAAATCGGAGCCATGTATAAAGGCGATTCTAACCGCAAACATACCTTAGCCGAATTTGGTTTTCGTTTACCATCATGTGTTGACAACCGCCCCTTAAAATTTGGCGAATGGGATAAGATGCGCGGACAAACTATATTTGTTTCCGCCACTCCCGGAGATTGGGAATTAGAGCAAAGCAAAGGCGTATTTGTTGAGCAAGTGATTCGTCCGACCGGCTTATCAGATCCTTTATGCATCATTCGTCCGGTAGATAACCAAATTGACGATTTAATGCATGAATGCCGTAAAACTGCGGAGAAAGGCGAACGTGTTTTAGTCACCACCTTAACCAAAAAAATGGCGGAAGATTTAACCGAATATTTAAATGAAAATGGAATTAAAGTTCGTTATTTACATTCCGATATTGATACATTGGAAAGAATAGAAATCATCCGCGATTTAAGATTAGGCGTATTTGATGTTTTGGTTGGCATCAACTTATTAAGAGAAGGTCTAGATATTCCGGAATGTTCCTTAGTTGCCATATTAGATGCGGATAAAGAAGGATTTTTGCGCTCCACTCGCTCGCTCATTCAAACCATCGGACGAGCAGCCCGCAATGCTGAAGGACGTGTCATTTTATATGCCGACAAAATCACCGATTCTCTAAAAGCCGCTTTAGATGAGACCAACCGCCGCCGAGATAAGCAAATTAAATATAACATTGAACACGGCATCACCCCGCAAACCATCAAGAAAAAGATATCCAATGCCCTAGATGAGATGACCAAAGGTGATTATGTTGAAGTGGCAAAGGACACGCCTAATGTTAAAGACATTCAAAATATTGATAAAAAATTGAAAGATTTAAATAAAGCCATGAGAGAAGCTGCCGCCAATTTGGAATTTGAACAAGCCATGGTTTACCGCGATGAAATCAAAAAACTTGAAGAAATGTATCTAAAAAACTCATAATTATGCCCTTTTGTTTTAACAAGACTAATAAAAAAAACTTCCGAAAAATTTTTCTCGGAAGTTTTTTTTATTACAAGCAAACAAAATTATTTTTTCAAGCCTTGCATTTGTTTATTCATCAAACCTTCGCTGATTTGCAAATTTGTATCAATCATACTATCCAAAGCTTTGACATTCACATTATTAATATTTTTACCTACTTCAATTGTTTTTTTAGAAACATAATCAGCAAGTTTAATCAAATTTCCTTTAATTTCTTCGGGCATTTTATTCTTTTTTGAACGAGCCAAAGTTTTAATATATACCCACAATTGCATATTATTATCCAAAGCGCGAGCCAACTCACCGGCATTAGATTTTTCTTTTGCCTTAGATAAATCCATCGCACATTTCAACAAAGAAAAGGCTTCTTCTGCAGCTAAACTATTTTTAACCGATTCTTGAATACCCAAAGAAATTTGGTTATTAATATTGGCTAAGCTTTTAAAATCTTCTTTAGTCATATTAATTCCCTTGCTCATGGTCATATATTTTACAAAATCAGCTAATTTAAACAAATTCTTTTTAACATCATCGGGAAGCAAGTTCTTTGCGCTTTTAAGCGATGTTTCTATCTCAACCCAAAGCTTCAAATTGTGATCTATTGCCAAAAGTCTTTCTTGCTGATTATTACTTTCTGCTGCCTTCAACAAAGCATTAGCAAAGCTATTCAACATCACGGCTTCTTTTTCCGCGGCATCAATTTGATTGGTGATTGTACTCATGTTTACTTCCTTCTTCTCATTTATTATAAATTTTCCGCTGCGGTCTGTCAGACAAAACGCTGACAGACCTAGGGAAGAATCAGAACATTTCTCATTCATTGCTAGGGAATAACACAATAAAATTAAAATGTTCTAAACATTTGAGAAAAAATGGGGAGATTTTTTCTCGCTTTTGGGAACATAATAATTTTTTTGCCTCAAACACTGCCTAGGGAATAATAACAGCGCTTGAGCAAAACTGATTAGAAGGGAGCAATAATATCTAAGAATTGACGACCATAACGAGGTTGTTGAACATCGGAAACCACACCTTTGCCGCCATAAGAAACTCTCAACTCGGCAATTTTGTCCGATTGAATGGTATTATTTGAACTAATATCAGCGCGACGGATAATTCCTTTTACCGTCAAACGACGCAATTCATAACTCACACGAATTTCTTGTGTACCTTCAATCACCAAGTTTCCATTTGGCAAAACTTGTGTAACCACGGCAGCCATAGTTACATCTATTTTTTCTTGACGATCAACTTTACCATCTGCCGAAATTTCTCTATTTGAAGACACATCAATCAAAGCGTCCATATCATTACCACCTGGCAAAGCCGTACTGACATTTCTTTCAAAACCGGCCAACGCGCCAATACCTAAAGTATCTGAGTTGTCATCTCGGTTTTGTTCCATTTCATTTTCCATCAAAGCCGTATCTTTAGCAACGATGTTTACGGTAATAATATCTCCGACTTTAGAAGCTCGTTGATCTTTAAAAAATCCTGTTGAGCCTTGTCTCCACAAAGAATTTGCATATTGTTTTTGTTCTTTTTGTTCCGGCATGGGCATAGATACCGGCTGATATCCTTCTGCTTCAACCGGATTTTCAATATTAGTCATCTTAGGTTCAGCACCGACAGAAGTTAATCTATCCCACATACCGGCACATCCGGAAAGAGAAGTTGCCATCAATAAAACCATGGTGCTTTTAATCATTATTTTTTTATTCATCTTATCTCTCCCCTATTGATTTTCTACCGCAATGGTATCTGCAGAAATAACCGTACCAAATACTTTTTTATGGCTCTGCGTATTTTCAACTTCTATTTTTTGTCCTTGCGCACCGTCCTCTTGCACAATTCCTTTTGCAATAATCTGCATCTGTTTTGTTTTATAGAGCAAATCCACCTTATCATTTTTATGAACAAGTAACGGCGCCCCAACTTCTTTACCACTAATTAATTTTCCGGCTTTAAGAGCTCGCTTAACTTCCATACCTTCCAATTTTGCCAATTCCGTAACATACATAGGTTTTATACGCGTAGTACGAACCCTTATTTTTTTCAAATCGGCAGCTTGAATAATTTCTCCTTTATCCAAATTGCGTTGCGGAACAAAAACTTCTTCCATAACATAATATTTTCCGATAAGAGAAGTTTGAGCTGCCGCCTTACCATCGGCAAAAATTTCCACATTAACCGAAAACTTATTTTGCATTTCATCAATTTTTAAGTTGCTGAGCATAATCTTAGCTTGCTTAGCTTCGGGAATAAAAAAGCTACTTTGTCCGCCAAAAATATCCAGCTCCAAATTTTCATCAAAACCTTGCTCGGCAAATTCTTTCACAATAGCGTCACCCAAATCAGCCGATGAAATTTGCACCTCGGCCAGCGCCCTATCAATTCCTAATGAAAAAACACCTAAAAGGATGAAAAGCAAAATTTTGAACATCAAATCAATCCTCACTTACTTCATTTGATTAATGGTACTCAACATTTCATCTGAAGTTTGAATAATTTTAGAGTTCATCTCATAAGCACGTTGAGCGGAAACAAGTTCGGTAATTTCAGAAACGGCATTAACATTAGAGGTTTGCAAATATCCTTGCAAAATAGAACCAAAACCTTCTGCATCCGGATTATCTAACACCGGCGCACCGGAAGCTTCAGTCTCAGTAAACAAATTATTACCAATGGCTTCCAAACCGGCTTCATTGACAAAAGTAGCCAATTCAAGTTGTCCGACATTCACTTCATCGGTTTCACCATCTTGTTTTACCCAAACCTCACCTGAAGTATTAACATAAACTTCCACAGCGTCATCAGGAATGGTAATTTCAGGTTGAACAACATATCCGTCATGTGTCACAATCACACCGTCACCATTTTGTTGAAATGCGCCATCTCTGGTATAAGCCGTACCTTTACCTTCCGGCAATTCAATTTGAAAATAGCCACGTCCTTGAATAGCCAAATCAAGCGGAGCGTCGGTTTTTGTAACACCATAACCATCGGTAATACGATAAATGGCGGCAGTTCTTACACCTGTTCCCAATTGTACACCGGCAGGAACAATGGTCTGACCTGCAGATGATTGAGCACCTGGGCGAATATAATTCTGATAAATCAAATCATTAAACTCTGCACGACGTTTTGCATAGGCCGTTGTGTTCATATTGGCAATATTGTTGGAAATAACGTCAACATTAGTTTGTTGAGCGAGCATTCCGGTTGCACCTATATTTAAAGATCTCATATTTTTATTCCCTATTTAATTAAATCATTTGAGTAAAAGCACTAATTGTATTGGACAGACGATCATGCTCTTCATCAATCATCTGCTGTACATATTCATAAGAACGTTGCAAACTAACAAGTTTGGTCATTTCTTCAATGGAATTAACATTAGATTTTTCCAATTTTCCCTGTAAAACTTTAATATTATCCTCACCGATAACCATATTATTGCCATCAACGTTTTCAAACATGGTGTTTGCCACTTTGAGCAATTTTTGATTATCAGCAAAGCTAACAATTTTCATCTTGCCGATTAAACCATTTTCGGTATAAACCTCACCATTTTCCATAATGGAAATTTCTCTTTCGCCGGGAGCAATAAAAAACGGCTCATTTGCTTCGGAAAGAACAGGATCACCTTCTGAGGTAACCAACATTCCGTCCGCATCAAGAGCAAAATTACCTTTACGGGTATATTTTTCGCCGCCTGCGGTTTGAATAGCAAAGAAAGCATCACCTTTAATAGCTACATCAAGGGTATTTCCAGTTTCAGCCAACATACCTTCATTAAAATTTTTATAAGTTCCGTAATCTTGCGTAAAATACAAAGGTTTTGCTGCCAAACCCTTCACTTTTATATTTTCATCAGCTTTATGCAAATAAGAAGCAAACACTGCTTCGTCTTGTTTATAGCCGGAAGTATTCATGTTTGCCATATTATTAGACACAACATCCATTTGCTTCCACAAGGCCATCTGACGAGACAAAGCCACATATTTTGTATTATCCATTATATTCTCCCCAATAGTTTTGGATAATTTAATCATTTGTTTTTTATTATGCAAATGCCGTGCCAAAAAAAATAAAAGCAAAAAAAATACCCTCAAATTTTGAGGGTATTTATAATAGAGATGAGAAAGATTACATTTCTTTTTGTTCAAAGAAAGATTTATCAACACCACACAAAGGGCAAACCCAATCTTCCGGCAATTCTTCAAACGGGGTTTCTTCATCATAAACATAACCGCATACGGTGCAAACCCATTTCAAATTTTTCTTTTCGTCAGTCATAATTATCTCCTTATTTTTGAGAGTTAAGTTTAGATTTATATTCTTGAAAGCTTTGCATGACCTTATCTTTAAATCCGTTTCGATAATCGGCATAAGTCAAAGCTTCTTCTTCATTGTGACATTCACCATCAACTACTTCGGCGGCGAACATGGTATTGCTGGAAAAAACTTGTTTACTGATAACTTTGGCCTTTAATGTGGCAATACAATCTTTTAAATAAGGTAAACCATCTTTAATTTCATACTCCACATTATTCCACTTCTTCACATTACGAGAAGATTGAAAACCAAAATTGGCAATAACAAAAGGATTAACACTTTTACCAAGCACACTCAAAGACAACATACCATTTTTGTCAACCACTTCTTTGGTATAACTATTGTTTCCGCAAGAAACAATGATAATATCCGGAGAATGAGCCACCTGAGAAACAGCATCAATCAAGCTTCCGACCGGAGAACCGTTATCATCAGCGCCCAAAACATACAACCCATTGGTCAATTTAAAAAGTGCATTGGCATCCATTTTAGTCATCCTTAATTTTTTTATATTATATAGTGAATAAAATTTATTTTTCAAATTGTTATTGGAAAAATTTTGTATAGTATGGATAAGAATAAAAAAAATAAAGGATAACAAATGCCCCAACAAATTGAAATAACATCAGAATTTTCGAAAGCGCTGAATATCATTAACAACAGCGCCAAGCATTTGTTTGTCACCGGAAAAGCCGGTACCGGAAAATCCACTTTTTTAAACTATTGCCGCGACCATATCAATAAAAACATGGTCATTCTGGCGCCCACCGGTGTAGCAGCCCTCAATGTCAAAGGACAAACCATACATCGTTTTTTTGGCTTTCCGATTAATATAACCCCAGAAAAAATTAAATCTGGAGACTTCACGCCAAGAAGCAAACGCATTTTCAAAAATCTGGAAACCTTAGTGATTGATGAAGTTTCTATGCTGAGAGCAGATTTACTAGACTGCATTAATACATTTTTGGAACTCTATGGTCCGGAAAAAGAGGCACCTTTTGGCGGAGTTCAAATGATTTTTGTTGGCGATTTATACCAACTTCCACCAGTCATTTCCAATGTTGAACAGAGTTATTTTTTTCAAAAATACGATTCGCCTTATTTTTTCAGTGCCGAAGTTTTCAAAAAAATATCATTAGAAGTTGTTGAACTACAAAAAATCTATCGTCAAAAAGATACCGAATTTATAGAAATGCTCAGCCGCTTTCGTAATAATACCGTCAGCGATGACGATATTTGCAAATTAAACAGCCGATTAAATACGGAACAAAAATTTTATAATTTAACCGAATTTCAGATTTTTTTGACCTCCACCAATGCGTTAGCTGAAGAAATCAATCAAGAACATTTAAATAAACTGGAAGGCATTACCTATTGTGCCAATGCTGTCATTGATGGTAGTTTCAATCAAGAATCATATCCCAACAGTGAAGAACTTTATTTTCGTACCGGTGCTCAAATTATGTTTTTGAACAATGATGCCAAAAACCGTTGGGTAAACGGAAGTTTAGGATATATCGAAAAAATTTTTCTTGAAAACGGAAGGATAAAGCATGTTTCGGTAAGATTGATGAACAATCAAAAACTGGTTGAGGTTTTCCCCTACTCTTGGGAAATTTTTAAATATACCATGGAAGGTAAAGAAATTATTTCTGAAGTAATTGGCTCTTTTACACAATTTCCGTTTCGTCTGGCATGGGCAGTCACCATTCACAAGAGTCAAGGTAAAACCTTTGACCATGTGACCTTAGATATTGGACGAGGAACTTTTGCCACCGGACAATTATACGTTGCTTTAAGCCGTTGTACCTCATTTGAAGGATTGAGTTTAACCAAACCCATACAAAAGCGCCATGTCATGACCGATGAAAGAATTTGCGAATTTTTAGAACAGTATTTACCTCAAGAATTAAATAATGCGCAAAAAAAGAAAAAATTAGAACAAGCCATAAAAAAACAAAAAAAACTCAAAATAGAATACAAAAAAAGTAATGGAGAAATAAGTCTCAGGTTAATTTTTCCCAAAAGAATAGAACAAGAAAAACTTTTAGCCATTTGCGCACAAAGAAACGAACCAAGATATTTCAATATAAGTGGAATTAATAAAATTTATGAAGTTTAATGCAAAAAAAATAAAAAAAAGACTTGTTTAATTTTTTTTTTGTGATATGTACATACGAGTTAAGATAAACGGAATGTAGTTCAGCCTGGTAGAACGCTTCGTTCGGGACGAAGAGGTCGCTGGTTCGAGTCCAGTCATTCCGACCATAAAAAAGAAAAAAGGCTACCTCGCGTAGTCTTTTTTCTTTTTTAAAGATGCCGAAGGCATTGACGCGAACCAGCGAAAAAGCTGTTTGACTAGGAGGAGAGGCAGACGGAAGTATGCCGGTGAGGCTTTCAGCCGAACGACGAACGAAGCGGCGGAGCA
Organism: uncultured Alphaproteobacteria bacterium; assembly: GCA_944392255.1. Lineage (GTDB taxonomy): Bacteria > Pseudomonadota > Alphaproteobacteria > RF32 > CAG-239 > CAJLXD01. The sequence continues at coordinate 34,106 of CALXVY010000003.1, read as the reverse complement.
TAAGCGACGTCAGTCCAGTCATTCCGACCATAAAAAAGAAAAGAGGCTACCTTGCGTAGTCTTTTTTCTTTTTTAAAGATGCCGAAGGCATTGACGCGAACCAGCGACCTCTGAAATCCATTCCTTCCGACATATAATGCCTCTACAACCACAATCAAAACCTTGAACAATTTTCTTGTTTGTTCCCATAAAATATGCTACTCTATCTCAGATAGTAAGGAAATTAAATGAAAAACTTTTGTGTTATAGATATTGGAACCAATGCCGTAAAGATTAAAATTTTTTCAAACGGAGAATATCATATTCTCCGCAATAAACACATTTCTCAAATTGATAATAATGTCTCCAAAGAAGACATTATCAAACATGTTGAAGACTTTATGCGCACGGCAAAAGAAGAATATGACGTTATGCCGGAACATACCTATATCTATGCAACGGAAGGAATTCGCAGTGCTCCCAATGGAAAAGAAATACAAAAAGAATTAGAGCAAAAAACGCACAGAAAAGTTCATATTTTAGCCCCTCAAAGAGAAGCACGTTTAGCTATTTTAGGAGGACTAAGTTCCATTAGGCTAAAAAATAATCCAAAACAAATATTGTTTATAGAAAGCGGCGGTGGAAGTACTGAAATTTCTTTTCTGGATATGAGCAAGCGTCCTTTTGCCATTATTGCCACGAAATCTCTGCCAATCGGTAGTCGTAATGGCAAAGAAGAATTACACCAAGAACAAAATATCCAAGATTTTTGCTCGGCTTTACAGCGCAAAGGCATAAAAATAGATTCATCCGCACAAATTGTCATCAATGCTGTTGGCGCTTCTAAACTAATGGCTCAACATCTGGCTATGACATCATATCGACCGGATCAAATTGCCAAATTACAAAAGACAATAAGTTTAGACAACTTTCAACAAAGCTGTGAACATATTTTAAATCAAACAAATTATGATTCTGATTTTCTAAAATCATATTTCTTAAAAGAAGAAACAAAAGATGGTTTTATTGGTCATATCAACATATTACATCATATTTTTGATACTTTACAAAAACACCCAGACTTTGGCTTATCTTTAAACACCGACATCAGTACAACATTAGGTGGATTAAAAGATGGTGCGGCCAAGGAAATAGAACTTCGCTATAAAAAAGAAGCCTTAAACATTAAAGATAACACAGATAAACCATCTGTTCAAACCGTTCAAGATAAGGAATCTATCCAACCCATACGTAACTATTATAAAAGAGTTGCTCAAGAAGAAAATGCTCAATATATCGAAAATGAAACTTCTTCTTACTATAATGCCACAATCCAACGCCAAAATGGTGAAAAACTGCACATTCAAGCAACTGATGCCGATAATGTTGGAATATCTGCACAAAATAAACAAGGAAAACCCCAAATCCCTGACTATCATGATTTCAACAAACTTGTTCAGTATGCTAAAGAACAAGGACAAACCATATCATTTGGAAATATCAAATCAGAAGAATTTAAGGCGCGTTTACTTTTAGCTTGTATGGAAAATGATGTTGCCATAACTCAAGTACCCAAATTAGACATGGCACAAATAGATAAAGAAACAAGTATTCGCCTAAAAAAAGCAAAATTTCAAAAAAATAATGTAAAATTAAATCCGTTGCACTCACAAAAAAATAAGAAATCAAACGTAGATTTAATGCCTTATATCAAACAAGAAAAATTAAGAGCATAAGATTATATTTCAAAAAAATTTTGAAATATAATCTTATACAAAAACACTTGACAATTTCAATATATTACATATATAATACATATATAAATAAATATATGGAGAACTACCATGAAAAAGATTGAAAATGTCAAAGAGTTTGTTGAAACAATAGACAGCGCCAAAAAGGTCAATCCCAAAGACCTATCTTCTGACCAAGATTTAACCATCGCTATCATGAACCTTATCAGCATTGAAGAACACCTCGTTTTTTCAGGCGCTAAAACCGGCAAAAATTCTTTTTACGATTTAGTTCAAAACATTCGTGAAATGCGCAAAACTTTGATGCAAAAAGTTATTCCGGCTTATGAAGGAGAAGTTTGGTGCATATCCAAACATTTATTAGCATCTTCCATGCGTTTAATGGAAGTCGGCACCAAGCAACAGTCATTAGGACATAAAGAAGAAGCCTACAAACTCTTCAACCAAGCATATGAGCTTTATTGCCTGTTCTGGGGCTTAAATATGAATATGTTAAACGTTGCCGATATCAAATGGATTGAAGATAAAACCGAAGCCATGAAAAAACTTTCAGAAAAAATTGATACCAACATCTCTACGATACCGGAAGTTCAAGAAGAAAAAACCGGCACTTTATCCAAGATGAAAGCTTTTGTCAGAAAAGCAGTTGACTGCTGCATAGAATAAGGAGAAAACAGATGAACAAAATCATTTTTGCTTTTGTATTAGGTCTTTTTATCCTCACCGGTTGTGATAATCAGACCAATAAAGAAAACGTTGCTCAAACTACTGGTGAACAATCGGCTTTTTCTGAAAACAAAATATATTTTTTTTATTCCAACTATTGTCCGCACTGCCATGAAGCCTTGAAATATATTCATGGCAAACATCCAAATTTAGAACTAACAATGGTCAATGTCGGCAATCCTGGGGGATATAAACTGCTTTTACAAGCCGTAAATGAATATAAAATTCAAGGTAATCAAATTGGCACCCCTCTTCTGCTCATAGGCAAAAATTATCTGATGGGCTGGGCTCCGGAATATGAAAACCAATTTGAAAATTATGCTCAATCTTTTATAAAATAACATTTTCCCCGATGTTTTAAGTCGGGGAATTTTTTTATAATTGCAAATTATCGCAGTTTGATATAGGCTGAAAGGAAAAAAGATTGGAGATAAGCTAATGGAGCAGCAACTGCCGCCGGAAATTATGAAAAAAGCCGTCAAAGGCATCAGTTATATTGCCCACCCTTTACGCTTGCGTCTATTGGAATATATGGATGTCAACGGCGCTTCATCAGTATCCACCTTAACCAAAGCGGTGGATGAAGAACAAATGATTGTCTCCCAAAGCTTAAAAAAGCTCCGCGATGCTAATTTGGTTAAAACCGAACGCAAAGGCATTTTTATTTATTACAATATCTATGAAGAATATCCGGCGAGCATTTTTGAGTGCATTCGCAAACTTTTTGCCTATATGACTGATAGTTTTTTTTATCTGGAAGAAAAAGCACTTCTACCCAAAGATTATACCACAATGGTTGCCAACCGCATCAAACTCTTTGCCAACTATGACAAAATGCGCATTTTAGAATACCTTACTTTATATGGCGAAAGCAATGTCACGGACATAATCAAAGGTATAGAAAGCGAGCAAATGAAAGTTTCGCAATACCTAAAGCGCCTGAAAGACGATGGCTTTGTTACAGCCCGCCGTGATGGACGTTTCATTTACTATGACATCACCCAAGGTGTGCACAAAACCGCCATTCAGTGCATTCATAAACGCTATGACAATCTAAAAAATAAGGCTGAATTTTAAATTTTTCCTTGTCAAAGGAAATTTCTACCGCTACACTTTAAATATACAAACAACAATTGGAAACTGTTTATGACTGACTATACTGTTCTCGAATTATTATTGTTCCAAGCTTTTTTAATTTTCTTGAATGCCGTTTTTGCTTGCGCTGAAATTGCGGTCATCTCCATCAATGATAACAAACTCAAACGCATGGCTGAAAATGGCGATAAACGAGCCGTTCGCTTAGCATCTCTCACCGCACAACCAGCCAAATTTTTAGCCACCATTCAAGTAGGCATCACTCTTGCCGGTTTTTTAGGTAGTGCTTTTGCCGCCGATAACTTTTCTGACCGCATTGTTGATTGGCTGATAGCAAAGGGGGTTACACTTTCACCCATCACATTAGATATTTTAGCCGTTATCGGTATTACATTGATTTTATCTTATATCACACTAATTTGGGGCGAGCTCGTACCCAAACGCATTGCCATGCAACATGCCGAAAAAATCGGCTTATTTATGTCTTCGTCCATATATATCATTGCTAAAATTTTCTCGCCGATTGTATGGTTTTTAACTGTTTCCACCAACATTTCATTACGCTTACTTGGCATCAATCCCGAAGAAAAGAATGAAAACGTAACCGAAGAAGAAATCCGTATTATGATTGATGTCGGCACCGAAAATGGCACGATTGATGATAAGGAAAAAGAGCTTATCCATAATGTTTTTGAGTTTGATGACAAATTGGTTTATGAGGTCATGAAACACCGCACCGACGTGCAGTTTTTAGATGTGGAAGATGACACCGGAAATTGGGAAAAAATCATGATTGAAACGCGTTATTCTGTCTATCCGGTTTACAAAGATAATACCGACAATATTTTAGGTATTTTGAACATTAAGGACTATTTCAAATACAAACCGCAAGGTAAATCCGCCCTCATCAACAAAGCCATCAAGCCGACCTTATTTGTGCCAGAGACCCAACATATAGATGACCTATTTCACAATATGCAAAAAAGTCGCATTCACTTTGCAATGGTAGTTGACGAGTATGGCGGCATCTCCGGCATTGTAACTATGAACGATTTATTGGAAGAAATTGTCGGCGAACTAGAAGATGATATTACAGCGCCGCCATCTATTCCCAACATCAAGCAAATCAATAAAAATTCTTGGCTAATTCAAGGATACACACCTATTGAAGAAGTTGAGAAGACTTTTGAACTTGATTTATCGGAAATTGATTGTGAAACTTTTGCCGGCTTTATCTTTTCTTTGATGGATGAAATTCCGCTGGAGAAAAAAAATATCAAGCTCAATTATCAAAACATACGCATCAAGCTGGTCAAAACTAACGGACATAAAATTGAGCAAGCTATTTTGCAAAAAATTGAAGCTTAGTTTTTCACCTGCTTACGAATACCAAGATAATACCCGAGTGCTCCAAAAATCAGCATATAGAGCAAGCTACCGCAAAGAATGTTCAGACCGATTTGTCCGGCAGCCTGAAAAATGCCGGTTGCAAACAGCTCTTTAAGCTCGGTATAAGAAAAAGCTGTTTCATCTTGACTGAGATAAGCTCCGGTCATGTAGTAAAGATAAAAAAGCGGCAAATTGGTAAACACGTTGGAAATAAACGTCCAAGCTACTGATATGGCGAGGCTGAAACGATATTTCGTGCGCCGCAACAACACCCATAGTGCGAGCACCACCGGTACCTGTCCCGGAAACGGCGCAAAAGCCAAACCCAGACCAATGGCATTAGACCGCGCCAGATAAGCCGGATTTTTATAACTCCGGCTCATCGGCACAATCACTTTTTTATGCATATAGGCAAGCCAAGAAGATAATTTGTTTTGGAATAAAGAATATATTTTTTTAATCTCCGTATTCTGCAGATTTTTGAGGAATAGTTACTACTCTGTCTTTTTTCTCTTTTGTTGGAATATTAAATGTTACAGAATAAACCTTACTGCCGTCACTCATTTCATGATCAATACCACGGTTTTCAAATGTAACCAAGCCTCTTTGAGCCATAACTTCTAAATAACGATACGTAGTTTTATCTCGAAGTTCAGCACTCCATTCTCCTCCCATATCACGAACACGACGTATCAATTCCCCAAACAACTTTTTAGATGATGCATTTTTATCGGTACGATATTCAGGTAATACCGCCATATCATAAATAGACTTTTCTTTTTTATCATATAAACAATACCCAACAACACCTTTGTCAGCATCCACCAAAACCAACCCCGACATTTTTTCCGGAGCTTGCAATCTGTCGTCTCCTTCCGGAAAACATTGTTCCGAAACTTTATCCATTTCATCAACATCCAAGAAACATACATCACGAATAAATCTGGTACTTTCTTGCGCTTTATCCAGAGGTTTCGCTTTTGGATTTTGTGTTAATAAAACTTGTGTTTTTTTCGCATCACTATATTTGTCATTATATTGTGTTGGCAACAAAATAGCCTCTGTCTCTTTATACTTAGAAACATCAGCATCTTGATAACCTAATCCTATTGTAACTTTGTGGCAGTTTGCCTCTTCGGTTAAATACCTTCCCGCCATATCATAAATTTTATTAACCAACGGATTGTAAGCATATTCACCTATTGCCTCAATATTATCAAAGCATACATCGCGATACTTTCCTTCGGTATTTTCCCAAACCCAACTACCTGCAATAATTCTGCCTTGATCATTTTCTATCACAAACAATTGTGAATATGGATCTTTGACGGTAGAAATTGCACAACTACTACCAACTCCGTTAAAATGTTGGCAACAATCTGTATATCCCCCAAAAAATCCTGTTCTTACATCTTCTCGGGACAAAAACTTTCCGGTATATTTTCCAAACTTGAATTCTTTAGAGCTGTCAAACGGCTCTGGTACACTTAATCCGGCTTGATAAACACCTTCCCAATTTTTATATTCACTTTCACTTATACCCCATTTAGCCGCTTCTACTGCAAATTTATCACATTCTTGTTCAATATATTTACGGCTCTGACACATCGCCAATATATCTTTATATTTCAATTTTTCATCTTCAGGCTTCAAATACTTCCAGTTTTTGGAAATAATCTCCATTTCTGCCAAAGGACGAACTTTTCTTTGTCCATGAGTGTCATCGTAAATCAAATTTCTTTGAACAAAAGAACAAAAACTTTCTCTCTTGTTTTCCGCTAAATCCTTAGGTAACCAATAAACTGCATCATGTACAGATAAATACTTTTCTGTTTGCTTAATATAAGCCGGAAAATAACAACCGAAAATTTCTGCGGCATTAAAACTGGACGGAACAAGCCAATCTCTATTAGCCTGATATGTTGTATTATTAGCATCTTTACGATATTGATTAACATCATTAACTAGCAGTTGTTGTTCTTTACCTAACTGCCCCATCATTACATTCATACATCTTTGTTGTGCGGAAAAATTCATTTGCTCTATTTTTTCCAAAGAATAATTTTCACAAGCATAATCTATTTCTTCTGAAGTTGAAAAGCGCATTTTATAACCAGCTTGTAACATCTGCATATTTTGCACAGTTTGCTCTACATCTTTTGCAAAATCTTCCGGTTTATGTCTTTTCATACACTTAGAATAAACTTCCAAAACAAGTTTCGGGCTATCAATAACATCACTAAATTTCTTCTGGGATACTATTTTCATAACCTTCGGAGCTATATCTGGCTGTAGTTGCGCAATATCACCCAAAGTAGAACAAGCACATTTCAGTGAATCTGAAGTATTGCTCTCATTTTGCAAAGATTGTTCCAAAATTTCAAAAACAGGATGTGCAAAATCAGGTTGTTTTTTAACAATATTATCTAACATTGAATATGCATTGCTTAATGTATCGTCATAATTATTTTCATTTTGAAGAGCAATTTTAAATGTTTCCAAAACTTCAGATGGCAAATCTGATTGCTCTTTAATAATATAGTCTAACATTGAATATGCATATTTCAATGTATCTCTTTTATTATTTTGATTTTGAAGAGCAATTTTAAATGTTTCCCAAACCTCTGAGGATAAATTTGGATGCTCTTGGATAATATCTCTTAAGCTTGAATATGCTTTTTCTAAAGAAGACCCAAGATTCTGTTCATGTTGCACCCCAATTTTAAAAGTTTCTAAAACCTCTGGAGCTAAATTTGGTTGCTCTTTAATAATATGCTCTAATGTTGAATATGCATATTCCAATACATAACTTTTATTATTTTCATTTTGTAAGGTGATTTTAAAAGTTTCAAAAACTTCTGGACCTAAATCTGGTTGCTCACTGATAATATCTCTTAAGCTTGAATATGCTTTTTCTAAAGAAAACCCATGATTCTGTTCATTTTGCACCACAATTTTAAAAGTTTTAAAAACCTCTGGAGCTAAATTAGGTTGTGCTTTAACAATCTCAACTAAAAGAGAATATCCTTGTTCCAGTGAATCATAGTCATTATTTTTATGTTGCACACCCATTTTTATAGCATCAAAAAAATGTGGCAATAGATTCTGATGCCTTTTACTAAATCTCAGTAGAGAATTATTTGCAAATAACAAAGATTTCGCATCATTTTTTTCATTTTGCAATACTTGCATCAAAAAATTTGAAACTTTTTGAACTAAATCTGGACGAGATATTACACTCTCATACCCTAACATATTATAGATATACTGCAAAGAATTTCCTGTATTTTGTGGATTTTGTAAAGTATAATGTAAGACATCAAAAGTTTCAGACGCTAAATTGGGATGTTGTTCCATAACATTGAATAACATAGAATACGCCGCAGCTAAATCGTTTTTTCGATGAGATAATCCCTCTTTAAAAATGGCAAAAACTTCTGGTGCCCATTTAGGCTGTGTATTTATCATTGAGGATAAAATATAGTAATATCGAGATCCAAAATAGGCATTATTTTTATTTAGCAATCCTTGGTGAAAAGTTTTAAAAACATCAGATGCCATATTAGGATATTCTTTTAACACCTCGATTAAAACAGCATATGCTTGTTGTAATGAATCATAATCATTGTTTTCATGTTGAACTGCTTTACGAAAAATAGCAAATACTTCAGGTGCAGAATCAGGATGTTCTTGAATAATATCTCTTAAAGAATCATATATATGAGCAAACGCGTATTCATTAATATTTTCATCTTCGACTTGATGCTGCAAACTTTCTAATTTTTCTTCCCATTCAGCCATTTTCTTTCTCACGATTCTTATTTTCTATATTTTTAATTAAATCAGATATTTCTTAATATATCACAAACATCACGTTTTGTCTATTTTCTTTTTTTGAGACAAAAAAAGCCTCTAAATAGAGGCTTTGATTATGGTTATATGCAAAAGTCTGCTCAAATAATAGTCTTTTTCTTACCATTAAGCAAAGACATAAATATTTGCTGCTTTTGAGATTTAACATTTTGCAAAGATGATGCATAAACGCTTTTTTCTTGAGCATTTGTAGCCAATTTTAACATTTTTTCAAATGTAATTTCTTTAATATCCAATTTAGCACGTACCGGCATTTTAGCTTTATCACATTCATCAATGGCCATTTGATAAAACTTTCCGTCAGAAAGCTTATCTCCAATAGCATTCAAAGCCCAACAACGTTCTTCACCTTTCAAATACTTCAACGCAATTACCGTTTTCAAATTCTTCCATTCTTCAAAATTACCAATATTAAGATGAATACCCGCCATTTTTTTCAAAATTTGCATACGAGCTTTTTTATCGGAATAGCGATAAGCATTAGTCAAATAGCGCATAGCTTTTTCAGCTGACAAATGTTTAGAACTATGAGCTGTTGCAAAACCAATCTGTTGAGATTGCTTTTCATAAATATGTGCCAAAGCCATATTTATATTAAACAAAGATTGCTTATCTTTATTGCTTTGCAAAGCTTTTTTATAAGCGCGCACTACCTCTTTATCAGCAGAATCTCCAATACGGCTCTGACAATAAGATAAAAGCTTATAATCATTACTATTTGCCAACACTTTTCGCAAACATTCATACTCCTGCCCAACAGCTCTGGTATCTTTAAAAACATTTTTATTTTCTTCCAATTTGCGAAACATTTTAGAGACTATATATGCAGATTGAGCTTTTTGTTCATCTGAAAAAGTACTCTCGTACGCATTCATTTTTTCCAAAATCTGATTGGCTTTATAAGTATTAAAATCAGGCATTTCAGACGCAGTATACAAATAAGCTTGATTAACAATATTAATCAAACCCAGAGTATTTTTCAAATCATCAACATTTTTCAAACGATCTTCAATATAAGTATACAACTGAGTAGATGCATTTTCACCTTCAGTAGCTTGAATATAAGCATAATCTTTATCTGTAAAAAAGCACATAACATGCAAATAATTATACGCCTGTAATGTATTTTCCTGTAAAGCTGCCTCACGACACAAAGAATCAAGCGTCATAATTTGTTCTTAATATACAATTTCGCTAATTAAATCATGTTGCGTTTCAACATTCAAAGCATTTAATTCTGCTGCCTCGGTAAAAAATTCAGGATTATTCTGCATAGTATAGAGCAAAAGCTTGTGTTTAAACTCATCATTTTCCAATGACTTAATTGGTTCTAAAACGACCATATCATCATTTTGTTGAGGTTTTTGATTATTATTTTCCATATTTTCCTCCATTGTTATGCCAAAAAGATTTTAGCAAAATTGACATATTTGTCAATAATTATGTCTAAGAGAATATTGAAAATATCAGATTATTATACATAAAAAAACACCATATCTGACAGAACCGAAAACGGAACAAATCAAGATATGGTGCTATTTTTTAACGATCAAATAGACTGCTAATTATAGCCACAATAACTGTGGCTAAAAGAGCTGCAATAATAAAAATTATTACCGCGGAACAATAAGCTCCTAACGGTAAAAAGAAATTTTGTAAAAATTCCATAATTCTAATTTTTTAAAGGAAGCAACCAGACTATTGTCCCTCTCATAAAACAAAAAGTTCCATTAATCTGAATTAATCATTTTCCTCTAAAAAAGAAAGAAATATGAAAAACTGTCTGACAGAATAATAGAACAAAAAACTTATTTAACATTTTCATAACACCACATTTTCACCTTCAAACAAGCACAAAAAAAGAACAAAGATTTACCTCTCTCTTTTATTTTGAAAGCACCGTTTTGCACATTGACAGCATCGCAGCTTTCATCCTCACCCTGTCAAAGCAGCAATCTAACTTTTGCGCTCAACCTCGCATCAGCTTAAAAAAAAGAGGCTTAAAAGCCTCTTTTTTTGCTATACCTCCGGAATAGAAGAATGTGTGCGTTTTTCTTCCGGCACCGGTTCATCTTTAGACTTATCAATCGGCTTTCCGGCCAATAAATCGTTGATTTCTTCACCGGTCAAGGTTTCATATTCCATCAAAGCCTCAGCCAATTTTTCCCAATCTTCTCGATGTTCGGTCAAAATCTTTTTGGCATTTTCATAACCTTGGTTGACAAAGGCTTTAATTTCTTCATCGACCAAAGCTGAGGTTTCTTCACTCATATTTTGGTTTTGAGTAACCGACTTACCTAAAAAGACTTCATTGGAGTTTTCCGAATAACGTATTGGTCCGAGCTTATCACTCATCCCCCATTCCATCACCATTGAGCGAGCCAAGTTAGTAGCGGCGGAAATATCCGAAGATGCACCGGATGTTACGGCATCATAACCAAATTTCAGCTCTTCTGCCACACGTCCCCCCATCATAATTGTAAGGGTTGAGTGCATTTTAGCTCGAGAATAAGAATATTGATCTTTTTCCGGCAATTGTTGCACCATACCCAAAGCACGTCCTCTCGGAATAATCGTTGCTTTGTGAATAGGGTCAGATTCGGGAACATGAAGCGTGCAAATGGCGTGTCCGGCTTCATGATAAGCAGTATTGCGCTTTTCTTTCTCATCCATGGCCACAGATTTGCGCTCATTACCCATCAAAACTTTATCTTTGGCTTCATCAAAATCAGCTGAAGTGACTTTGCGTTTGTTTTTACGCGCCGCAATCAACGCCGCTTCATTCACAAGGTTAGCAAGCTCAGCACCGGAGAACCCAGGAGTTCCACGCGCAACCACAGTTAAATTGACATCTTTGGCGAGCGGCACTTTACGAACGTGAACTTTCAAAATAGCCTCACGACCACGCACATCAGGATTTGATACCGTCACTTGTCTGTCAAAACGTCCCGGACGCAGCAAAGCCGGATCCAAAACATCTGGACGGTTAGTAGCTGCAATCAAGATCACATTCTCGTTCTCATCAAACCCATCCATCTCGACCAAAAGTTGGTTTAAGGTTTGCTCACGTTCATCGTTTCCACCGCCCAAACCGGCACCACGGTGACGACCCACGGCATCAATTTCATCAATAAACAATAAGCAAGGTGCGTTTTTCTTAGCTTGTGCAAACATATCACGCACACGAGAAGCACCCACACCGACAAACATTTCCACAAAGTCTGAACCGGAGATAGAAAAGAACGGCACATTTGCCTCACCGGCAACAGCTTTAGCAAGCAATGTTTTACCTGTTCCCGGAGGGCCTACGAGCAAAACACCCTTAGGAATTTTGCCGCCCAAACGTTGGAATTTTTCCGGTTCTTTCAAAAATTCAACCACTTCTTCCAATTCTTGTTTAGATTCATCACAACCGGCAACATCATCAAAAGTTACCTTTTTGTTATTTTCAATCAATCGAGCGCGTGATTTTCCAAAGCTCAAAGCTTTGTTGTTACCAGAATTTGCTTGGCGCATAAAATAAATCCATACGCCCACAAGCAAAATCATCGGAAACCAAGAAACAAAAACGCCCCAAAATGTATCGGAAGAATTATCTTGAGGAGCAGCAGTAACCTTGGCACCACTATTGCGGATAGTTTCCACCATAGTTGGATCATAAGGAGCATAAGTCATCAACTTCTGCCCATCAATTGTCGTACCAGTCACATCGGGGCCGGCAATTTTAACCTCGGCCATGCGTTTGGCATCTACCTCATTCATAAAATCAGAAAAGGCCACTGTCTGATATCCGGCTCTTTTAGCTCCGCCGTTAAACATATTCAAAACGGTGGACAAAGCGATAAAAGCCACAAACCAGATGATTATACTTTTTCCTGTTTTCATCTTTTTTCCTTATTTTTTAACACAACTTATTTATATATAGGGACTAATTTCAGCAAAGACAATCGCAATTTGTAAGGTATCTTCAGTTTCTTATATTTTGGATGCAAATTACAAAAATCTTCCCAATCTTTTTTAGAAGGTTTATTTTTAATCTTGAGCTCAGGAACAATCCAAATCTGCCCATACTTTTTGATGATTTCACATCCACCCAAAGTGCAAGAAACAAAATCATCTTCTTGCAAGCGCATCATCAGTCGGTGCAACTCAGACGCCTCAGGCTTATATTTAGCTTTTCCTTGTTGATAGAGCAAAGCTCCCAATACGCGAAATAAAAGTTCTTCATGCAACTTGCCTAAGTTTTTTTCAGAAAAAGAAACCCCTGCTCCATCCCAAAAACGAACATGATTTTTTATATATTGATTAACCCGATGTTGCACATAATCCAAAGTAGACTGCAACACATTCATGGTTTCAACCAAGCGTTGGGGGGTAATTCCTAAATTATCTTCAATTTGCGGCATAAACTTACGTACACGAACACGCAAAAAATCATCACATTGATTAGAGGGATCTTCCACCCATTCAATTTGCCGATTATAAAGATATTTTTTCAAATCTTCGGGCAAAATGGATAAAAGAGGTCGAATAAGAGTCAAGCCGCCGCGTTGTGTTACGGCACGCATACCGCACAAACCGTCTAACCCGCTTCCTCTTTGCAAACGCATAAAAAACGTTTCAGCTTGGTCTAAAGCCTGATGTGCAATCGCAACAATTTTAATATTATGCTCTTGGCACCAATCGGCAAGCAAATTATAACGCGCATCACGGGCAGCTTCTTCCACACCATTTTTAGGCTTTTCGCCATTCCAGGTCAAAATATGGTGCTCAATCTGATAAGCTTTCATAATTCGACCGACATAAAGAGCTTCTTCGGTAGATTCTCCACGCAATTTATGGTCTACGGTAAGAGCTATGATTTTTTTACCCATTGGCGCAAGTTCTTCTTGCATCATCAATACCAAAGCCAAAGAGTCTGCCCCGCCGGAGACGGCAACGGCAAACTCTTTAACTTCAGATAAGCCATATTTTTCTAAAAATTCTTTAATCAATGAGAAACTTCTTTATAAATAAAGGCTACTTACAACCGAGTTTTTTGGCTTCTTCAGCGGCCTTGTTTTTAACCCTATCTTCAGCTTTTGGAAATTCAGAATTCATATTTTTAAAAGCTTCGCATGCTGCATCTTTATTCTTAAGTTCACTCATACTCATACCAAGTTTCAATAAAGCATCTGCACCTTTAGGTCCATCTTTATAATTTTTATAAACCTTACCAAAAGCCACGGCAGCTTCTTTAAACTGTCCTTGAGAATAATAAACTTCACCGAGCCAAAACTGAGCATTTCCGGCCAATTTGTCTTGAGGGAAACGACGCAATACGGAATCAAAAGAAGCCTCTGCTTTATCATAATTTTTAACCTTTAAATATTCTAAGCCTTCTTTATAGATTTGCTCAGCCGTTTTTGTCGGCATAGAAGGTAAATCCGCACCTTTATCAATTTCTGCACCGAGTAAAGATTTTGGTGCATTTTCAGCCACTTTCGGAGCAAATTTTTCTTTTGGAGTTTGAATTCCGGCTCCACTAGATTTAATTGGTTTACCTTCAATCATTGAAATTCTTACATCAATATCGCGATTAATCATATTAATTCGCTCATCTAAAGCTTTGAGTTTATACTCAATTTCATCTAAACGTCCGTTAATTTCACGCATATTTTCATCCATTTCACCAACACGGACAGCCATATCCGAACCGGAAACCGGAGAAAAACCATCATCATTTTGCGCACGATAAGCTTGACGTTGCAAAGCTAAAACATCTTCTCTCAAAGCTTCCACTTCTGCTTCCAATGCTCCAAATTGCTGAGCCTGAGCGGTAGTAGAAAGTAAATAAGCAGAAAATGATAAAATGATTAATTTACTAAATTTCATAATGACCTCAAATAACTAAAAATACCATTAGTCACAGGTTAAAACAAAAAAAATATAATCTCAAGCAATAAAAAAAACGTATCCCAAATAAGGATACGTTTTTTTTAATTTCTTGTTACTGTAAATTATTTAGAAGTAGCTTTAACTACAGTTACAGCACGACGGTTTTGAGCCCAAGCAGCTTCGTTGTTACCCAAAACAGCCGGTCTTTCTTTACCATAAGAAATTGTAGAAATTCTGTCAGCAGCTACGCCTTGAGAAATGAGGTATTGTTTAACAGCGTTGGCGCGGCGTTCACCCAAAGCCAAGTTGTATTCGCGAGTACCTCTGTCATCGCAGTAACCTTGAACGATAACATTAACTTTTTTGTGATCTTTCAACCATTTTGCTTGACCATCCAAAACTTCAGCAGCTTCGCTGGAAATAGCAGAACTATCGAAAGCAAAGAAAACTCTGTCTTCAGCATTAGCCATGAAATCGCGAGCTTCTTTAGTGTCGCATTCAGCGCCACCAAACAAACCACCATCAAAGCCTAAAGAAGAACAACCAGATAATGCAACAATTGCAAAGAATAAACTAAACAGTTTTTTCATATTATTAATCTCCATATGGGTTTAATATTTAATTGTTAAACAATTAATACAGAACATAACTTAAGCAATAAAAGTTAATTTTTCAACAACAAAAAAAAATATTCGCAATTTTTATACAAAAAAATGCAAAATTATTTATATCTAATATAAGAAAAACAGTTCAAAACCCCGAATTTGACATTTTATGTCTTTTTTTTGAAGCATTGTTCCGAGTCGAATTATTCACGATGATAAGGATGATGATTAATAATTGTCTGAATACGATAAATCTGTTCAGTTAAAACTGCTCTCATGAGCATATGCGGCAAAGTCAATTTACCAAAAGAAAGTAATAAATCTGCTTTATCTCGTGTAGATTGTAAATGCCCGTCTGCCCCTCCGATTAAAAAACAAATTTCAGAAACGCCATTAATTTGCCAATTTTCAATTTTTGCCGCCAAATCAATACTTTTCATATTTTCACCACGTTCATCCAAAACAATAACCTTGGCACCATGAGGTATATTTTCTTGCAAAAATTTAGCTTCATCCATTTGCTCAGAATTATCTTTTTCTTTAATAATCACATTCCATGAAGAGCGTTTAACATATTCGGCAATAATCATTGCTTCAGGTGAATTTTTTTTACACTTTCCTATGGCTAAAATTGTAACTTTCATAGAATTCCTCTCTTGACATTTTTTCTTAAAAACATAATCTAAAATCTACGTTTATACAATTATAAAAATTATTAAATTAAATATTATGAAAAAAGAAATTTTTGATATTTTATCTTCTTGGCATCAAGAACAAAAAGCATTATTGATGTCAAATAAGGAAGTTATATCTTCCCCTTTGGAACTGGTCACTTTGTCTGAAAATATTTCAGATGAAAAACAAGCAGCAGAGGCTATATCCTGTGTTTTGGGTGATGAAATTAAATCAAACAACTTTTTTTGGGGTGTTCCATACAGTTTACACAGACCGAGTTGCGATTTCAAACTAAGCTCAGGCTATATGTATTATGTTGAAAGATTAGGCTGGATTTTAATCTGGAAATATCACAATCAAATTTTATTTTTGGATAAGAACCTTTTTGGGGTAGAAAAAAGTTTTAATTTTAGTTCTCCGGAACAAAAGTACCGCAATCTTATTGAAAATATAAAAATCAGAATAATCATTCTTCTGATTTTTATTCTTCTGATTATATTTTGCGCTTTAATAAATTAAAAAAAAAGCTGAGTTCAAACACTCAGCTTTTTTAATTTATTCTCCACCGACTTTTTTCAAAGTTCCAATAGAAGCCCACATTTTTTCCAGATTATAGAACTCGCGAACTTCCGGCTTAAAAATATGCACAATCACATCAAAAGCATCAATCAAGACCCAATCAGCTTTTTCTTCACCTTCTGCCATAGAAAGATATCCGGCTGCTTTAAGCTTTTCTTGTACTTTTTCTGCCAAAGAAGCAACATGTCGTTGTGATGTACCACTGGCAATCACCATCTGATTAGCAATAGAAGATTTTCCTTGCAAATCAATAACAACCATATTTTCAGCCTTACCTTCATCTAAGGTATCGACCACAATTTTCAAAATTTCTGCAGCATCTTGCTCGGAGGTTTGTTTTTTTGTTTTTTTAATCAAATCTCTACTCCTTCTTTTGCACCATTAAACCGGTGACCAACCCTTACAATCTTCTTTTTCTTCACTAATATTATCTTGATTCTTTTTAAGTCTGTCTCGTGTAATATAACGATTAACATCTAAAAGGCAATCAAATAAGCCTTGTTTTGCTACGGCCGAAATTGCATAAACTTTCTTACCGCAAGCTTTTTCCAAATCCTTAACTTTTTGTTTTATGTCTTTTTCGCTCAAAGCATCACATTTATTCAAAGCGACAACCTCAGGCTTTTGGACCAACTTTTCATTATAAAGCTCTAATTCACGACGAATAACCTTATAAGGAGTAACCACATCTTCTGCTGTTGCATCAATAATATGCAGAAAAGCGGCACAACGTTCAACATGTTTTAAAAATCTGTCGCCAAGACCAGTTCCTTCATGAGCACCCTCAATCAATCCGGGAATATCGGCAATCACCATTTCATAACCATCAACCCATGCTACACCTAGATTCGGATGAAGAGTGGTAAAAGGATAATCAGCAATTTTTGGACGAGCAGAAGTCACTACTGAAAGGAAAGTAGATTTTCCTGCATTGGGCAGCCCTAAAAGTCCGACATCTGCAATAACTTTCAACTTGAGCCACACCCATTTTTCTTCTCCCGGCCACCCAGGCTCTGCATAACGAGGAGCTTGGTTAGTAGAAGATTTAAACTGAGCATTACCGCGACCACCGTCACCACCTTTAGCAATCAGAAAGCGTTGTCCCGGTTCAACCATATCTACGATAACAGTTTCACCATCTTCTGCCACGATTTCTGTTCCTACGGGAACTTTTATGATGATATCTTCACCTTTGGGTCCGGTTTTCTCAGCTCCGCTACCATTATAACCTTTATGAGCTTTGAAGTGTTGTTGATAACGAAAATCAATCAATGTATTCAAATTTGCGACAGCTTCAAAATAAACGCTTCCGCCTTTTCCGCCGTCACCGCCGTTGGGTCCGCCGAATTCAATATATTTTTCACGGCGAAAAGACACACAACCTGCGCCTCCGTCACCGG
Organism: uncultured Alphaproteobacteria bacterium; assembly: GCA_944392255.1. GTDB lineage: Bacteria > Pseudomonadota > Alphaproteobacteria > RF32 > CAG-239 > CAJLXD01. Next base: position 16,154 of record CALXVY010000003.1, on the reverse strand, counting down.
ATTTAACAAATATTTTAGCTTGATCCAAAAATTTCATAACACTGATTCCTAAAAAAAACGAAAGGGGGATAAAACACCCCCTCCGCCATAAATTTGATTGTTTCCTAAAAACTATTCGGTAACAACAGAAACGACTGTTCTATCGCCGGCTTTTTTAGAAAATTCAACTTTACCTTCGGCAACGGCAAAGATAGTATGATCTTTACCCATAGCAACATTGTTACCCGGATGGTAAACAGTACCACGTTGACGAATAATGATATTTCCGGGGATAACGGCTTCACCGCCGAATTTTTTAACGCCCAAACGACGTCCGATAGAGTCGCGTCCGTTATTGGAACTACCGCCTGACTTCTTATGTGCCATAACTCAATACTCCCTTATATCTTATTTACCACAAACATCGGTAATTTTAACCAATGTAATTTGTTGTCTGTGGCCATTTTTACGACGATAGTTTTGTCTTCTTTTCTTTTTGAAAACAATAACTTTTGCGTCTTTAGCTTGTTTTAAAACGGTAGCTTTGACAGAAGCACCTGCAACGAGCGGAGTACCAATAGTTTCACCGCAAGCCAAAACTTCATTAAATACAACTTCGCTACCTTCATTACCGGCGATTTTTTCAATTTTAATAACATCACCAGATGCTACTTTATATTGTTTTCCGCCTGTTCTAATTACTGCGTACATTTTTATTCACCTAATTTTACAATTTTAAACATAAAACGTTGCTTTGCAATATACATAAGTTTTTCGCTGTGTCAAGTAAGAATCTCTATAAAAATTAATAAAACATCAAGAAAAAGCATTTTTTCTTATTTTTCATTCAAAATTCTATAAAGTTCGGGCTTCATAAAACGCCCTTGCCAAATGCCTTTTTTCTCTTTTTTAGCAAGGTATTCAGCCTGATTATATTCATTTGTATAACGTTTATAAGCCACGGCCCAACCATCTTCAACCATTTTTTTATTAATATTTATACCGTGACTATAACAAACTGAGACATAGCGCTTATATTTATCTTTAGTAACTTCTGTACATTTTATATCATCATGCACCAATTTTTTCAATGCCTGAGTCGCTTTTTTGCCGCAATCATAAACCTTTTGCTTGGCATCAAAACAAGTTTGTTTATATTCGGGCGCATCGATTCCTGATAATCTGACTTCTTTATTTCCAAGAAACAAACTATCCCCATCAACAACTTGAACATGAGCTTGCGCCGAACAAGTAACAACACAAGCACAAAAAAAATAAAATAAGCAACTTTTCTTTTCTATATACATATAAGTACCTCAATTTATAAACAGCATAATTCAGCAAAAAAAATTATCAACTTTTTATTTTCTAAAAAACTGTTTAATAAATAAAAAAATCCTTTGTCGTTTACATTCTTTGGCTCTAATATTCTTACATTAAAAACGTTTTTTAATTTTGAAAGTATAGATTCGTGTTCAATAAATATATAAAAACCGGTTTTTCTTTAACCATTGCAATGCTCTCCTTATGTGGCTGCAAATGGAGTTATTCTAATTTTAACAATATTCCATCCGCCACATTCATGCACTCTGAAAATGTGGAAAATACCCCCCTAAGAGAGGTAGGGTCAATTGTTGTTTGCCGCAGTAAACAATGCGCTCCGGCAAAATTATCTATGTCTAACCAATACATATATAATAGCTTGCTCCATCTGTTTGAAAACAATAATCATAAAAAAATGCTTGTTTGTCAGGCTAATCCATCTTCTCGAACTTGCTTAGAAAACTATATCACCTTGCCTATTAAAGTTGGTATAACCCCGGCCTATATGTACATTGATTCCGTAAAAATCACCGATGTTATCATCAATAAAGGTAGCAATACCTTAAAATTGATTCTCAATTATAACGTCACATTCAATGGACAAACTCCGGACTGTACACCGGCACAATCTATCTTATATGTCCGCAATGTTAACCACATTTTGCTGGAAGACCCCGGATATAATTGTAAAATGACCACAGTCGGAACAACCAATATAAAAACAATCTTCGTCATTGATTATATAGATTTGGACTATGGTTTCATCGGTGGATATTATTCTTTGGGACTTTCCGGTCCGGCATACGGCGGAGGAACCGGATATATGCTCTTGCGCTTACCAAAGAACGCCTATCCTTTGGATCCGAGCCTTAAAGCTCCTAAGCCACAGAAAAAATCCAAAGACTCATCAGTCCAAACATCTTCATCTGAAACGATGCAAGGTATGACAATGAATGTCCAAGCTGACACGGCTCAAGGTGCTGAAAACGAAACGGTTAAAGTCTTCCCGCTTCCGGCGAAAAACTAACAAAAAAAAGAAGGATATTCTATCCTTCTTTTTTTTGCTTATTCATAAAAGCAATACTGTGCAGATTTATAAATAACAATTCTCTCCACATTTTCAAATTGCAAACTTTTTTCACCAAACACTATTTTGCCGCGAGCAGAAGGCAACTGTCCAAAACGCATTTGATATTCTTTTACATCTTGCAAGCTCATCATCTCGCCATTATCAAAAATTACATTCCACCCAAAAGTACTTTCCCCGACATTGACGTGGATTGCATTCATTTCGTCATTTCCGATAAATTCAGCATTGTCAGATTGAGCTGAAAATTCAAAATACTTATCACTTAAATGACCGCTATACCATTTTGCTATTTTATTTTGTAATTTTTGTTCATCAATTTTAGCCGTATCAGAACTGGGCACCCATAAATTTTTAACGCCAAAGAAAAATAAGACACACCCCTTAGGACCTGTTAAAATTCCTGAAGTCCCATTTTCAAAAGCTAATTTTTTTCCGGCGTATTCTTGCAAATGAAGCGTAATAAAATCATTAACGACAGCACCTGAATTATTTTCAAAATCACCGCAAATAAAATGTCCATCCACAGCAACACAAGCATGACTAGCATTAATAATCTTCAAGTTTTCTTCATTAAAAAGATCTATCTTTTGATTGCCTTCTTGGACAATGCTTATATATCGGTTAATTCCTCTGAAGTTAGGCTTTTTCAATTCTGCGACTTGTTTATTGAGAGGAACAATACTCTGATTAAATAAAATCAGATTCCAATCCGCCAATTCATTTTTAGCAAAATCAACATCACTTAACAAAATATCAAAAACATTTTCATTAGCATTGAATGATTGCAAACCATGCTGCTTAGATACCAACCGAGAAGATAACTCTGCTTGCGACAATTCATCTGCAGAATATTCCATAACCTCAAAATTTGTAAGAGCAGGATTAACTGTTTCTATATTTTCACCAATTGATAAAGATGTTTCTTGCTTTTCATCATTTTCATTGTTTTCAGGCTCACTTTCTGACACAAAATCTGCAGTTTCCATATGTTCTGGCGACACGTCGGGAGCCACTTCTTCCCAAACATTAACCGGATGATTTTCAACATCATTTTGCCAAGTATCTACTGTTTCTGATGGAGAAAATGATTGTTCTACAGAAGAATTTTCTATTTCAACAGTATTTTGCTCAGGTATTTCCTCTATAGGTGTTACATCTTCTTCTACGGGAACATCAATGATATTGCTATCATCGTCATAAATTTCATTATGTTCATCACTAACTGAATTATCAATTAAAATATCTTCTTCAGCTTGCGCAACAGCCATAGGTGCATCATTATCTGCTTGCAACAATTCATCTAAAGAAACTTCATTTTCACCCAAATCCAACGATGAAAAAGAACTATCAATTTCAGATTGAGGCATTTGTTCAGCTAAATCTTCAACCGAAACATTTGCTTCCGCTTTTTGTGGTTCGGAAGGCAATTCCGTTACGGATACTTCCTTAATAGAATAATGAGCTTCTGGTTCAATATAATCATTTACATCCATACTTGAAATATTATTTTCTTGAAAATGCACATCTCTGGTATCGACCATAACTTCAGATAAATCATGTGTAGCACGCGTATCTTCTTGCCAATTTTCAACATTTTCGGGATTATTCAAAAAATTTATATCTGAATAATCATTATTCATGTTAGAAGGAGAAGTTTCTTCCTGAGGCACAAATTCAGAAACATCTGTTAATGACGATTTATCCTCAAAATCTTCATTTTGCGAAGCGGAAAAAGAATTTTGATTGTCATCATTATTCTCTAATAAAAAGGATGGAAAAGGAACTTCTTTTTTAACTTCCTCCTCTTGAGAAGAACGCAAAGCAGCTTCTATATCTGAAACAGATGCCATATCTTCATCTTCTGGTTCAAGCACATGAGAACGATTGACAACATCCATTTCCGAAACATCATCAGCAGGAACCTCGATATACTCATATTCATAACCCTCGGGCAATTCCTGCCCTTCTTCTAGTTCAATATATTCAAATTCTTCAGTAGAAGTATTATTTGGAGCCGAATTTTGTATATTATCCATCGCTTTGCCTCTCATTTTTAACATATTTATTGTATAATAAAAAAAGATTCTTAAAATCATTTTAACAAAAAGCGGCTTTAAGAAATCTTCTTAAAACCGCTTTGTTTGAGAAACACAGCCACCTAAACAAAATTCAGATTAATTTATCTGATTCTGAAATTTTAAGATAAATAAAATCCCAGAAACTTTCGTAAAGGTGTCCTATAAGGGAATAGAAACCAGAACTCTTAATCCACCCAACGGACTATCTAAGAGTTCAATTCGACCACCATGAGAAGTAATCACATCTTTAGCAATAGAAAGTCCAAGTCCAACGCCTCCTGTTTCCTTATTGCGAGATTCTTCCAAACGATAAAATGCCTTGAAAACATCTTCTCGTTTATCAACAGGAATACCCGGACCATCATCATCAATTGTAACTTCCAACTTATTATTATTACTTTCCAATTTAACCGCAATAGTCTTACCATAACGGAAAGCATTAGAAATAATATTGGTTAAAGCTCTTTTCAAAGCTTGTTCACGCCCCTGAATGGCGCTCACTTGATCATTGGTAGAATAACGTATCATGGCCTGAGTATTACGGAATTTATTAATAATACTCAAAATCATTTCATTCATATCAACAAAAGTCGCTTTTTCAGAACCTTCTCCGCTCACAAAAGCCAAATAACCATCAAGCATTTTCTCCATCTCATCAATATCAGAAAGAAAATCCTTTTTATCTTGCCCATCTGCCATCATAGAACTTTGCAATTTCATACGAGTAAGCGGAGTTCTCAAATCATGAGAAACGCCGGCCAACATCTGCGTACGTTCACTAATCTGACGATTAATACGTTCTTTCATTTTAATAAAGGCAATAGCGGCTTTTCTAACTTCGGAAGAACCATAAGGTTTGAAATCTTTATTATCAATACCTTTACCAAAATCTTCGGCAACTTGAGCCAATTCGGCAATGGAACGAACCTGAATACGTAAAAACAAAACAGCAACCAAGAAAAGGAGAGCCGATGTTCCAATCATCCATAAAACAAATCCAAAAATAGAACTACTAAAAATATTTTTAGAAGAAGTTTGGAACTGATACAAACCATTAGGTCTGTCAATCAATACCATAAGGTCTTTTTCCCCCTTACCCATATAGATTGAAGTAATGGCATCAGGAAATTCATGACGAAGAGAATCTTCCAAGAAACCGGTAATTAAACGATTATTGCGGCTAGCCTTATTCATAACATTATGCTTTTGCTTATTGTTATAATAATTATATTCAAAATCAAAATTCTTTTTAGCCAAAGCCTGAATATCTTTAAGTTTATTTGGTGTTTTTTCAGTTAATTCCATCACGAAGGCCATATCGGAAGTTAAGTTTGTAGACAAACGTTTTCCAACACGCCCCCAGCTTCCGTCAAAAAAAGCAATAATTGAAACAACCTGCACCACAATCAGCGGAATAAAAATCAACAACATTGTTCTAAAAAACAATGTTTTAGGCATAAATTTAAGCTTCAAATATCTTAACACATTATCCACTTTTTCAGGAAACTTTATGCGCATATTCTTCTCCTATTTAGTTATAAAAAATGCAATTATCCATGCCGACTAAGACGGCAACAACATATATCCTTTACCACGCACAGTTTGCAAACAGCGTGGATTTTTAGAATCTTTTTCAATTTTTTTGCGCAGACGAGTAATTTGTACATCAATGGAACGTGGATTTTGTCCGGCGCCAAGCATCTCTGCCAATTTTTCACGAGAAAATACTTGTCCGGACTTTTGTCCTAAAATATTCAACAAAGACTGCTCCACAGGCGTAATATGAATAAGTTGTCCATTTTTTGAAAGCAATTCTTTTTTCATCAAATCATAACAACATAACCCTAAATTCAAGATTTGATTTTCATTTTCTTTAGGTGTCGGGGTGCGACGTAAAATATTTTTAATCCTTAAAACCAGTTCTTTAGGTTCAAAAGGTTTAGGCAAATAATCATCAGCACCGGTTTCTAATCCAAGGATTCTATCCTCCGTCTCACCCATAGCTGTTAACAAAATAACCGGCACATTGCTTTCTTCACGCAATTTATGCAAAAACTGCAAGCCTGTTTCTTCCGGCATCATGATATCGACAATTAACAAATCAAATTGATAATTTTGTAATTGCTGACGCGCACAAGAAGCATTTTTTGCCACAGAAACATAAAAGCCGTTCTCTCTTAAGAAACGTTGTAAGAGAGAACGCAATCTGGTGTCATCATCCACCACCAAAATATGAGCTTTTATATTTTCCATTCAAAAGGCCTTATTCGGCTTTTGCCGCCTTTTTCGCACGAACTGTTTTGCGCGTATTTTTCTTTTTTGTAGCTGATTTCTTAGATTTAGGAGCTTTTTTGTTGTCTTCAGCCACAGCTGCTTTAGGAGCTTGAACAGGAGCAGATTTCTTTTGAGCTTCTAAATTTCTAACATAATCCAAGCCGCGTTGAAAATAATCATATCCGGTCATAAAAGTCAAAGCACCGGCAATCCAAAGCAAAATTTCGCCAACAACACCAACAACTGAAACAAACATATTTTCAGGATAAGCCGAAGAAACGGCACTCACTAAAATCATAGAAAGGGCTGTCATTTGTACGGCAGTTTTCCATTTTGCCAAGCGAGTTACCGGCATTCCGACTTTAACTTCAGCTAAAAACTCGCGCAAACCAGAAACCAAAATCTCTCGGCACATGATAATACAAACCGGAATATAGCTTATCTCATCAACCAAATGATTGGCAACAATTATGAGTAGCGCAGAAACGACCAAAAGTTTATCGGCAATGGGGTCAAGCAAGCGACCAAAAGCGGATGTCTCGTTACGAGAACGAGCCAAATAACCATCCAAATAGTCGGTAACAGCAGCAACAATAAACAAAACCGCTGTCAACAATGACCACCAAGCTGTATGAATGTAAATAGCCAGAAAGATAACCGGAATGACGATTATTCTGGAAATTGTTAAGAGATTAGGTAAGTTATACACGTTATGTTCCCCTAAAAGATGAATTTAATTTTTTACTGATAGTAAAATATTCTATTCAAAAATGGAAGTAGTTATAAATTTTTTCCGCTGTTTTTTTACTGATACCGGCAACTTTTTGCAAATCTTTGATACTAGATTGTGAAATTTCTTCCACCGAACCGAAATAATTGAGTAAATCGCGCTTACGACGAGCACCGATTCCTTCAATTTCATCAAGTTTAGATTTGGATATTGATTTTGCACGACGAGCGCGATGTGTTCCGATAGCAAAACGGTGTGCCTCATCACGCAGATTTTGCAGATAAAAAGCTATCGGAGATTGGAACGGCAGCGAGAAACTTTCTTTGCCAAGCTGATGATAAAATTCTTTACCGGCATTTCGGTCTGGACCTTTGGAAATGGCAATAATGGCGATTCCTGAAAGGTCAAAATCTTTGAGCGCTTCATGCACGGCATGAAGTTGCCCGAGACCACCATCAAGCAGAATGACATCGGGTTTATTTTCCGGTGTCATCCGCGCAAAACGACGAAGGAGCACCTCTTTCATCATCAAAAAGTCATCTTGGTTGATGATTTTTTGAGAAGAATTTGCAAATTGACTTGATTGATTTCCAACACCGGAAGACGCCTCTAGATGACGCTTAAAATCGTTTTCCTCTTGGCGATGTTTGAAGTCACTTTCTTTTATATTAAATTGGCGATAAGACTTTTTATCAAAACCATCGGGCGTGGCAACAACCATGGCACCAATGGCAAAGGATCCTTGGTTGTGCGAGTTATCATAAATTTCAATGCGCTGCGGAATGCGTGGTAAATCAAACCATTTGACCATTTCTTCCAAATTGCTTTTAACCGAGGCTTGCTCGGCAATTTTGCGGTCAATAGAAGCTTCGGCATTAGCTTTGACCATATTGATGATATGCGCTTTATTGCCTTTTTGATAGGTATTGATTCGGGTTGCAAGCGCCTCTTCCAAAAACTCTTTATTCTCAATTTCTTGCGAGAGGACAATCTCTTTCGGCGGAATATGAGAAGAATAGAAACTACTCAAAAAAGCTTCTAAAATTTCATTATCATCGGCATCTTCAATCTGCTTGGGAAAATATGGCGCATTACCGCAGTTCTGACCCGAACGGATAAAAAAGACCTGAATACAGACAAGATTATTTTTACGTACGAGAGCAATCATATCCACGGATTTAATATCGGCATATTCCACATTGTTGCCGCGTTGAACCGAAGCCAGAGCTTTAATACGGTCGCGCAACACCAGCGCGGTTTCATAGTCCAAACGCTCACTCGCCTCATTCATTTGGGCAGAGAGTTCTTCTTGCAGTTTGGTATTTTTGCCTTCCAAAAAATCTATGGCTTCTTGCACCAGTTGTTTATAATCTTCTTCTGAAATTCGCCCCACACAAGGTGCAGAACAACGCTTGATTTGATACATCAAACAAGGACGTTGCCGATTATTAAACACTCCGTCACGACAAGAGCGCAAAAGGAAGGCTTTTTGCACAATGTCCAACACACTGTTAACGGCGGTCACACTGGCAAAAGGACCAAAATATTTGTTTTTATCCTGACGTTTTCCGCGATATTTGCGCAAGCTCGGAAATTTTGAGGTAACATCAATCACAAGGTGCGGAAAAGTTTTGTCATCTTTGAGCAAGATGTTATATTTCGGCTCCAGCTCTTTAATCAGCTCATTTTCCATGAGCAAGGCTTTAGCCTCATTTTCCACGATGATAAATTCCATCCGTTTGATTTGCGAAACCATACGCTGCAAACGAATGGGGAGTTTGTCAAAATGAGAATAAGCTACGATTCTTTTTTTGATATTTTTGGCTTTGCCCACATAAAGCACTTCATCATTTTCGCCGAGCATACGGTACACACCGGGGGCTTCGGGCGCAATTTTAATGTGTCGCTTTAAGTTTTCCAAACCTTGTTGAATATTTCCCATGGGCTGCCTCAGAATCAAAAAAATCCCTCACCCGAGAAGAGCAAGGGACTTTTTCTAAATAAACTTAGTTATTGAAATATTCGCGGAGATAAGCCGGTAAATCAGCAATATTTACGCGATGTTGTTCCATGGTATCTCTGTCACGAATGGTAACCGATTCGGGTTGTTGTTCGATGGTTTCAAAGTCAACCGTAATGCAGAGCGGCGTACCAACTTCATCATGACGACGATAAGCCTTACCGATATTACCGGTATTTTCCAAAGCTACACGACCGATACCGAGTTTAAGCAAATTCTTTTTAATCTCGTGGCATTTGGCCATAATTTGCTCATTGTTTTTCTTCAACGGAATAACCGCAACTTTAATCGGAGCGAGGTGTTTTTTGAGTTTCAAAACAATACGGCTGTTGCCGTTGCCCAAATCTTCTTCGGTGTAAGCTTCGGTCAACAAAGCCAAAACCGCACGATCAACACCCATAGAAGGCTCAATCACGAATGGAACAACCGGTTTGTTGTTGTCATCCAAAATGCAAAGTTTTTGGGTTGAATCAGAGTTTTTGTGGCAATGAGCCGTCAAGTTCAATTCATCTTGACCTTTGGTATGGTTACCCAAGTCATAGTCGGTACGGTTAGCAATACCTTCAAGTTCTTCCATACCATGCGGGAACTGATATTCAATATCATAGCAAGCTTTAGCATAGTGAGCCAAATCATCTTTCGGTGTGGTATAGATGTTCATGTGTTCACGCGGCAAACCTTGCTCTTCCCACCATTGAATGCGAGCTTCTTTCCACATTTCATGCCATTTTTCATCTTCACCCGGCATTACAAAATATTCAAGCTCAGCTTGTTCAAATTCACGCACGCGGAAAATAAAGTTTCTCGGGGTAATTTCATTACGGAAAGATTTACCGATTTGGGCAATACCAAAAGGCAATTTGCGAGAAGTAGAGTCAACCACATTACGAAATTGTGTGAAGATGGCTTGCGCGGTCTCGGGACGCAAATAAGCAATATTATCAGCATTTTCAACTGGTCCAACCGTTGTTTTAAACATCAAGTTAAAAGGACGAGGCTCAGTTAAATCTGTTGAACCGCAGTTCGGGCATTTACCGTCTTTAATATGGTCGGCGCGAAAACGACCTTTACATTTACGGCAATCTGTCATCGGGTCAGAGAAAGTATCTTCATGACCGGAATAATGCAAAACTTTGCGGTTGGTTAAAATGGCAGCATCCAAACCTTCGATATCATCACGCTCATAAACCATAGCACGCCACCAAGCGGCTTTAACGTTGTTTTTGAGCTCAACGCCTAACGGACCATAATCGTACAAACCTTGCATACCGCCATAAATATCGGCATTCTGAAAGATGAAACCACGACGTTTGCACAAAGAGACCAACTGGTCCATAGTTGTTGCTGGCATTTTCTTAATCCTTTACATTAAAAAGTTTTTATCAAAAAATTAACTTGTTATTTTTATAATGAATATTCGCAAAAAGCAAGTAGGAGATTACAAAAAATGGCAAAAAGAACAAAAGTTGCATTGATTTATGACTTTGATGGCACTTTAAGCACCACCGATATGCAAAATTATGCCCTGATTCCCGAATTTGGCATGGAACCGGATGACTTCTGGTATGAAGCCAACAAATGGGGACGTGATCACTTTGCCGATCAAGTTACCGGCTCAATGTACTACTTTGTAAAAAAAGCCGAAGAACTCAATATCAAACTTACCCGTGAAAACATGGCCGAAGCCGGCAAAAAAATCAAATATTTTCCGGGTGTGGAAGGTTGGTTTGACCGCATTAATGAATATGGCAAAAAGCTTGATTTGGATATTGAGCATTATATCATCTCTGCTGGCTATGAAGAAATTTTATACGGTTGCAAAATCAAAAAATATTTTAAGGACATTTTCGGCTGCAGTTTTGCTTTTAATGAAGAAGGTAAACCGGTTTGGCCTGCCCGCGTAATCAACTATTCTACAAAGACACAATATCTATCAAAAATCAATAAAGGTTTGGGTAAATTGGAAGATCGTGCCGTTAATGAGTTTATGCCCGATGACAAGCGCCGCATTCCGTTCACGAGAATGATATATTTTGGCGATGGAAGCACCGATATTCCTTCCATGAAACTCACCAAAGAACGCAAAGGTAATGCAATAGCCGTTTATAACCCCAACGGCAGCAATAAAGCCACGGCTTTGAAACTCTTGCGTGATGGTCGCGTTAATTTTGCTTTGCCGGCCGATTATCGTGAAGAGAAACAAATTGATAAGGTTGTCAAAACCATTTTAGACAAGCTCGCCAAAGAACGCGATTTGGATGTCTTAAAAGCCAAAGAAGAAAAGAAAAAACTTTTGGCGGAATAATAAATTACAAAGCCCTGAAATTCAGGGCTTTATTTTTATACTTTAAAACTCATACCATCATAAGCGAGTTCAAAATCTTCGGGCAATGCGGCTAAAGTTTCCTCATAATCCACACGAGCTGAAAGATGTGTTAAAATCACACGCTCAGGCTTGATGATTTCAGCAATTTTTTTCACATTTTCCAAATCACTATGACCGTTCTTTTCCGGATAAAGGCCATTGTTGCACTCAATTAGCAAAGTCTTCACACCTTGAAGAATTTGCAATCTTTCCTCAGGAATTTCTTCCCAATCGGTCACATAAGCAAAATCTTTATACCGAAAAGCCGAACAACGCCAACGATGATGCGGCACTTGAAAAGTTTGAAACTTCACACCGCAAGCTTCAAATTCGCCAACATTCGGACAAACTCTCCAATGCAAACCAGCACCTTCTTGCTCTTCTCCGTTAAACAAAAACGGATATTCTTGCTTAAGCTCAGATTGCGTTTCAATACTTGACCAAACCTCTATCGGATGTCCTAAAACAGAGCAAGCTCGAGAAAGCTCCGGTACGCTGGCAATGTGGTCATAATGCGAATGAGTGATAAAAACAGCATCTAAATCGGTAATATTATTCTGATTTATTTGCAAACGAAATTCAGGACCGCAATCAACCACAAATTTTTTTCCCTCAATCTCCATATAAACAGAGGCGCGATTACGAATATTTTTGGGATGATTAGGCTTGAGTTTACGCCAATTATTAAAAATCATCGGACATCCGTAAGCCGAACCTGAACCAAGAACAATCACTTTCATATTTATTTACCTTTATCCAAACAAATTGACATTATCTTTCCAAGTCTTATATTAGATTATTATCTCTTTTATATGCGGTATCTTAAAAATGGTAAAGTTTATTTTTACAGCAGACTTACACGGCAATATAGTTCAATACAATAAACTCTTCAACTTTGCCAAACAAGAAAATATTGATTTGGTCATTCTGGGCGGAGATTTGACTCCTAAAGATGAAAAAAGAAGAAGTGTAGTAGGCCAAAGGAATTTTATCTTAAAAGAGCTTTTTCCCTTAATCCAAAACATTCAAAAACAAAATCCACTTCAAATTGCTTTAATTATGGGAAATGATGACTATAAAGCCAACCACTACCTTTTTGAAGAAAATCAAGAAAAAATAGGCTTTCATTTGATTGATGAAATTCCTTTTGAATATGGAGAATATATTTTTGCCGGCTATACCTACGTTCCCTACACACCTTTCCAATGGAAAGATTGGGAAAAAAGAGATTTGCACACCGAAACTGACGTTTCTTTTCGAGAAGATACCAGAATAGAAGGTTTCATCAGTCAAGGTGATGACAATAAAGTCCCCTATTCTATTTATGAAACAATGATGGACAATGCTATTGATTTGGAGTTAAGCGCAAAATATGGCAAACTTAATCCTAAAAAATTGGTTTTAATAACACACGCACCACCCTATAATACTGTTTGTGATTACACCGCCATCAAACAAAATGATACGGTAATATACAAACATGTTGGGAGCCGTGGAGTTTTAGAATTTATAAAAAAATATCAACCTTTACTTACACTCCATGGTCATATACATGACGCGGCAGAATTGAGTAAAAATTTTTATGAAAAAATTGGCGAAACGACAGTTGTTACCGTAAGTAACGACCATCAAACAAATGACTTAAAAATAATAATATATGATTCTAAAAATCAGCATTTGGAACGCAAAAGCCTCTAAAATTTCAATTAATAAAAATAATAACTATATGATAAATCAATAGATTTAATAGACTAAAAAAAAGTTCAACAAAAAAAGAAAAAAAATACTTGCCAAATAAAAAAATATAGAATATATATAGCTTCGTTATCGAGATTGGGGTGTCGCCAAGTGGTAAGGCAACGGTTTTTGGTATCGTCATTCGTTGGTTCGAATCCAGCCACCCCAGCCACAGAATACAAACCGTCAGAAATGACGGTTTTTTCTTTATATATCAAGCATTTATACTGGTTCGGATGTTTAAAAGTCAAAATAGGCTTTTTTTGAGCAACATCCGAACTTTTTTATTACCAATCTTTGTATTTCAATAGCTTACGGGATTTTAATCAATTTCGTATCTCACCTGATATATATTATCCCTCTCCAGACTCGATATTGTTTTTTCAACTTATCGCCATCAATGACTTGAGGTTAACTTTAGCTATATCTAGTTCATATTAATAATAACATCTAGAACAAAACCATAGTTTTAATTACTATCAAACACATCAAAATCTGTTTGAGCTATGATTGATCTACCTAGTTCCGCTGTATCTTCTTTAAAACCATCAAAATATTGGCGAATCTCCATAGCCGGAACTGTTCCCAATTGCTGCAATTGCTCTAACAAAGCCATAAAGAATGTTAATAAAGAATTTTTATCATGTTGAGACAATAAATATTGTCCATCATTCCAAATCCAACTTTTTCCATTTACGCAGCATCCAATATCTAAGAATCCTTCACTAGTTGGATCTAATTTTTGTTCTACCAATGTATTTTCCCATGCCTTATGAGTTGTTAAAATACCTGCAATAATATGAGGGGGCTGTCTTCCTTGTTTTAATTCCCCATTACAATAAACAGGAGCAGTTGTCCTTTTTAAACATCGAACAGAGCAAGCTTTTTGTTGAGCATATTCAAAATATTCCTTAGAAAGATATGGTTTTACTTCAAAAACAGCATAAACACTTTCGGCAGGAATATACTTTACTCCACCTCGATTAAAAATAAAAGGAGAGAAATGTTCATCATAAATCACAACATCTATTTGATCACTAAGAACTCCTAGATGATCAATAATAAAAGCTTTATCGCATGAATAACGTTTAGGAAGATATGTTTTAAAAAAAACTCTCCATGCTTCTTCTGTTAAATCTCCTTTAGTGGGAGCATGAGGAATACATTTCTGCTCCATCATATTCACCATTTGAGATTGTAAATTTTCAAATAATTCTGTTAGCCTAACTACCATATTATATCGCTCCAATCTGATGCAGAAAATGCATTTTCAGCCATTTGCTTAACTTGATTTTTTTCTATGTATGTCATATCGTCTGATATTATATTATTTGTATTACATGGATCTATCATTCTAGCAGAAACAAAAGAGTCCTTATAATAAGACATTATACGGAAGAAACCTCTATCTAAAGAAATATCATGAGGATAACCATGCAAAGCTTCCAATACAGACAACTCCAAATTCATCGATGGTATTTCTAAACGATGGCATTCTCTCCAAATTTTAATAAGTTTTATAAAATTCTGACGACCTGATTTTCTTATATAGTCAATATGCGCTTTTACATTTGTTTGAGTCCATGTATTTTGCTTTGACTTATATAAACTATGAAAATTGGAATTAAGAGTTTGCTGCTTAGCGGGAACAATATCAACATCAATAGGAGTATTATTATAACGTAATCCCTTTATTCCTAAAGATACATTTTGTTTTCGAACTGAAAATCCCTTTCTATTTCCTAAAGAAGACAATTCTTTAAATAAGCTATTATATAAAACATCAAGAGTATTGGTACAAGAGTAATGAATGGAAACAAAAAAATCAAAATCTGATTTTCCTTTTATTGCAACTCCTTTAGCAGCTGATCCCGCAAGAAAAAAATCATTTAATAAGCCATTTGCCCAATAACTTATAGTAGGTTCAAAAAATTTTTTTACATCAATTGCAGCTTGATAACTATAATTACTACTTTTATAATTTAATACATCTTGCAAATACATCTCTATTTTCCATATCAAACAATTAATCTCACCAATAAAAGCAAAAATAACATACTGAAAAACAAGTAAGTATTCAAGGACATGCAAAACTTACGCACAAGCTGTTTTTAATTTTCTTAACAAAAGTAATGTAATAAATTTAATTATTATAATGAAGTATTATCATATTAATATTACTTCTGCTCCAATTCGGCGAATTTTTGAGCCATGGTCGGGTTATTGCGGGTTAAACGTTTAACCGTCAAATCTTGAGCTTTGTTATTCGCCAAACGCAAGTTATTCTCAGAAGAAAGCAAGGCATCTTTTGTCTTTTGCAAATGGTCGATAGTCTTATCAATCTCTTCAATCGCTTTGCGGAACTTGTCACTAGCCAACTGATAATTACGTCCGAATTTCTCCTTAAAATCGTTCATTTCAGCTTCAAAATTGGAAATATCTATATTTTGGTTCTTATATTCCGCCAATTGTTTACGATATTGAACCGAATTCAAAGCCGCATTTCTAAGCAATGTAATCATCGAGATAAAGAACTGCGGACGAATAACATACATTTT
>CALXVY010000002.1 GCA_944392255.1 uncultured Alphaproteobacteria bacterium | reverse complement strand
AATGTTGTTCAAAAGCAAAAAGGAGCATTGGATTGGATAAGAAAGACCAATGAATTACCTCCTGAAGCCAGAATGAACTCTACTTGGCATTATACTATTTTAGATGATAATAGCTTTTATTTAATGAGAGATAAAGGTGCATCTACCAAAGATATGCTAGATTATTGTAAATTAACAAATGCCAAAGTTAAAGGTGTTTTGTTGTAAAAGGTTATTTGACAAGTGTAAGAAGTGGGGAATATCTTTAATAGAAAACAGCTATTGAATTGGGTATAGCTTGATATCCAGTTAAAATAGATAATTTAAGATTTCCCCCTTAATGAGTTAAAGAACATAATCATTCACAAAATGTTCTAAATTTAATTTTAGCTTTGAAACAGGAAATGCCCTATAATTTTCTTTAAACTACTTTAAAAATTTGCATTATAATATTAAATACCAAATAATACTTGGTGTGGTTAGAATTAAATAAGTGATGTAAAATGAACTATCCTGAACATGTAGATGCATTAAAAAAGATATTTGAAGAAGATATAAAAAATTTTATTAAAGAACTGTTTAATGATTTTATCATCAAAGAAAATTTGAAACTAACAAAACAATCAATAAAATTTTTACAAAATGCTTCTTATGACAATTTATTGAGATGCTTTGCATATAATAAACAAAGAATACCCTCAGGAAAAAAAAGAGTACTACTGTCAAAAGAATTACTTTCATCTCCTTTATACAGAGCTTTTAAAAAAAGGATTGATGAAATTAAAAAATGTTTTGAAATAGGTCAAAATATATCTCAATATTTAACCAATCATCAGAATCATCTAATTTTTCAAGATTACTTATTAAATGATTGGGGTATTATTCATTTACATATAAATCCTATAGGGAAAAGACATCCTGCAACAGATGGAATACTATTATTTGTTTTGGTCCGTGAAAACAAAGCATTTTTTATCAACATTGGAAATCATAACAGTTTTTTGGATATTGAATTATTAAGAATTATTGAAAAAAATTGGCACAATATTTTAGATTGCTACACTGTAAATGGGATAACACCAGAAAACCTTTCTTCAAAAGAAATGTTAGATTTAAGAAAAAATAATATAATTTATACAATCAATGTAAATAATAAATGCTATACAACACAGTTAAACCATAATTTGAAGATTCCATTTTCATTAGTGGCATTAAAAAAAAATACTTGATGACATAGCATTACTTGTCAGTAACAATATATCTGATTTAACAAATGTTGTTAAAAGCCATACAGGAAAAGATTCAATAGATATACATTTATATTTTGATAAAAATTCTCAACAAATATTACTCTGTGACTCATGTAGTGGTATTAGATTTAACATAAACAATATAGACCATTTTAAAATTTTATCTCAAATGTTCAAAGAGCTTTTAATATTTTAAGAAATTCATACAAAATTTATCTTATGTTGCATGTTTCCCTGTAAATCCAGAGTAGAGGCTGATTTAACAATTCCAAAACTGTAAAGTTGAAATCAAAATACTTGACAATTTTACAGTTTTTATCTATTGTAAAGTTATATTTAGAACTTTAACTTTACATGTGTCAGATGATTTTTAACTACAAGAGAGTCTCTACAATAGAACAGAACACAGAAAGACAGTTACTCAACATAAAATGTGATAGGGAGTTTGAGGACAAATTATCTGGCAAGGACAGAAATAGACCACAATTAGAATTATTGCTCTCCATCATTAGAGCTGGAGACATCATCAATGTGCATTCTATGGATAGGCTTGCAAGAAACACTAGAGATTTGTTGAATTTAGTGGAAGAAATCACATCAAAAGGAGTAACTATAAAATTTCATAAGGAAAATCTAACCTTTGAATCAGGCAAAAATGACCCTTATCAAAAACTGATGATGACAATGCTTGGAGCTGTTGCAGAACTAGAAAGGTCTTTAATTCTTGAAAGACAAAAAGAAGGAATAGCACTTGCCAAGCTCAAAGGAAAATACAAAGGTGGAAAGCATAAATTGTCCCCCCAAGAGATTGCTGAACTTAAAGAGCTGGCTAATTCTCAAAAAATCTCACTCTCTGAACTTGCTAGAAAATATCAGATTTCAAGACCTACTTTGTATGCTTATTTGAAAAATTAACCCCAAATATCAATTGATATTTGGGGCAAATATACTATAAAAACAGGACTTATTACATAATATATTTATCCCAAGCCCTACTTTTGATAAATTTTTTTCAAAAAAAAATAAAAAACTTTACTGAAATATTGTGAGGTATCAAACTTTCTAATTATTTATTTTTTAGATTCATCAATTTTAAACAGAATCAAGCTACTATTTGCTAATTTATGAGCAAAGGAATAATAAAAATGAGTGAAATGATAGAACTTTTATCAGCTAAAAGATTAAATAAATATGATTCTTTTAACATTGATGCTGTTCAATGCCATTTATATAATTGTGAGTTGGCAGAATCATTCTACTCATCTCTATCATATTTTGAAATCATACTAAGAAATAAGATTGATAAAGTTTTATCCAAATATTTAGGAGAAGATTGGATTTTTAAAGAGAAGTATCTTATTGATAGAAATGCTGAAAATATGAAAGTAGCCTGTATGCATATGAGAGATACTAAAAAAGAAACAGATAATAAAAATCATATCATATCAGAATTAAATCTTGGTTTTTGGGTATATTTATTTTCATCAGCATACAAATCTACACTATGGGATGCATATCCAAATTTAATTAATGAGATTTTTGATGGAAGTAAAAATAAAGTAACTTCATATATTGTTTTTAATAAATTAAATAAAATAAGAATGTATAGAAATAAGATTTTTCATTATGGTTCATTAATTGCAGATGAGCAAAATACTCCTGAGAGGATTCATAATTTAATATATAATATTATTAAGGAAATGAATGCTAAATCATTATTAAAACAGTTAAAAAGTATTGATAATTTTAATGAAAAATATAAAAAAGGGAAGGATTTGAATATTTTAAAATAAGAAAGAGGGTCTCACTCATAACCAGGCTATGCCCTGCATAAAAATGCTTAATATGAGATATATCCCTCCTATCTGAAAATGTGTATAGCATAAAAAAATAAAAAAGTCAATAGCAATGGGTAAAATAGAAACAAAGTAGAAGATTTAGTAAATTGTTTTTGAGGAATATTTATAGTATAATTTAAAAATATTTGAAAATAAAAAAAAGAGGGCTCCCTTTAGATTTTTTGTATGTTATATTTTGTTTGGATGTTAGAAAACTGTATAAACAGATGGGGTGGAATTGATGATAATATTAATTTCACCCTATTTTTATTATTGCATTCTGATGCTAAATAGTGTATATTTTGAGGAAAATTGGAGTGATAGAAATGTCAATTTTGTGTTGTTAAAACAAATGGTTATATGGCAAAATTTTTACAGTCCCTATCTCTCCGCCATAAAAAAAGCCTGCTTTCGCAGGCTCTTTAGTTAGATATTTTTTATCGACTTTTTCCCTTCATTAATTGTCTTTTGATTGGGTCAAATATTGGCAGATAGCGTTTTTTGCCCAAAACTTCAAAATCTTTTTCTCCAGGGTAATAAGTTAAATTGCTAAAAAATTCTTGTATTTTTAAATTTTCTTCTTTTGTTCCGCCAGTTCTCATTTCATATAGTTTTTCTCTATAATAAGGGAGTTGTTTTTTTGAACTGAAGCGTACAACATTTCTCATTATGTTTAAGCCGCTGTAGCATCGTTTAGCTTTAAATTCGAAGTTAAATGTAAACATTTGCATGCCCATATCAAATAAATCTCTTCTATTTTCTTCATTTAAGGCCATAATATTAGCTCTGCCTTCATACTTTTCACCATATGTGCATAGACCGGTTTTCTTAAATATATGCATTGCTATTATTTCGGAATTTTCTGTTGCTGGTGGCAAAAATCCACTTTGGACACTTAATCTGGCTATATCAGAAGAATAAATTGGAAATTTATTTGTTAAATAAAAAGATGATGATTCAAGATTTTCTGGATCTTCAGCAATTAATTCTGCGATATATCCATCTCTGTCGAAATCTTTATCTTCTCCATTACGTATTGAATCGAAATATTTTCGAGCTTTGTGTGCTCTTGCACACTCTTCTCTAAATATATCAGCATTCCAGCCATCAGGTATTTTAAAATATAAATCTTCTTCAGTGTAAGGACCATCGCTCATTAATTTTTGTTCTGCTTTTTTTCTTTCTGCTATTTTTTGTGCGCTGATTTCTCTTATTATATGGATATTATTTTTTATGTGATCTCCTAATTTTTGTAAAAAATCAGGGTCGTTCATAAGCTTTGCATCCATTATTGTCTCCTTCGTTTATGTTTGTTTATTGTCGTATATTATACACAATAATGGAATTTTGTCTATTATTTTTTTAAATTTGTCTAACGATAGGAGTGCTATTTGTTTTTGTACGTTTTTAATTCCATTTTTTGAAAACAAAAAAAACAGCAAGTAAAATGAGGGTAAAACCAACAAGGTAGTTCCATTTTAAATCTTCTTTTAAATATAAAATAGAAAAGACGCAAAAGACGATAATTGTAATTGCTTCTTGCATGATTTTAAGTTGTGCAGTGCTAAAAAACTCATGGCCAATGCGGTTGGCCGGAACTTGAAATATATATTCAAAAAAAGCAATTCCCCAACTGGCAAGAATAACAATCCATA
Source organism: uncultured Alphaproteobacteria bacterium (assembly GCA_944392255.1). GTDB lineage: Bacteria > Pseudomonadota > Alphaproteobacteria > RF32 > CAG-239 > CAJLXD01. The sequence continues at coordinate 109,423 of CALXVY010000002.1, read as the reverse complement.
ATGCGGTTGATTTGAATTTAAGATGCCCATACCAAGCAAATGTCATGAAAATGTTTGAAATTGTCAGTAATATCAGCGGATAAAATTGTCTCATTTCTTTTCTCTTCTCTTCTCTTTTATTTGTATTTTTGTTCTAGTTGCAATAATTTTTGTTTTAAATCTAGCCCTCCGGCATAACCGGTTAATTTACCATTTGTGCCAATGACACGATGGCATGGAATGATAATAGCAAGGGGATTCTTATTATTTGCCATGCCAACAGCTCGATAGGCATGCGGATTGTTTATTTTTTTGGCAATATATTTATAGCTTTGCGTTTCGCCATAGGGAATGGTTTGCAAAGCTTGCCATACTTTTATCTGAAAAGGTGTGCCGAGCAGATTTAGCGGAATGTCAAAATTTTTTCTTTGTCCTGAAAAATATTCGTCTAATTGTTTTTGTACATTCAGCAAAAAAGGAGTTGTTTGTTGCTCAAAACAATTTTTTTGTCGTTGTAAAAATTGACAGCAGGTTAATTGGTCTTTTTGAGCTTTTAGTATTATCTTTCCTAAAGGAGATTCTATTATTAAGCTTGTAATCATTTTTTTACATGAAATTTAAATTATGGCTTGTTTTGGCTATATTAGAAGAAATTTTTTTGATTTCCTCTTCTAATCCCATATTTTCATATATGTACAAAGCATCATGAAAATAATCTAAAGCTTCTTCCAACAGAGCTTTGTCTTGATTATTTTTTCCTAAGCGATAGTAAATTTCACCAATGTGCGTTTGTATATGAGCCCATTCCAGCGGATCTCTTTTTTCGGTGATTACTTTTTGTCGGTTTTTGTAGCTGGCAATGGCTAATTCTGATATATCTTCACTGTTACTAAAACTTCCCAGAAGCGAAAGCATATGCGCCAACTCTCCCTGAATGTTAGACCAAAATTCGGGAAACAAGGCATAAGTATAGATTTTTTCGGCTTCTCTAAGTTGGAATACGGCATCTCTTAAAGCCTGAATATCCTCCTTCTGTCGCCAATAAGTATAAAATAGTTGTGATAAGCGGTAGGATATGTACCCATAATCGTATGGGTAATTATATTTGCTTAAATATTTTTGTGCCTGCCTAAAGTAGCTTATGGCATTTTTGAGGTGATTGAATGGTTGTTTGGGAGAATATTCACTTGAGGAATCATATAATTGTCCCAGATGATTGTATATGCATCCGAGATGAATGGGGTTCTTGATTAAATCTTTATGCTCCAGAGCTGAATCAAAAAGTTTTTTGACTATTTTATAATCTTTTCCATCTCCGCGGTCATAGGCATAACTTAAATATATAATACCCAGTAAATTCATTATATAGGGCATATATTCAATAGATAGAGATTTTGCAGAATTGTCTTGAGATAGGCTATGAATAATTTTTTTGAGAAGAAATTTTTTTTGAATTTGCGCCTCTTTAGTTTGTGGATTAATGGCACAAATTACACCTCCATAAATTAAATTATTTAATGCTGGAGGAAAGTTAGTTTTCGAATTGTTTAAATTTGCCGGAATATAAAAGCTGTCTACCAAAGATATAAAGGCTTTATCATCTTTTTCGTATTGTTTTGAATTTTGAAAATTGATGCGGATTTTTTCGCCTTCTTGGTACCCCCAAATGAGGACATCTGCATGTGTGTGGTCAATGATATTCAACCCTTTGTCGATGAGGTCAAATAAAGTACGATTATCTAAATTTAAAAAACTTTTGGAAAAGGGTTCGTCAAAATAACTGACTTCTAAACCTTCTTGTTTTTTTAAGTTTTGGGCTATAATTTCGCCACTGCGGCTTTCTATGTTATCGGCAAACTCAACAACAACAACCTTAAATTTTATTAATTTGTTGATATCAAAAACAGGTTCCGATTCCGCTTTGGGCGCTCCGGACGAGAAAAACATTTGTTTTATTTTATTTAAAAAATCCATGTCAGTCCCGATTTATTGTGTCTTTGAAGTCGTTGATATTTTGACGTATGTTGTCAATAAATTCTTGGTTAATTTCTTTAATACTTTGTCTTGGCTTATTCCATTGTTTTAATTTGTTTAAAAACCATGCTGCTAAAAGTAAAGAAGCTATCGGTAAGGAAAAATCATTAGGAAGATAAGCTTGAAAACTGGCTAAAATAATAAATAGAATTTGAATTTTGAAAATATAAAAACAAATCTGTTTAGCCGTTAAGCCGCTTATATTGGCTTGATAGTAAATTGTATTGTCGGTTAGATCGGTATAACGTGTATATAGGGTCATCTTTTTTACAAAACTTTGCAATAATTCCAGCACAAATATGGAAAGAATTATTGAAAAGCATGGGGCAAGATTTTCTGTGCTTGCAAAAATGATTATTCCTCCAATCAGAAATCCAAAAATTTTGCAAGAATTATTGGTTAAGCTTAATCTTGCCGGAAACCAATTGAGGTTTAAAAAGCTAATATTTACGGTGAGTAAACTTAAGGCGGATAAACCATAAAATATGGGTGCGGCATCAAACAGACTAAGAATCATTAAAACAATTAAGATAGAAGAATTGAAAAGTGGTAGAATGCCGTCAACACCATTTAGTATGTAGTAAAAACATGAAAATATAGACCATAGGGCGATAATGCTTAAACGGTCAGCCCAGAGAGGAAGGTTGCCCTTAAATAATAAAAAATCATGGGGTAAAAATAAGCAAGAGACAGCCACTGAAACAATAAGTGCAATATCTAAAAATCGAGAAATTTTTGGGAAAAAGCAAATGGTATAACAAATTCCAGATAACAATATCGGAACAAAGAGCTCTGTTGCTTGAAAATCATGTATAAAATCATTCTCTATGGGGGAAAGAAAATATGTGAGAACGAGTAAAATTATACTGCAAAAATACAAAGGGGCAAAGGCCAGCTCTTTTTTTAAATAAGTTGATTCTATGATTTGTGCTTTCTGGGAATAAACATAATAGCTCAAAACACTTAAAGAAAAACCAACAACCAATATTGTTAAGGTAAGGATGAACACGTTTGTCATGCCGATATTCCTAATCTATCTTTGCTTTGTTATTTGTGTTTATATCTTGTTTTTGTTTTTTCTTCAAGTATCAATCCATAATTATGCCGTGTCTATTTTTTTAAGAGGTAATCATAATTATCTTTAATCATTTGATTGAGTTCGGGAATTTTGCATTTATAAGTTCGTGCTTTTTCACTCAGCATATTGTATAATTTTTCTAAACGAGAAGCGTTTTCTGTTTTTGAGTAGCTGCTTTTTTTGTAATAGAAATTGCGAGGTGTATCAATTAATTCATGAATAATATCATCAGCTGAAAGTTTTACTTTTTCAAATTTGGCTAAGTTGCAGATTTCTGATGCGGCTTGGTGTATTTTATCTTTCTGATTTTTATTATTAAGTATTTCCATAATGTGTTGTTTGGGATAAGTAGATAAGTAGCCTAAAATTTCAACTGCGTTATTTTTCCAGAAATTTTCAATGTTCTTTTCTGTAATAGAAATTTTTAATCCGCTGGTTGCCAATATTTCCTCAATGCCGAGTTTTTCTTCTTTTTCTTTTTTGGCGATTAATGTTATTTCCGGAAGAGGACCATTTGCAATCAAATTATTACCACTCAAAGTGAGAAAACCTTTAAAATAGGCTTTGTAAAAATTTTGCCCAAGCAGAGGAGCGAGAATATTTGTTTTATTTATAGTATTAAAACAAACAATAGGTGTATCAGGATATCTGCGTTGAGGAAGCAATGTTAAGTGAGCATAAAATGTATTACTGTTTCCGGCAATGAAAATTGCTTCCGGTTCTTCAGAAACAAAAGAAGATGTTGTAATGGATATGTTACTTTTTTGTAAGTTATATTCTTCTTTTAAGGATATTTCGGTCTGTTTGGAGCCTAAAGCCGGTCCAGATGTTGATAGCAAAATACATCTTTGCCCATTTTCTTTAAATTTTGCTGCAAGATATAAAGCTAAATCATCATCTCCGAGAACATAAATCGTTTTTTTGTCAGAAGAAGACGTCGTTTCATTATTGTTTGGTAAAATGTGGCTTTTTTTAAAAAACATTTATGCTTCCTTTTTCAAACGTGCAACAAAAAATGAATCCGTTCCGCCAAATTTTTCAAGGTGTTGAGGCAATGTGCGGATAAAACCTTCTTCAGTGATGATTTCGTTTAAAGCATCTGTTCCGCAAAGTTCTTGAGAGGTTATCGGTATAATTTTGAAGTTTGGATTTGCTTCTAAAAAGGCCGCAATTTGTTTTTCTCCTTCTAATTTGGAGATAGAGCAGGTGCAATAAATTAAGATACCGCCTGTTTTTAAGATTTTTGGTGTTTGAGCTAAAATCTCTTTTTGCAGTTCAGCTTGTTTTTCAACATCTTTCAAGCGTTTGATATGCACCAGTTCTGGGTGACGGCGAATCGTGCCGGTAGCAGAACAGGGGGCATCTAATAAAACAGCATCATAGCCATCTTCTGTATAATTTTTGATATATTCAAAAGCATCTGCACAGATAACTTTTGCATCAAAATGCAATCTTTGCAGGTTTTCTTGCAATTTTTTCAAGCGAGGTGCCGATATATCCAATGCCGTGACTTTAGCACCTTTGTTGATTAGTTGAGCGGTTTTGCCTCCGGGGGCGGCGCACATATCCAAAACTTTTTTGTCTTTGATATCAGGTAAAGCTTTAACAGCTAAAGCTGCGGCAAAATCTTGAACCCACCAATCTCCGTTTGCATAGCCTTCTAATGCCGTAATTTTGCCGTTGTTTTCTAAACGAATCGTATCTGAGGGTAGAAGTTGTCCGCCTAAAGTTTTAGCCCAATGTTTGGCATCGCTTTTGACAGTGATGTCGAGTTTGGGTTCAATCATGGCGGTAGATTGAATTTTTTGAATGGTCTTTTTGCCGTAATCTTGATTCAAAATATGGAAAAATTCAGGCGGAAAAAATTCGTTTGTTTCTTCTTTTTTGAGTTCTTCTTTTTGTTTGCAAATATTGCGCAAAACCGCATTGACAAAACCGGCAACATATTTATCGGTTAATTGTTTGGTTATTTCAACATAAGAGTTGATGACCGCATAGTCCGGTGTGTTTAAGTATAAAATTTCAGTTGTTCCTAAAAAGAGGGCATATTGTCCATTGCTGGCAGAAGCAGGAAGCTTTTTCTTAACAAACTTTTTTAAAACTTTTTTGATGAAAACCAAGTGTCTGAATGTCGTTAAAATGAGCATATTGGCAAAAGCCGAATCTTGAGATAATAATTGGCTTTGTCCTAATTTGACTTCGCTGAAAAAATTTTTGTTTTCCAGCACGTCTTTTAGCATTTCTACCGCCGTTTGGCGAATGGTATTCATTTTTTTTCTTTTCCTGACTAATTTTATTCAATCTTTTGTCGTATTCTAGTGGAAGTTTTGCATTAAGTCTATTGTGTTTTCAACAAAATTATTATAGGTTTAATTAATTTTGAAAAAAATGAAGGAAAATGATGATGAAAAAGTTTGTCCCTCTGGTGATAATCGGTGCATTTTTGCTCAGTGGTTGTTCTTATATGCAACAATGGAATCCTTGGGCAGAAGAAAAACCGCAAGAAGAAGTTCGCGAATCGAATGTTAATCTATTTTTGTGGCAAGCATCTCTTGATAAATTGGGCTTTATGCCCATACAAAGCAAAAATCAAGAAACAGGGGTGATTGTGACCGATTGGTATAAAGAATCACCAAACGCTAAAGAGCAGTTCAAGCTTGAAGTCCATATTCTTTCTAAAGAGTTGCGTTCCGATGGTGTGAAAGTTGAAGGGCAAAGCCGGAAGCTTGTTAATGGCGAATGGCTTACAGAGGATATGTCCGCACAAATGGAACAAGTTATCGAACTCTCTATCTTAAAAAGAGCAAGAATTTTATATCAGAAAAGTTTTAATCAATAAAAATAAAACAAGGTAAAGAAAATATGTGTGAAAATTGCGATAGATATAATGGTAAAAGCTTTGATGAATGGTCCAAAGAATGGAAACTTGAAGACCGCTATAACTTCAAAGCTATTGAAAAAAAATGGCAATCCATTTGGGAAAAAGAAAAAGCCTATAAAGTCGAAATTGATAAAAATAAAGAAAAATTTTATGCATTGGTAGAATTCCCTTATCCCTCAGGTGCCGGTTTGCACGTCGGACACCCGCGTTCTTATACCGCTTTGGATGTAATTGCCAGAAAAAAACGTATGCAAGGCTTTAATGTTTTGTATCCGATGGGGTTTGATGCTTTTGGTTTGCCGGCTGAAAACTATGCTATTAAAACCGGTGTGCATCCTGCCGTTTCTACCAAAGCCAATATTGAAAACTTTACCCGTCAGTTAAAGTCTTTGGGTTTCAGTTTTGACTGGGATAGATGCATTTCTACTTGTGATCCGGAATATTATAAATGGACACAATGGATGTTCATCAAATTTTTTGAAAAAGGTTTGGCATACAAAGATAAAATCGCTATTAACTGGTGTCCAAGTTGTAAGGTTGGTTTGGCTAACGAAGAAGTGGTTAACGGTTGTTGCGAACGTTGCGGTGCGCAAGTTGTTCGTAAAAACAAAGAACAATGGATGATTGCCATTACAAAATATGCCGACAGATTGATTAATGACTTGAAAGATGTGGACTTTATTGACCGCGTTAAATCTCAGCAAATCAATTGGATTGGTCGTTCCGAAGGTGCTGAACTCGATTTTGCTTTAACATCTAATAACGGCGAATCTTTAGACCGTAAATTAACCGTATTTACTACACGTCCGGATACAGCTTTCGGCGTGACCTATATGGTTATGGCTCCGGAGCACAAATTTGTTGCCGAATTGATGGATAAGTTTGAAAATGCCGCTGAAGTTCAGGCCTATGTTGATGAAACCGCTAAAAAATCTGATCTGCAACGTACAATGACAGATAGCAAAACCGGTGTTGAACTCAAAGGAATTAAAGCTAAAAATCCTTATACCGGTGATTTGATTCCGGTCTTTATTTCTGACTATGTTTTAACAGGTTATGGTACCGGTGCAATTATGGCTGTTCCTGCTCATGATCAACGTGACTATGACTTTGCCAAAGCTTTCAACTTGCCGATTATTCAAGTTTTGGATGGTGGTGATATTTCCGAAAAAGCTTTTGAAGAAGATGGTCCGCACATCAATTCCGGTTTCTTAGATGGTATGAACAAAACCGATGCCATGAAAGCCGCAACAGACTATGCGGTTAAAAACGGTTTCGGACAAGCTAAAGTAAACTTCAAATTGCGTGACTGGGTCTTCTCTCGTCAACGCTATTGGGGTGAGCCAATTCCGATGGTTTATTGCGAAAAATGTGGTTGGCAGCCTATTCCGGAATCTGAATTACCATTGACCTTGCCGGAAGTTCCTGATTATCACCCGAATGATGAAGGTGAATCTCCGCTTTCAAAAGCTGGTGCTTGGCTTAATACAAAATGCCCTAAATGCGGTGGCCATGCACGTAGAGAAACTGATACCATGCCGAACTGGGCCGGTTCTTCTTGGTATTTCTTGCGTTATTGTGATCCTCACAATACAAAAGAATTTGCTTCCAAAGAAGCTCTTGATTATTGGATGAATGTGGATTGGTACAATGGTGGTATGGAACACACCACTTTGCACTTGCTCTACTCTCGTTTTTGGCACAAGTTTCTCTATGATTGCGGATTGGTGCCAACTAATGAGCCCTATAACAAACGTACTTCTCATGGTATGATTTTGGCTGAAAACGGCGAGAAAATGTCTAAATCTCGCGGTAACGTTATCAATCCGGATGATATTGTCGATGCTTATGGCGCCGATACTTTCCGTTTGTATGAAATGTTCATCGGACCTTTTGATCAAGTGGCTATGTGGTCAGAAGAAAGCTTGATGGGCGTTTACCGTTTTGTGAATAAAGTTTATGGCTTGTTCAAGAAGGTGGCCAAAGTTCAAGCAAATGAGAAAGATTTGCGTGCAATGCACAAGTGCATCTTGGAAGTGACCGAACGTATCGACCAAATGAAGTTTAATACTGCCGTTTCTTCTTTGATGGAATATGTAAACTATATGAGCTCTATGGAGAAAATTCCTGAAGAAATGTATTTGAACTTACTCAAACTACTTTCTCCGTTCACGCCGCATTTGGCTGAAGAAATGTGGGCTCGTATGGGCAAAACAACTTTGGTTATTGCCGAAGCTTGGCCGAAAGGTGATGCAAAACTTGCACTAGATAATGAAGTAACCATTGCTGTACAAATTTGCGGTAAGGTTCGTGGAACCATCACTATGCCTAAAGATGCTCCTCGCACAGATGTTGAGGCTGCGGCTTTGGCGATTGAAAATGTGAAACGTCAACTTGAAGGCAAAGAAATTAAGAAGATTATTGTTGTTCCAAACAAAATCTGCAATATCGTTGCCTAAAAAATCATAAATAAAAAACACGCTGAATTTTTGTTCAGCGTGTTTTTTATTTATGTGCTACTTAAAAGCCTCTTCCAACATTGAAAAGTCGAGGCGCATAATATCAGCATTGCCAGTTTCAATGCCTAAGCTTTTAATAGCCTTTTCGCGAGATTCTTTGTCGCCTTTGAAAATTTGAAAATATAAAAGTTTTTTCTCACTTTTGTCTTGTGCGGCAATCAATCCGGCAGCGCGTCTCATGCTTACCTTATGTTTTTCCAGTAATTGTTCATCTGTTCCCATAGCTAAAACATTGGCAAAAGGAATGTCTAAACTTCGGGATAATTTTCCACATTCATCAGCATATTGTTTTTTGTTTTTTTCCTTGTTCCATAATTCACGAACTTCAGCTGAGTTAACTGATACATCATAATCAATAATGAACTCATTAATGGAAACGTTTTGGCAAAAAATGCCAAATTTTAGTTGCATGAACCAACAGATTTTGTTGAGAGTTCTTTTTTGCGCAGGTCTGTCAAATCGTACCCTGATTAATATTTGTTTGGTGGACAAATCATTTTGTGCACGAACCATCAGCGGTAATTTGAAGTTGATTTTTTCTTCAGGACAGACATTGTCCAGCACATCTCTAAACTTTGACAGGCAATCTTGCGGAATTTCGGTAAAAACCGTTAGCCAATTTTTGTACCATACAGCCATATATTCAAGTTTATACCCTATTTCCGTACGCGTATCAATATTTTGCTCCGGTAAGGGTGGGGTCTCGGTTTTGAATACCCAAGTTCCTTTTTGAATCGGTTCCAAAACAACGGCGTTAATTCCGAATTTTTGTAAAATGTTTAATACATCTTCTTTTGTTTTCATAATGATAAGTATTAAAGTTAATATATTCATCATAATTATTTTCTTTTTTTAAGATAAACAGATAAATGTGTTTTGGCAATAAAAAATCGTTGCCTTGAATGTTAATTATGCTAAAGTTGCCTTAAGTTTGATGATAAGGATTTTTATAATGAAAAAATTTTGGATTTTGTTTTTGATTTTTTTTGTGGCATCTTGTGGTTTTGAACCTCTCTATGTTCAGAAAAAGCAAGAAGGATTGTGGTATTTTGGCGGCAAATTTGATACTTCTATTTCTGAAGAAATGGCTAAAATTAAAATTCAAACAATTTCAGGAAGATTTGGACAACAGCTCCGTAATGATTTATTAGATATGATTACACCTCTTGGTGCGCCAAGAAGACCAACTTATCGTCTAATGGTAGATGTTTCTCCTATTGAAATTTCTCAACAAGCTATGCGTGATGACATTACGGCTACACGTGAACGCGTCAGATATAAAGTTCTTTATCGTTTGATAGATGCTCAAAGTAATGCGACTCTTGTTCAGAGTGATAGTATTGCTTATGTCAGTTATGATATTTTAGCTAATCCTTATTCTACGACTTTTGCCAAGAAAAAAACTGAAACTGATGCCGCTAAAATTATAGCAAACGATATTACTCTTCGTTTGGGAGCATATTTTCACGCTCGTTTTAAAAAAGGTGAACAACAGTGATTTATAAATCGGCGCAAATAGATAAATATATCAAAAAGCCAGATTTTGCCATTAAAGCTTTTGTTATCTATGGTTCTAATGATGGGCTGGTTAATGAATATGTAAAAAAACTGATTCAAACAGTTTCTAAAGATTTATATGATCCATTTTCGGTTGTTTATTTTAATTGTGCGGATGTGTTGGCTGACGTAGGAATTTTGTTTTCTGAATATACAAGCCAATCTTTGATGGGTGGACGACGAGTTATTATTATTAAAGATGCAGATAATAATTTGACCAAACATCTTAAAACCATGTTAGATGGTACTCCTTCTGATACGTTGGTGATTATTTCTTCGACAACCTTAAATAAAAAGTCTTCTTTGGTAACTTTAGCTGAAGAACGTGAGGATATGGGGTTGATTGTTTGTTATGAAGACAGAGATGAAGATATTTTTGCTACAGCGCGTTCTATGTTTATTGAAAATGGATTGACAATTAATAATGAAGCTTTGCAACTTTTATGTTCTCGCCTCTCTAATGATAGAAAAACAAATTTAGGTGAGATTGATAAGCTTATTACTTATATGGGTGATAAGAAAAATGTAACGACTGATGATATTCAAATTTGTATCAGCGACCAATCAGCAGCAAGCGGTGATGATGTGTGCTATTTTGCCGCAAACGGGCAAACAGATAAAGCATTAAAGTCTTTTCGAAAGCTTGTAAATGAAGGAAATGAACCAATTTCCATTATTCGTTCTCTTTCTTATCATTTTAACAAAATTTTGACGGTAAAAGCTTTTATGGAAAAAGGAGATACTTTGGATAAGGCGGTTTTTAAGTTGGTTCCGAAGATTATTTTTTTCAGAGAATCGAGTTTTAAGCGACAGGTGTCTATTTGGCCGAGAGAGCGTATTTTATCTGTTTTGGAGTTGTTGTTTAAAGCAGAAAAAGATTGTAAAACAACAAATATGCCAGTTGAAGAAATTGTTTCTTATACAATTATGCAGATTAGTTCTGCGGCTTCAAAATTAGCAAAGATTGCTTAAAAATAAAAAGGACCTAAAGTCCTTTTTATTTTTTTTAGGAGAAAGTGATATGTTATTCTCCTTTGGGAGCAAAAATGAGCCATAATGCTGAAATGCCTACCAAAGTGTAAATAATATTTGCAATTAAACCAATGCCGAAAATGGCGGCAACCAAATCAAATTGAGCAACACCGACCAAGCCCCAGTTTAATGCTCCGATTAAGGTTAAAATATATGCAATTTTTCTAATCATCTTCATCTTATTTATCCTTATTAAAAAAAAGGTTTGTTGTTTGTAACATCTTTGATATATGTATGAATATAATATTTTCAATGGGATAAAAAAATGTATAGTGAAAAATTTCAAAAATTTATTGATATCTGGGCTAAAGAATTTGCTCTTGAAAAAAGTATTGATGAAAAAATTTGTGCTGACAAAGATGGAAATCCGTTGCCGTGGTATACATATCCTGCCATTGAATATTTAGGGCAGTTTGACTATAGTAATAAGAAGATTTTTGAGTATGGCTGCGGATATTCTTCGGCTTTTTGGGCAGAACGCGCCGCTTGTGTCGTTTCTATTGAAGATAATAAATCTTATTTTGAGCGCTGGAAACATGAGTTTCAAATGCAAAATTTGAATATTTACTGGCGTGATGAAGGTGAAATTTATGAAAATGCTATCTTTGAAAATGAAGAAAAGTATGATGTGATTGTTATTGATGGTAAACGGCGTGAAAAATGTGCTGAAGCTGCGGTACAGAAGTTAGCGGATGGTGGTATGATAATTCTTGATGACAGTGATAGGATTAACACAAGCTTGGAGTATGTTCATGCGGTTGAAATTTTGAAACAAGCCAATCTTTTGCAAGTGGATTTTTACGGATTTTGCCCAATGAATAATTATACAAAAACAACTTCAATTTTCTTTTCTAGAAATTTTGATTTTAAGTCTCTTTATAAAGTTCAACCGATTAATGGAATTGGTAATCTCTGGAGTATGGGGCGACGTGCTCGTAAAGATTTTTTCAAAAAATTTGCATAAAAAAAGAAGCTTTAAAAAGCTTCTTTTTCATCTTTGGGAGCATATTTTGAAGCTTTACGAAGCTCCTTAATGCCAAAAATCCAAATTAGTACAATGGCTGAAATTGTATATATTCTGGTACTTTGCATATATATGAGATATGAAATCCCTGCAATGATTGCAATGGCAAAGGAGAATATAGCAAAGGTAATAAAGTCGACCATTGTTTTGCTTAAAAAATTTTTTCTTTTTTTCATAATGTCTTATTTTAGGTTAATAATTTTTAATTAATATCTCTTTAAGTCCTTTCTATGTTAAAGTTTAAAAAAAATCAATGAAAAAATAAAAGAGTTTTCATATTACATATGTTTAAAAGTTAATAATATTTTCTTGTATACAAAATATTATTTCTTAATTTCTTATATGGCAAGCATTTAAATATGAAGTTTTCGTTACAAAGATAAAGACTGAATTTCATAACGCAATTCATTTAGTCCGCTTTTCTTTTCTGAACTGGTAGCTAAAACACTTACATAAGCAGCGGCATGTTCTTTAATTGTTTTTTGTGTGTCATTTAAGACTTTTTCTAAAGCTTTATTACTTATTTTATCGGTTTTTGTTAGGACAATCTGATAGGTTACGGCGGCCTTGTCCAGCATATCCATAATTTCTAAATCAACCTTTTTAATACCGTGACGCGAATCTATTAAAACAAAAACTCTTTTTAAGTTTACGCGACCTTGCAAGTAAGCAAAAATAAGACTTTGCCATTGTTTAACCATGCTTTCGGGAGCTTGCGCAAATCCATAACCGGGGAGGTCAACAATATGAATTTTGTCACCTAAATTAAAATAGTTCAGTTGTTGGGTGCGTCCGGGGGTGTTAGAGGTTTTAGCTAATCCTTTTTGTCCGGTTAAAGCATTGATGATGCTCGATTTGCCAACATTGGAACGTCCGGCAAAAGCCACTTCTGGCATTTCGGTTAGAGGAAGTTGCTCTAATTTTGCTACACCGAGTACAAACGTACAGGGTTGTTTGAAAAAAGCTTCAGCTTCTTTTAATGACTCTTGATTATACTCAGGTGTAGCAAATTCCATTAGTCTACTCCATTTTTACGCATAATGGCTTTTTGTTGAATGATGGAGAGAATGTTACTCAAACTCCAGTAAATAACTAATCCTGAGGCAAAGTGTCCGAGCATGAACATAAAGATAAGCGGTAACAACATAAACATGCGCGCTTGGTCTTTGTTCATAGGTGCAGGATTGAGTTTTTGTTGAATATACATGGTAATACCCATGATAATCGGCCAAACACCAATATCCAAAAAGCCGGGAACAGGGAAGTGAATGATTTTTGAAATAGTCAGCGGGTCTGGGGCGGATAAGTCTTTTATCCAACCAATAAACGGAGCGTGACGAATCTCAATAGAGATATTCAAAACTTTATACAAAGAGAAGAATACCGGAATCTGGATTAGCATTGGTAAGCAACCTGCTGCCGGATTAATTTTTTCTCGGCGATAAAGCATCATGGTTTCTTGCTGCAATTTCATTTTGTCATTGCCATAACGTTCTTGCAATTCTTTGATTTTAGGTTGCAATTTTTTCATTTTGGACATGCTGTCAAAAGATTTGCTGGCAATTGGATACATAACCAGACGGAGCAGTGCGGCAAAGAGCAAAATTGCCCATCCCATGTTGCCGATGATGTGGTAGAAAAAGTCTAAGATGTAGAAAAACGGCTTGGTTAAGAAATAGTACCAACCAAAATCAACGGCCAGGTCAAATTTTTCAATATCAAATTGTTTGGTGTATTTATCCAATAATTTGATTTCTTTGGCGCCGGCAAACATTTTCAAATCGACAATGCCGACAGAGCCATTGTCTATTTTTTGTTCTGCGCCGACATAATCTACTTGATAGCTGTTTTTACCGATATTGCTGAATTTGACTTTACTTTCACTGTTCTTATCCAAAATAAAAGCAGAAAACCAATAGTGATCAGAAAAACCAGCCCAGCCGCCATTGGTTTTAAATTCTTCTTTTTCACCATCTTCCAAGTCTTTATATTTTATTTCTTCCAAGGAAGAATCGACAACACCGGTCATGCCTTCGTGAATGATAGCTCGGTTGGCATTTTTAGGGTCATAGGCACGTTTAATCAAACCAAAAGGATATAAGCTGATTTGCTTGCCGGAGTTGTTTTCTACAGCTTGTTCCAATGTGAACATATAATCTTTATCAACCGAAATTTTACGAATGAAACGTATACCTTGTCCGTTGTTCCATTCCAAAACAATCGGTGTTTCCGGTGTTAATTCCTTGCCTTTTACGCTCCAGATGGTGTCGCTGTTTGGTAAACGAATGTTTTTATCCATAGAAATCCAACCAAAATCGGCATAATAAGCATTTTCGGTTTTAGCTGGGGCAAACAATTCAACATCTTCGCTGTCGGCATCAAGGGTTTGTTTATATTTATCAAGGTAAAGTTCATCAAAACGACCACCTTTAACACGAATACTTCCGAGCAAAGTTGGGGTTTTAATTTGGATGCGTTTATCTTGATTTAAGGCTTCTTTTTTATCAAGTGGAGCTTCGTTGAAAACAACGGTATCATTTGTGTTTGTATCGTCATTTTCAATACTTTCTTCAATTTGCGGTGTCGGTTGCGTTGGTTTTACCTGCTCTTTAGGAAACAACAAATTGGTTATAAAAATCACGATAATAGACGCGATAACAGCAAGGTATAGGCCTTTTACATCATCTTTCATTCTTTTAAACTTCCTTTAATTAACGTCATGCTTGAAAGTTTTTTCCTCGTGTACCTTCAAATGTACACGTCGTTAAAAACTTTCGGCGCAGCACGTCAATTAAAGAAAGTTTAACCGACGCGCGGCGAATAAGAGTCATGCTTGAAAATTTTTTCCTCGTGTACCTTCAAATGTACACGTCGTTAAAAACTTTCGGCGCAGCACGTCAATTAAAGAAAGTTTAACCGGCGTGCGGCGAATAAGAGTCATGCTTGAAAGTTTTTTCCTCGTGTACCTTCAAATGTGCACGTCGTTAAAAACTTCCGGCGCAGCACGTCAATTAAAGAAAGTTTAACCGACGCGCGGCGAGCAAATTTTATGTAAGTTTATTTTCTTACATATTTCTAACAAATTGCTCTTAATTTAGTGGATTTATTTGCGTAAAGCAAGGGTTTATAGCGGGTTATGCTTGCTTTTCTTTTTATTTATTGGAGGAACAGGGTCATAACCACTGCCGCCCCATGGGTGACAACGTAATAAACGTTTGCAACCAAGCCATATGCCTTTCAAAATTCCATGTTTTTCAATGGCCTCTATCATATATTGTGAACAGGTTGGTTGATAGCGGCAAACTCCGGGGCATAATGGAGAGAGAAATTTTTGATAAAACTTGACCAGCAAAATCAATATTTTTTTGATGATTTTGGTCATTTGGCTACTTTCTTGGCTTGTAGTTGAACGTTGATTTGTTCAAGAGCGTTTTGCATGTTTTGTTTGAGCTTTTGAAAATCGCAAGTAGCGGTGTTGTACCTGCCGATTAAGACATAATCTACGCCACTTAGGGCTTTTTGTGGGAAAACTTCTCTGACGGCAGCTCGTAATCTTCTTTTGGTGCGATTTCTAATATGGGCTTTGCCTAATTTTTTGGTGGCAGTATATCCGATATGACAACAATTTTCTTGTTCAGATAAACTGAGAGCCGCCTGAAGGATTAAGCCAGATGTGACCATCTTTAATCCCTTAGAGGCGACTCTAACGAAATCTTTTCTCTTTTTTAAGATAAAAACTTCTACCATAATGGTTCCAGACTAGGCTGAAAGTCTTTTACGACCTCTTGCACGACGTGCTGCCAAGACTTTGCGACCACCTTTGGTTTCCATGCGAGCACGGAAGCCATGACGGCGAGCTCTAACCAATTTGCTCGGTTGATAAGTACGTTTCATTTTTTTTCTCCGGTTGAGGCGGATTTTTCCGCCGATTGTTATTTATTATTTAAAGACTCTACTTATATTTGAGAGCCTCTCGGAATTAGTGTCCTGATTTATCAGAACATTCGTTTTATAAATTTAAATCTATGTAAAGTCAATAAAAAAAGGACTTAAATTTTTGATTTAAGCCCTTCTTTTAGTGTTTTGTTTTTTTATTAACGGCGGTCGCCCATCAATCTCAAAAGATAGATGAACATGTTAATGAAGTCCATATACAAATTCAAAGCACCGGAAATGGCCTTGCGAGCAATGGTGTCTTCATTATCCGAACCGTAATAAATTTGGCGAATGGCTTGTGTATCGTAGGCGGTTAAACCTGTGAAGACCAAAACACCAACAATTGATACGGCGTAGCTCAAACCAGGGCTTTGGAAAAAGATATTGATGATAGAAGCAATAACCAAGCCCCAAACACCCATAATCAAGAAAGAGCCCATAGCACTCAAGTCTTTCTTAGTGGTGTAACCATATAAACTCATTCCACCAAACATTGCGGCGGTAATTAAGAAAACTCTTGCCACACTGGCGCCGGTATAAGCCATTAAAACCGGAGTTAAAGAAATACCCATAACGGCGGAAAATCCCCAGAACATGGCTTGAACTTGCTGTAATGTTCCGCGTTGTAATACCCAACCAAAGGCAAAAACCATCAGCAAGGGGGCAAACAAGAACAACCAGCCTAGGCCGCTCATAGTTACACCTTGCGGTGTTACGTTAAAAAATAAACGAATAAGAGAGGTGTTTGCAACTAAATAAGCAGCCAAGGCGGTTAAGCACAGACCACCGGCCATGTAGTTGTAAACTTTGAGCATGTATTGGCGCAAACCTTCATCAACGTAAGTTCTGGCTTGTGCATTTACTTTAGTTTCCATAGATTTTTTCTCCTGTTTAATTGTTCTAAAAAATAATATAGGGAAAGTTTTTGCAAAAATCAACCGTGCTTATTCATACATGTATAATTCTTTGCCGTGATTTTTGAGCCATAACCTGCCTTTGGCGGCATTAGGACAGAGTTTTTTGACGCACTGCCAAAATTCTCTTGAATGGTCTTGATGTAAAAGATGAGATACTTCATGAGCAACCAAATAATCTATGACATATTTGGGGGCTAAACTAATACGCCAGTTGTAATTGATGTTTTCTAGGCTTGAGCAGCTTCCCCAACGAGATTTTGTATCTTTAATGCTGACGGAATTAACTCTGCAACCAATTTTGGCAGCCAGAATTTTAGATTTTTTGTAGAGTTCTTCTTTGGCATTTTTTTTGATAAAATCACAGATGCGGCGATGCAAAAATTCTTTTGAGCCCGATACAATCAGATTATTTTCATCTATCAAAACACCGCAACGTTTTTGCGGACAGTGATTGATGGTATATTCTTTACCCATAATGGAAATAATTTCACCATTTTCAAAACGTTTGGCAACCGGAATCTTTTCTAAATTTTCTTCCAGCCATGCACGGTGCAACTCTACAAATTCGATGGCTCTTTTGGTACTGCAACGGTGGGGAATGGTTAAAATCGGCAAACGCTCTTTGGTATCTATCCTCAAAGTCAAGCGTTTTGCCTGAGCGGATTTGATGATTTTGATATCCATATTCAATGCGGCTTGAATATCAAAGGTCTTGCCAGTTAATAACGTAATTTTCATAGTCTTCTATTCCCGTTTCCGATACGGTTTCGCGTCCTTGTAAAGACATCTTAGCCTCATGTACGCTGTTGGCTTTTCCGGTGATTAATGGATGCCAAGAAGGTAAGTCGTAACCGTTATCGAGGAGCCAGTAAGCACAGGTTTTTGGCAACCAACGCGGTTTTTCTCTGATGGCAGCTAAATCAATGTCGCGGCAATCGGAAACTTTTTCAAAGCGGTGTTCGTAAATGCGACATAAGCAGCTTTTACAATCTAAGAATCGGCAGCGCGTGTTGGTGAATTTTATCTTGCCTTTAATCTCAATTTTGTTCAAGCAACATTTACCGCAACCATCGCAAAGCAATTCCCATTCTTCTTTGCTCATTTCTTCTAATTTTTTCTTTTTCCAAAACTCAGGCTCGAATCGGTCTAAATTATCAAAGCGGCTTTGTGGGTCATATTCTTCAGAGGCAAAGATTTTATCGTTTGAACTCATGGCTCTTCATCCTCTAAAATATGGTCTTCCCATTCCTCCTCGGGAACGAGAGTTTCAGAAATGCAGCGGTTTTTAATGCTATGTTGTTCTTCTAAAGGTTTGCCTGTTATCAGTGGATGCCATGGCGGCAAAATGCCTTTTTCTACTAGCCAACGATAAGCACAATTTTTGGGCATCCAGCTAATTTTATCAACATTATCTTTATCAAGCTTCAAACATTCCGGCACAAGTTTGCAGCGATTTTGATACTCTGTACAAGTGCAGTTTTCATGATTAAAATAGCGGCAGACTAAGTTAGTGTAATAAACTTCATCACTATCTTCATCTTGTAATTTTATCAGACAGCAACGACCGCAGCGACAGCAAATGCTTTCCCATTCAGATTCTGAAAATTCGGATAATTTTTTATGCTGCCAAAAATCTTTTGTCATTATTCTGCCCCGATTTGATCCGGTAAATATTCTTCTTTAGCCAAGTTGCCAAATTGAGTAAATTCGCCATTCCAGAAAAGTTGGATTGTTCCGGTTGAACCATGACGGTTTTTGCCGATAATAACTTCAGAGATATTTTGTGTGGCTCTGACACGAGCCTCCCATTCTTCATGGCGTTTTTGTAAGTGTTCAGGGGTTTCAGAGGCTTTTTGTTGCGGCTCTTCATTTTGTAGATAGTAGTTTTCACGATAAATAAACATAACACTATCAGCATCTTGCTCGATAGAACCGGATTCACGCAAGTCGGACATGAGCGGACGTTTATCATCTCTTTGTTCAACACCACGGTTTAATTGGGATAGGGCAATTACTGGTAGGTTTAATTCTTTGGCTAAGATTTTTAAGCCACGAGAGATTTCAGACAATTCTTGGACACGGTTGCCTTCGGTTTTTTTGGTTCCACTACCCATAATCAATTGAATATAGTCAATGATAATTAAGCCCAAACCTTTGTTTCTTTTTAATCTGCGAGCACGGGTGCGAATGGAGTTAATATTCAATCCCGGAGTATCATCAATATAAAGCGGAATGTTTTCCAATTCACGAACAGCGGCGGCGATACGCGTGAATTCGGCATTATCCAACTCGCCGGTACGCATTTTGTGGGCGTTGGTTTGAGTAACCGTGGAAAGAATACGGCTGGCCAATTGGTCAGCAGACATTTCCAAAGAAAAGAAAGCAACTCCCTTTTTGCTAGGCTCCATATTTTTATTATGATACATATAATCGGCAACATTGTAAGCAATGTTTGTGGCTAGAGCAGTTTTTCCCATTGCCGGACGAGCAGCGATAATAATTAAGTCGGAATTGTTCAGACCACCGGTTTTGTTATCCAAAGCATCTAAAGCCGTTGGCAAACCAGAGATTTTTCCTTCTTTTTGGTAGGCTTCCTCAATGTTGCTCAAAGAAATATTTAAAGCCTCGCCAAAGTCAACAAAGCCACCTTGATGTTCTCCTTGGTTAGCTAATTCAAATAATTTTTTTTCTGCCGACTCGATTTGCTCCATGGCATCAGAGTCAATGTCTTCTTTGCTGGCATCATTCACAATATCAAAACCGGTAGCAATCAGCTCGCGGCGCAGATATTTGTCGTAAATGAATTGAGCATAGTATTCAGCATTGGTTAAAGGTGTGGCACTGTCAGCCAATTTGACTAAATATTGGTGACCACCGACTTCGCTTAATGTTCCTTCTTGTTCAAAATAATTTTTGAGGGTGATGACATCGGCAACATGACCGCGAGTGATTAATTTTGAAATAACTTCAAAAATTTTAGCATGAGTCGAATCGGCAAAATGTTGCGGTTTTAAAAATTCCGAAACTTTTTCAAAAGCTTTGTTGTTGGCTAAAATTGCCCCTAATAAAGCTTGTTCTGCTTCAATGCTTTGGGGAAGTTTGCTGACGTCAATTGCGGTATCCATGGTCTTCTTTCAATTAAGTTATTTGATGCAGATTTTATAAACAAAAAAAACATTAATGACAATCTAAATTCTACATATTGGTTTGTGGATATTGGGGATAAAAAAATACCTTCTCAAATGAGAAGGTATTTGAATCTTTTTTATGAAGCGTAATTATTATTTTGCTTTAGCAATTGTTTTTTTGATTTTGATAGCTTCATCACTCAATTTGCTGTTAGATGTGGATTCTAAATAAGCATCCAAACCACCATTGTGTTCAATAGAACGCAAAGTTTTTGAGCAAACTTTGAGTTTGAAAATACGACCGAGTTTTTCACTCAAAAGTGAAACAACTTGCAAATTAGGCAAGAAACGACGACGGTTTCTGTTGTTAGCGTGGCTGACATTGTTGCCGCTCATAACGCCGGTGCCTGTAATATCACACTTTTTAGACATTTTATTTTCCTTAAAATTTATCTTTTGAACAGAACTTGTTGCTTGTTAATACATAGAAATAGACAAATAGTCAAGTGAAATTTTGTAAATTGGGGTGTAAAGGTGCGAAAAAATGCAAAATTTTGCTGGAAATGTGCTTCAAAGCGGTGTATGAGTATGGTGTTTGTTTGATGTACCCGTAGCTCAGTTGGATAGAGTATCGGCCTCCGACGCCGAGGGTCGTGGGTTCGAATCCCTCCGGGTACGCCATAAAATAAAAGGGACTGCTTGTCAGCCTCTTTTATTTTATGTTGAGTAGCCGCGGGATTTGAACCCACTCGTGGGTTCGTTCTTGCTTGTAAATTTTATTCCTTTATAAAAGGCTTAACAAAACGGTCAAACTTGCGTTCGTTGTTTTTTGACCAGCCCATAATGTATTTATCGCCCATGCAAAATAGAGGCGTTCCAATGCTTTGTAAGTTGAATTTTTTGCCACAGGTTTCAAATAACTTATAGCCTTGAGCTTGATATACATCTACTTTGGTCATTTTCAAATCGGGGTATTTTTTATTAATATATTCCATGGCATGATGGCAATATGGGCAGCCATCGTAAAAGAAAAAATAAATTTTATCATTATCAATTTTGGTTTGACTATCGCAGCCACAGATAATCCCAATTAATATAAAAAGTGTCCAAATATATTTTTTCATTTATTTTTCCTTTTTTAGGTCAACTGTCTATATCATAAAAAAGGCTTTAATTTTAGTCAAAGCCTTTTCAATTTTTACTCACCTATAAGCGGTTCCGGAACTTTTTTTGAGGATTTACCTTTCAGGAAAACATTGCTGCTTTCGGTTTTTCCTTCTACTTCCAGCTGTGGGTTGACAAAGTTCATATTGCCGCGCTCATAAAAATAAAAATCTCGGCGGATGGCAGCTTTATCTTTGATGGACAGTTCGTTCCATTCTTTTTCATTCATTCCATAAGGATAGGTTTCCGGTGTGCTGCTGCATGCGGAAATTAAGGCTATCATACTTAAAAGTAATAATTTCTTCATCTCTTTTCTCCTCGAATCTAAATTCAAGTATAGCGTATTTTTCTTTGTTTGAATAGATATATTTTCTTTATTTAAATTTTATTAATTGAATAATTAATTGAATCTTTAGAATCTCGGCGTAACATCTTAACCATAACGAAAACGAATCTGAGCCAGTATTTGACCCATGTTCCGTTATGATAAAAATGGTTTCAATTATATAAGGAAATTTTATATGTTGAGTTTGAAAAAATTTGGTGCTTTTGCTGCAAGCATGGCTATGCTTCTGACAGCTTTTGCCGGTTCAGCTCAGGCTTCGGAAATTGACTTAAATATTCCAATGCTTGATGTTGACTATAATATTTTCGGCTATGCAATAACTGGTTCCCAAATCTTGTTCTATGGTTTGGGAATTTGTTTATTGGGCTTTTTGTTTGGTCTTTATGAATTTATCAAAATTAAAAAACTTCCGGCGCATAAATCCATGCTTGATGTTTCTAATTTGATTTATTCTACCTGCAAAACCTATATGAAACAACAAGCCAAACTCTTGGTGGTTTTGGAAATCTTTATTGCGGCTTGTATCTTCTATTATTTCTATGGTTTGCAAGAAACACCGCTTTCTAAAGTGTTTACCATTTTGGGTTGGTCAATTTTGGGTATTTTGGGGTCTTTCTGCGTGGCTTGGTTCGGTATGAGAATCAATACTTATGCAAACTCTCGTACCGCTTTTGACTCTCTTAAAGGTCAAGCTTATTCCGTTATGAGTTTACCGCTTCGCTCCGGTATGTCTATCGGTGTAATGCTCATCTGCGTTGAACTTGTAATGATGATTGCCATTTTGCTCTTTGTTTCTCGCGAGAGTGCAGGGGCTTGCTTTATTGGTTTTGCTATTGGTGAATCTTTGGGTGCTTCCGCTTTGCGTATTTGCGGTGGTATCTTCACCAAAATTGCCGATATCGGTGCTGACTTGATGAAAATTATTTTCAAAATCGACGAAGATGATGCGCGTAACCCGGGTGTGATTGCCGATTGTACCGGTGATAACGCCGGCGACTCTGTTGGACCTACCGCCGATGGTTTTGAAACCTATGGTGTGACCGGTGTGGCTCTTATCAGCTTTATCGTGCTTGGTGCCGGTATGATGTATATGCCAAACGGCGAACTTGCCATGATGCAAAATGGTATTGATATTCAAGCTCGTCTCATCGTTTGGATTTTTGCTATGCGCTTACTTATGATTTTGACCTCTATGGTTTCTTATTGGTTGAACTCTAAAGTCAGCAAAGCTATTTTTGGCAACAGAAAATCTTTCAACTTTGAAACACCTCTTACCTCTTTGGTTTGGTTTACTTCCATTATTTCCATTTTGGTTACCTTTGGCGTTTCTTATGTGATGATTGGTAATATGGGTGAAGATTTGTGGTGGAAACTTTCTATTATCATTTCTTGCGGTACTTTGGCTGCAGCTTTGATTCCGGAATTTACTAAAGCTTTCACTTCTTCAAAATCTAAACATGTTCAAGAGATTGTTAATGCCAGCCGTGAAGCCGGTGCTTCTTTGAACATTATCTCCGGTATTGTTGCCGGTAACTTCTCCGCTTTTTGGAATGGTTTGGTTATTGTTGGCTTGATGGCAATTGCTTACATGACCTCTATTGAAGGCTTAGATGCATACATGGTTTATCCGACCGTATTTGCCTTTGGTTTGGTAGCTTTTGGTATGCTCGGTATGGGGCCTGTTACCATTGCCGTTGACAGCTATGGTCCGGTTACTGATAATGCTCAATCTGTTTTTGAACTTTCACAAATTGAAGACATTAAAGGTATTAAAAAAGAAATTGAAAAAGATTATGGTTTCACTCCTGACTTTGAACAAGGTAAACAACTCT
This sequence comes from uncultured Alphaproteobacteria bacterium, assembly GCA_944392255.1. GTDB lineage: Bacteria > Pseudomonadota > Alphaproteobacteria > RF32 > CAG-239 > CAJLXD01. Next base: position 85,996 of record CALXVY010000002.1, on the reverse strand, counting down.
TGGAAGAAAATGATTCTGCCGGCAATACCTTCAAAGCAACAGCTAAACCGGTGCTCATTGGTACTGCGGTTATCGGTGCAACAACCATGATTTTCTCAATCATCTTATTGTTGAACCTCAAATTGATGCTTCTTGATCCAAATGTACTCTTTGGTATGATTTTGGGTGGTGCGGTTATTTACTGGTTCTCAGGCGCATCTATGCAAGCTGTGTCTACCGGTGCTTATCGTGCCGTAAACTTTATCAAAAAGCATATTAAACTTGATGGTAAAACTGCCGCTTCTGAAGAAGATACTAAGAAAGTGGTTAAAATCTGCACACAATATGCGCAAAAAGGTATGTTCAATATCTTTATTGTGATTTTCTCTTTCACAATTGCGTTTGCTTGCTTTGATGCTAACCTCTTTGCCAGCTACCTCATTTCAATTGCTATCTTTGGTTTGTTCCAAGCTCTCTTTATGGCTAATGCCGGTGGTGCGTGGGATAATGCCAAGAAGGTTGTTGAGGTTGATTTGCATGAAAAAGGTACTGATTTGCATGCGGCAACCGTGGTCGGTGATACAGTTGGTGACCCATACAAAGACACATCTTCTGTGGCTTTGAATCCGATTATTAAGTTCACAACATTGTTTGGTTTGCTTGCGGTTGAAATGGCCGTAGCTGCTCCGCGTTGTGTTTCTTTGGGCTTAGGTATTGCCTTCTTTATCATTGGATTGATTTTTGTATTAAAATCTTTCTATGGTATGAGAATCGAATCTACCAAAGACTAATTACATAATCGTCTGAACACAATAAAGGTCTTGGAGCAAAGCTCTGAGGCCTTTATTTTTGCTTGACAAAACAATCCTTTCATGTCTATTTTAGCCACGATTATAAATTATGATGTTTCATTAAAATATTATTAGCTATGGTTACAAAAAATCAATTACGTATTCAGTTGTTTAATGTTTTGCAAAATGAAGTTATTTCCGAAGCTACGATTGCAACTTTATATCAGAAACTTTCTGAGGAAGAGTTAGGGGCTTTGGTGGCTGTTTTTGCTGATAATTTAGATGCTTTATATCCGGATATGGATTCTCAAAGTAATAAATTTGATAATAGTGAGTGGCTTATTGATATTGCCAAGAAATATTGTCAGGTTTTGGCTTCTTTGAAAGTTAATTTTATTACCCAAGGTGCTTATATTGAAATTTTGGATAATGTTTTGCTTTATTTGAAATTTCGTCGTGAAAACAGTGATGTCGGTAGTAAAGATATTTTTGACTCTGTGCATGAATATGTGCGGATGTTGCGCTGTAAATATGACATTTCAAGTCTTTCAATTGAAGCTGCGGAGCATGATGTCTTGGTGCAAATTATGAAAACAACAGAGCCTGAACTTAATACTTTGCTTATGGCTTTGCTTTGTTATTTTGCTTTTGATAATAATCATATTCCTCTGGTGGAAGAGTTCTTATATCAAAGAAAAAAATTAATTCTAAGTTATCTGAAGATAATTTTGATTAATGGTAAAAAGCGTAATTTTATTTTTTGATTGTTGAAGAAAAAGTCTTAGGTTTGTACCTAAGACTTTTTCTTTTTTTTATGGGTCTTTTTTAATTTTGTATCTAACCTGTCTTCTTCAACGCCGACAGGATCTTGGTGAATGATAATTACAGCATTGGGGTAAACTTCCCAGATGTTATCTTCAACCATTTCTGTCATATCATGAGCGGCGGAAAGCGGCAATTCACCGTCTAATTCCAAATGGAACTCAAACATATATTTGCCGCCTAAATCGTGTGTCCTTAAGTCATGGATACCTTTGGCAAAAGGTGAACTCATAACAATTTCTTTGATTTGTTTTCTGATTTCCGGTGATAGTTCCGCATCCATAAGTGTTTTGATTGATTCTGCGGCAATCTTGTATGCATTATATAACAAATAGGCAGAAATGCCGATAGCCGTTAAGCTATCAAACCAAGAAATGCCCAACCATGAAACGATGCATAAAGAAAGAATGATTGAAAGGTTGGTCATAACATCGACCATGTAATGTGCACTATCGGCTTCAATGGCTTTGGAATCTGTCAATTTAGTGACATAGCGCTGGAAGGCAATCAACCCTAAAGTAGAAATCAATGCAATGACCATAATCAGAATACCGACAGTGGTTTGTTCAATGGGGCGGGGATAGATTAAGCGGTTGATGCCATCATACATTACAAAAATGCCCGAACCAGCAATAAAAGCAGCTTGAACAAGTGCGGATATGGATTCTGCTTTGCCATAGCCGTAGCGGAAAGAATAACTTTCTTCTTGGGAAGAAAAACGAACCGCAATAACGGTAATGAGCGAAGCGCCAATATCGGTGAGAGAATCTATCATTGAAGATAAAACCGCTAAGGAACCGGTATAAAAAGCGCCAAACGTTTTTAACAAGCATAAACTGATTGCTAAGGTTAAACTTGCCGTGGTTGCAGTTTTTTTCAAGCGGTTAATTTGCTGCGTTGTTAGATATTTTTTCTTCATAGACATATCTTATCTTTTCCATGTTTTCTTGTTTTATTTCGTAATAATTACCTTGCATATAACTTGCAAAGCGGTTCAAATTTGCCTCTTTGGGGAAGGTAATAAATTTATACGAAACATAGTATTTATTCTCTTTTTGCCAGAAAGACAAATCAATTTTTTCATTGCCTTCTACCTGCATTTTTAAAGTGAACAGAAGTTCTGGATTTTCAATATTTTCCAAGCTGTTTATAATTTGTGTGTTAAGCAAATATTTGGCTAAATCGGCGAGGGTATCAATGTCGGTGTTACCATTGCAGCTCAGTAAACGACCAAAACGTAAATCCCACAGGCGACTTAAGGTCCATTCTTGTGCTTTTGTTGATAAATCAACTAATTCAATCGCGGCTAACCAAACCTGAAATTTATTATCAAATTTGATGTAGGCGGCACGTGTTCCTCGCCCGATTTCTATATCAAATTTTCCAACTTCGAATGAAAGGATATTTTGTTTTTGCTCATTTTTGAGCTCTACTCGGATATTGGGGGAGCCTTTGATGCTTATCGGCTGCAAGCCAAAATAGGATAAGTTTTCGGCTTTATCTGATTTTTTTTCATAGTAGCGTGCTTCAATTAATGCACTTAAGAAACTACGCATTCTGTCTTGCATAACCATCAAATGCGGTTCACCTTGTAAAACCCATTCATTGTCTTTTTTTTCAAAAATAAGTTTATGGTCATAACTTTGCAAAGTGATGGTGGTTACATCATTGATTTCTTGGGTTAAGTTCGGAAAAAGGGGTTTGTTTTCATAAGTATCTATTTCTCCTAAATTGGCATGATAAACGGAGTATATGCCGCCAAGGAGTAATAACATACAAATTGCCGATAAATATCCCAATTGTTTGTTTATCTGAAATGTTCTTGTTTTATTTTTTAATTTTTGTTTTTTGCGTTTGAGATGTACAATAATCCAACCTATGAATATAAGCAAAGGTATGGCGTATATGTTTGCCAATTTGATGAAAGTATCAATACGGTCAATTTCTGAATTTAGTTCTAGGCGGAGATTGCGTAAGTCTAAGCGCAATTTATCCAAGTCTTTGCGTATGTTGGCAATGATTGAGAGTTCATCGGGAGTAAAGGTTTCTCTTCCTTCAAATTCCTTTTTATTCCAAATCTCGCTGAGACCGGCTTTGGTTTTATCCATTTTTGTTAAAATTTCTTGTTCTTTGATGGTAAAATCCAAACGGGCTTGTTTTCTTATTTTTTCAATGGCGTAAAATTTACGTGTTTGGGCTGATTTACCACGAAGTTCGATTAAATTTTCTTGGCCTATAAGAACTTCTAGCGCATTAAGGACAAAGTTCACATTATCAAAAATAGGAACCATGATATTGCCGTCATTTGTATGAATGGTTTTAGACCAGAAAGTGTCATACAATAAATCCGTATCGGCAACGGCAATAACTTGAAACGGGTGTTGCGGAGATTTGCTGATAATATGTGCGGCAATAACTTTGGCAAAATTGTCTTTTTTGAAGTTGCGTAACAAGACATTGGGGTCATTAGCTTCTTGAGCCCAATTTGCGGCAACCGCGGCGGAATTTTCTCCAGATTTGAGTAATGGTATAAAAATTATATTTTCATTATTGAGCGGACTTACTGTGGCAACTGAGCTAACCAGTAATTTTTTCAAATTATATGTTTCTGGAATTTCGTGATTTATTCCTTCTTCGGGAATGTAAAATTGCAATATATCTTGGGTGTAGTCAGGATTATTATTGTCGTTATTTACTTGTACCGTAAGAGAGTTATCTAAATCGGCAACAGCCATGTCGTGATTGAATCTAAATCCCCAGCTAGTGTCTAAACCTCCTAGGTCTGAAGATACAAATTTTTCCATAGCTGGAGCGAAAATTCGTTCTGAATCAGTTGCTACATCCAAAAATGCCAGTATTTTTCCGCCATTGTCGGTATATTTACGGATTGAGGCAATCATGTTTGATGTTAAATCTCGCGGATGAATTAAAATCAGAGCGGATAAATCAGAATTGATATCTTCCGGTTTAGATATGGATTTAACGTTATAAAATTTTTCTATTTGATTGATGATTTCCCATCTTTGAGAGGCAACATTGGCAATAACTGTATCAAATACCGGAAGAGTGCTTAAAATGCCGATAGTTTTTTTTGATAAATTTAAGCGATATATGGCTTCGGTTAAATCTTGTTCTAAAAAGTTTTGTCTTTCAATGGCAAAAAACGGAATGTTTGTATGTTTATCTATGCTATTGCTTAAGGTTAAACCAAAATAAGCAGCCTCGTTAGAATCTATTAAAGGAAGGGCTTTGAGACCACCGGTTATGGCTTGGTCTTCGGCATTACTGAAAGGTTCTGGGTTGTAAATACGAAAGAGAAATTTGCCGTCAGATATTTCTGCATATTGTTTCAGTAATAGGCGAACTTTATCAAACATCAAACGATATTCCGGATTGCGGCGACCTAATTCGGGATTATAATAAAGTTTGGCAATTACAGGCTCAGGCAAGCCTTGCAAAATTTGTTTTGTGGTATTGGTCAGCGCAAATATTTTTTCTTGAGTAAAGTCGTGTTGCCAAAGTCTGGTATAATTATTGGCTAATAAATTGATGCCGACAAATCCCAATAACATGATGATAAAGCAAAAAATATAATACATGCGACTTGTTGAGGCTAAAATACCGGCAGAGCCAGAAGTGCGGAAATTTATGATGATGATTGTGGTCAAGTTGAACAAAAACATAATCGTGAAAAAGAAAATAATGTCTCTTAGCTCAAATAAACCTTGCGTAATGCTGAAAAAGTGCGTTTCAAAACTGAAAGAAGCAATCATATCAATAATTGAAACCGGTGCAAATAATCTGAAAAAGGATAATATATATTCTAATCCGCAAAGCATGAATGCCAAATTGGCAATGACGGACAAGACTAAAGCCGTGACTTGGTTCTTGCTCAATGCCGACATGGTTTGAGAGATGGAAAGCATGCATCCGGCAATCAAAAAACTACCGATGTAACTTATAAAAATTACTAAATTGTCCGGATTTCCAAGAATGTTGACGGTTATCCAAAACGGAAAAGTTAATATAAGAGCAATGCCGCTGAAAAACCATGATGCAAAAAATTTTCCCAATACCAATGAGGTTGTGGAAATGGGCATGGTCATAATTTGAACAATCGTTTTGGTGCGAAATTCTTCTGCCCATAAGCGCATGGAAATTCCGGGAAGAAAAAGTAAATATAGCCATGGTTGGTAAGAAAACATTGAAACCAAAGAGGCATTTCCTCGGTCAAAAAAATGACCAAAATATAGGGCAAAAGAACTGTTTAATATCAAAAAAGAAATGAGATAAACATATGCTAAAGGTGATGTGAAATAACGTATAAGTTCGTTTTTGCAGACAATCCAAAGATTTCTCATGCACATACTCCTTGAGTTAGTTTTTTGAATGCACTGTCTAAATCTGAACATTGTGCTTTGAATAAAATATCTGCTAATGTTCCGTCAGCGATGATTTTTCCTTTGTTTATTAAAATTATGCGCGAGGCTATGTTTTGAGCTTCTTCTAAAATGTGGGTGGAAATTAAGATGGTTTTGTTTTGTCCCAAGGTTTTGATGAGATTGCGCATGTGTTCTTTTTGGTTGGGATCCAGACCATCTGTCGGTTCGTCTAGAAGCAAAATTTCCGGATTGGAGAGTATACTTTGGGCAAAACCGACGCGTCTTAAATATCCTTTGGATAAAGTTTCAATTTTTTGAGAAAAAATTTCTTTAATTTTTGCTGTTTGAGCGATTTCTTGCAAACGCTTTTCTTTTTGTTCTCCGGAAAATCCTCTTAGTTCGGCCATGTAATTTAAAAATTCTTTGACACTTAAATCCGGATATAATGGAGAACCTTCAGGTAAAAAACCAATGTGTTTTTTTGCTTCTATCGGGGCTTTGGCAATATCTTGCCCTAAAACAAAAATTTGTCCCGATGATGGAGAAATAAATCCGGAAATCATGTTCATTAAAGTTGATTTTCCGGCGCCATTCGGACCTAAAATCGCAATAACTTCACCAATTTGGGCTCTGAAGCTGATGTTGCTGACGGCTTCTATTTCTCCAAAATTTTTTGTTAGTTCTTCTATGCAGAGCGTGAAGGGCATGGCTTATTCCTCCAATTTGGATATTTTACCTTCCGAAATTTTTTTCAAATTAGCTTTGATGCTGATTATGTTGTTGGGAGCTTTATTTTGCTTCAGAGTTTGTTCAACCAGATTTAAATTAGGTAACAAATCTTTTTTGAAGTTTTTTTCATAACTGTCTATCAAAGCCAGTATGGCTGCGGCAGATAATCCTCCATCATATGTTCCGGCTTCTGAACCGATGTAAATCATGTTATTGTATAGTTCCGGTTGTGCGGTTAAATCCGGAGCATAAAGCGAACTAATGCGGTAGTTGCTTATGCCTTTATCATGAAGAGCGGTGAGGAGTTTGTCGCTTTCTTGCGGAGAACCTATAATAACGTAATAGTCCGTATCGTTATTTATAAGCATATTGAGAATAATATTAAAGTTTTCTTGTCCTTTTTGGAAAACTGCACCCCGCACAGTGTATTTTTCAGCCAAAGATTGGTTTATCATTTGGGCTAACTGGCGGTAATCTCCTTCAGCTAAAATGAGTAGACCGATATTTTTTATATTTTTTCCCTCTAAGTTTTTGGTCAGTAAATTAATGCTTTCTTCATATGGTGTATGAACGATGAAGCGCGTTTGTTCTTGGTTGTTGAGTGTGAGTAAAACTTTGGGTTCGGGGGCTATATCAAAAGATAAAATTGCTTTGGTTTCAGGAGGCAATGCGGTTGGGGTAGATTTATCAACATAGCTGACTTCGTATTTGTAGCCGGCGCTTGCGTCTGCTTGTCTTAATGAATTTTGTATGGCTTGCTGTGCGGCCAAACCTAAATGGCTATCTTCTCCCGAAAGAGGAAGTTCGGCAACAATTTTTATAATCGGACGAACAATCGTATTGCTTCTTTTGGGTTTGTACATAGCGGCAAAAACAGTAACTATTGCCGTAATTATAGCGATGGCTAATAAAATGATTTTGGTACGAAAAGTCATAATAGACATATCATTTAATCCTATTTTTTATTGATTTCATACAAGGCAATGGCTGCCGCTGTGGAAACATTCAGACTTTCAACACTGGGGGCAATCGGCAATTTAACGGTCGCATCACAGTTTTCTTCAACCAAGCGTCGCATACCTTTACCTTCTGACCCCATGACGATGGCGATTTTTCCGGTTTTGTTAATGCCGTCAATATAGGTTGTGGCATAACCGTCCATTCCGATAACCCAAAAGCCGGAATCTTTTAATTGAGATATGGCTCGAGATAAATTGGTAACGCGGCAGATGGGAAGTTGCTCAATCATGCCGGCAGATGCTTTGGCCATTGCTCCGCTTTCGGTGGGAGAATTTTTGTCTTGTAAAATGAGTGCCAAAGTTTCAAATGCAACACAAGAACGAATGATTGCACCGATATTTTGCGGGTCGGTAACTTGGTCTAAAAGTAAAATATGGCAATTTTGTTTTTCATCGGCCATGCGACATATTTCATCTAAGGTATAGTTTTCCAGCTCTTGGCATTGTATGGCAAAACCTTGATGAACGGCATCTCTCGGAAGCATCTTATCCAAGTCTTTTCGGTCGATGGTGTTAAGCGGAATATTGCGTTTGGTTTGGCTTAAAATTTTTTTGATTTCATCTAAATTTTCTTTGGTGCAAAAAATTTTGCTGATTTTGCGTTGAGAATTATTAATGGCCGCCAAAACCGGATGTCTGCCGTAAAGCAAAATTTGACCGCCCAAATTTTTATTTTCGGTTATGTTTTTTTTGTTCATTTTGTTTTCTTTGCAACTTAGTTTTTCTTAATCGTAAGACTACTCGGATTGCGAGAAAAAAGCAACCATTTTAATCGGGTTATGCTTATTTGAGAATCTTGCGCAAAATTCCTTCATTTTGTTCTAAAAGCAGATGAGCTTCTTGGTAAGAAATTTTTTTTGCGGCCATAATGCAAGCAGTTTTGACTTCATGTTTGCTGGCTTCAAGATATTGAGCCGCTTCTTGCTCAGAAATATGGGCAATTTCAGAGACAAAACGGCATCCTCTTTGATAAAGTTTTTGGCTGAGAAGTTGTAAGTCTATCATATAATTGTGATAGGTTTTGCCAATGCGAATCATGGCTCCGGTAGAGAGCATGTTTAATATCATTTTTTGCGCAGTTCCCGATTTCATTCTTGAAGAACCGGTAATGGCTTCTTCTCCGACAATCGGATTGATAAATATGTCTGATACTTGTTTTATTTTTGCTTCAGGATTTGATGATATAGCTATGGTCTTGCATCCTAATTTTTGCGCCTGTTCCAAAACGGCTATGATATAATTGGCATTGCCACTGGCAGAAATGCCAACAATAATATCGCTCGGGGAGGGTGCAAAGGCTTCTAAGTCTTTTAATCCGAGCTCTTTTTTATCTTCTGCATTTTCAACGGAGTGTGACAGTGCTTTTTTTCCGCCGGCGATAAAAGCTTGAACCATGCCTTTGTCAACACCAAAGGTCGGATAACATTCTGATGCATCTAATACGCCTAATCTACCACTTGTTCCGGCGCCAAAATATGCTAATCTACCGCCTTTTCTGAATGCTACGGCAATCAGTTCAATGGCCTCGCCGATTTGCGGTAATACTTTTTCAATGGCTTGAGCTACTTTTTTATCTTCATTATTTATGGTTTTGGCAATTTCATATCCATTCATTAAGTCAATGTCTTGGGTGTTGGAATTGCTTTTTTCTGTTAAGGGTGTTGATGTCATGTTTCTTTCCATAGTATTGTTTTTGCGCTTATATTAACTTGAAGAAGTTAATAGTTGGTAATGATGTTTATTCACAGAAGAAAATTATTTTTAGGGTTTTGTAAAAAAATGTGTTGACAAACTGCGCAAAATAAGGTTAGTTGCGTATCAGTGATTATCGCGGAGGATGTTTCCTCCCAACCTCATGGTATAATCCGTGGAGGGGTGGCAGAGCGGTCAAATGCAACGGACTGTAAATCCGTCGACTTTCGTCTACGATGGTTCGAATCCATCCCCCTCCACCATTAAAATCATGGTTTGCTCTCGAAAGAGGTTGATTAAGCGGGTGTAGCTCAATGGTAGAGCAGAAGCCTTCCAAGCTTATGACGGGGGTTCGATTCCCCTCACCCGCTCCAATTTCTCTCTTACCGAATCGTATTAACAACGTAAACAATTAGGATGTTATAGAATGGCAAAAGAGAAATTTGAGCGCAATAAGCCTCACTGCAACATTGGAACGATTGGTCACGTAGACCACGGTAAAACAACCTTGACAGCTGCAATTACCAAAGTATTGGCAGAAGAGGGTGGTGCAAGCTTCACAGCATATGATCAAATTGATAAAGCTCCTGAAGAAAAAGCACGCGGTATTACCATTTCCACCTCACACGTAGAATATGAAACCCCGAATCGTCACTATGCACACGTAGACTGCCCGGGCCACGCTGACTATGTTAAAAACATGATTACCGGTGCAGCTCAAATGGATGGTGCAATCTTGGTTGTATCAGCAGCAGATGGTCCGATGCCGCAAACACGTGAACACATCTTGCTCGCTCGTCAAGTAGGTGTGCCGGCATTGGTAGTATACATGAACAAAGTAGACCAAGTAGACGATCCAGAATTGTTGGATTTGGTTGAAATGGAAATCAGAGATTTGTTGAGCTCATATGACTTCCCAGGCGATGAAATCCCAATCATCAAAGGTTCTGCATTGGCAGTATTGGAAAACGGCGATCCGAAAATTGGTCACGATTCAATCGTAGAATTGATGAAAGCTGTAGACAGCTACATTCCGCAACCGGAACGTCCGAAAGATCAACCGTTCTTGATGCCGATTGAAGACGTATTCTCAATCTCTGGTCGTGGTACAGTTGTAACCGGTCGTGTAGAAAGAGGTGTATTGCACGTAGGTGATGATATCGAAATCGTAGGTATTAAACCGACACAAAAAACCACATGTACCGGTATTGAAATGTTCCGTAAATTGTTGGATGAAGGTGAAGCCGGCGATAACATCGGTGTATTGCTCCGCGGTACCAAGAGAGAAGAAGTTGAACGTGGACAAGTATTGGCAGCTCCTGGCACCATTACTCCGCACACAGACTTCACATGCGAATGCTACATTTTGACCAAAGAAGAAGGCGGTCGTCATACTCCGTTCTTCTCAAACTATCGTCCTCAATTCTATTTCCGTACCACCGATGTAACCGGTGCAATTGAATTGCCTGAAGGTACAGAAATGGTAATGCCTGGCGATAACATTCGCATGACAGCAAAATTGATTCACCCGATTGCAATGAACGAAGGTCTTCGTTTTGCTATTCGTGAAGGTGGTCACACTGTAGGTGCTGGTGTAGTTTCTAAAATCTTGAAATAAGTTTTAGAACACATATAACAGCTCATCTAGAGCGAAAATTTCGAAAAGGGAAAAATTCATGTAGGCTTAACTACACTAGAATTTTTCCCTTTCTTATTTTCACTCTATCTAAACTATTCTCTGCGTTCTAAAAAAGTGCCTTGTGTTGAGTATGAAGAGGTGATGTCGAGCGCAAAAAACTACAGAACGGTCGAAATTCATGTACTTCTTGTACACTAGAATTTCGGCCGCTTTGTTTTTCACACTATAATCCTCAAATCTTGAGCTTTTAGAAAAGTGCCTTGTGGCGCTTTTGTTCTAGCGATTAATCGCTCAATTATCGAGTTTTTATGAGTGCTCTGTGGAGAGGTGAGCAGCATCTATGGGATGCTGAAATAAATTCAGAATGACGTTTGAAATATTGGCTGCCGCCGGCCAAGCTGAGCCAGCTTGACCGCAACGGTTTAATAACAAGTTTGTTCTTCAATCTTGTTTTTTATCTTCGCAAGATAATCTCATAGCGAAAACCATACAGGCGGGCGAGGAGGGCTAAGTGCCGATAAGAAAGAGAATAGCCGTTTTCAAAGAGCTGGATGCGGTGTTTGGAAATGCCGCAAAGAACGGCAGCCTCGGATTGGCTCAAACCGTCTTCCAGACGAAATTGTAATAATTTTGCGCCGATTTCTTTGCGCACTTCAAAAACTTGAGATGATATTCCTTTGCTGATTTCACTGGTATTCATTTTTTAGCTCCTGTTTTTTATAGTTAAAACAAAGCTCGCCAAAGTTTCAAACTAAGGCGAGCGGAGCTAAACAACTGTCATGTCAGTCGCCGTTATTCCATATATTACCGGCACTCCGCTCAAATTGAACGGAGGATTTTATTTACATGAGGGTGTTGTTTAGGCACCGCCGACTACCTCTAATCGGCAGATAAATTATAAAAAGTAAATTTAAGAATTGTCAATCTTTCTCTTGGGCTAAAAAATGAAAATTTTTTGTTTTGTTGTGTAAAAAAGACTTGATTTATAGTGAATAGTTGTGTATCTAATAATACGCAAGATTTGATAGGGGTATAGCTCAGTTGGTAGAGCGTCGGTCTCCAAAACCGAATGTCGTGAGTTCGAATCTTACTGCCCCTGCCAATAAAAAGAACCGTCCGAAAGGGCGGTTTTTTTATTGGCATTTAGGGGAAGTTGATGAGAACTCACGAGGAAGTGAGTTCGACGCCAAGCGAAAGGCGGGCGGATGCACGCCGGTGAGTGAAACGAATGAGCGCGAAGGAACAAGCATTGCGGAACGCAATGTCGCGGACAATCTTACTGCCATGCCAATAAAAAAAGGCCACCGTTAAGGTGGCTTTTTTTAGGGTTCAATTTCAGCAATCATGTTTTGGCAAGTTGTTTTAATACTTTCCGGCCATGAAATGCTACTCAATTTGTAAAGTTGGTCATATTTGAAAAGTATTTTGCGTACTTTTTCTTCTTCCTTATGTTTGTGTATTGTTGCTATGAGTAAAATAAGATTGTTCGTCTGCAACGGAGCATCTTCTATCAGAGAAGTTATTTTGGCCCAATTTTTGCTTTCAATTGTAGCTCTTTCTATTCCATCTACAAGGTGCTTAATGTCATACATGAAACCCTCGTGATAATATATTATTCGGATTATCAGGGCTTCTTTGGTAAGTAGAGATGTATTTAACATGTGAAACAGTTTAAGCTGAGCTTTTATGCTTGGCTTAACGCCTTGTTTGGCAGCTTCTTTGGCTTTTTCATAAGCGTGAGCTTTAATTAATTTGATGATATTTTCCATAATTTTTAATTTTAATAGTTTAACATGATAATTTAATTATTGTTTTGCATTATATATTACATGATAGTTTAAGCAATGATTTATTTGCTTGTAGCGGTAATATAGTTGTTGACATCTCTGAAATTATTTAATATGTTTGCCACATTAGTCGGAGCTTTGTTATCCGAATGGTTTGTCGTGGATAGATGGCTCTGAAGTGTTTAATTTTTTTAGTTAAGGTGGATATAGTCCATGGCAAAAATCAGTCCGATTCAGTTTTTTAGACAAGTTAAACAAGAAGTTAAAAAAGTTACTTGGCCAACCAAAAATGAAGTTGTTAAAACTTCTTTGGTGGTGATTGTTTTGGTGGCTATTGCCGCAACATTCTTTTTCTTTGTTGACCAAATTTTGGGTTGGGCAGTACAGTTAGTTTTAGGTCTTGGAGATTAATTTTATGGACGCTCGTTGGTATGTTGTAAATGTTCATTCCGGTTCGGAGAAAAAGGTTGCCGAATCTATTAAAGAACAAGCTGTTCTCAAAAAAATGGACGATAAAATTTTAGATGTAATGGTTCCAATTGAAGAAGTTGTTGAAATCAGAAAAGGTGCAAAAGTTAATTCTGAACGCAAATTTTTCCCAGGTTATATCTTGGTTAAAATGATTATGACTGATGATGCTTGGCATTTGATTAAAAATAATCCTAAAGTTACAAACTTCTTGGGTAGCCGCAATAAACCATATCCGATTACCGAAGCAGAAGCTCAAAGAATCATGACGCAAATGCAAGAAGGTATTGAACGTCCGCAGACTATTGTTAATTATGAAGTTGGTGAACAAGTACGTGTTAATGATGGTCCGTTCGCTTCTTTCATTGGTTTGGTTGAAGAAGTGGATACCGAAAAATCTCGTTTGAAAGTTTCTGTTTCTATTTTTGGTCGTTCTACGCCGGTAGAATTGGAATTTTCTCAAGTTGAGAAAGTAAAATAGAAATATTATAAATTTGAAAAAAAAGCTCCGATGTTTTCGGAGCTTTTTTGTTACTTATTTTTTTTCAGCCCATCCCGGTGCGGCGCGCGACCAGAGCCTTGTATCCTTACCATTGGGTTTGGTCATAATTCCGCCAATGGTGGGCTTGGTGCAGCCGGTGGTTTCCGGAAAAGAAAAAGGTTCTTTGGTTAAGAAGCATTTCGCCATATCGGCAAAAATACGGGCTTCCATATATTTGCCGTTATAACCATAGTCATCGGACCAGCGGACTATTGCTTCTGGGGTGAAGAGTTTGTCAAAAATTTCTTGATGCTCGGGTAATACTTCGGCATCGCCATTGAGTAAATTTTTAAAATCATTTAGAACAATCGGGTTTTTCCAGCCGCCACCAAAGAATAAAAAGTATTTGGGAGATTCTATGTCTTCAGGAATAAAGCTTAAATTATAGACCATGATATAAGCACTAAAAAATTCAACAGTTCTTAGTCTGTCTTCAAATGCAATACTCTTATCCATTAATTCGGGAATAAAAATATACCATGCCGGGTCAGAAGATTTTGGAGGTGGCATAGTAATAAAGTTTTCTCGGATATTAGTTAGAACAGCATTCTCAAATAATTTGCGTAATAAGCGGAAGTTGATTTTGCCTTTCTTTCCTGTTTCACCATTCAAATCACAGGGAAGGTGTAATTCGTTGCGCATCAGCATATCAATAAAATGATTAAAAGGACCAACATCCCAGCCCATTACAATATCTTTTCCGGTGATTTTGTTGCGTGAAATTACAGCAATGTTTCCGGTGTTACCGCCATTACAAAAAGCAACCGGAAAGATTTTTTTGCTGATTAAGTCTTGAGCAATATGTTGATTGTGTATTGGTGCTAAAGGTGCTCCTTCGCCCAGATTCATTATATCATCAGAACGAAAGTCATATATAACAGGAATACCGGTTAAATCTGCAAGCATTTGTCCAGAGCCGATTTGAAGGGTATAAATTTGGCTGGGGTCTTTGCTTTGGACAATGGAAGGAGGGCAGTGGCCACAAGTTTGTCCGTGAAAGCCGATGGCATCAATACTGTCTTTAGAGATATTGTTTTCTTTGAGCATGAGATTTACAGTTTGGGCGACAAGATTGATGTAATCATTGTGCAGAGATATAAAGTTGTCTTTTTCTTTGGTATAATAGCCATTAATATCACAATTATTTTGGCTGAGTAAAAATTTGAGTTGGCGGAAACGGTTGCTTAATGAGGTGGGAATACTCAAAGAAAGACCGCAAATATCTTTGATGTGGCTATCATTAAATTCGGTTAAAACAACATCAACGGCATCTAGGGAATTTCCGGTCATGATACCGATACAGCGATAAATTTTTTTGCTCATTTTAGCCTCTCTAAAGGGTCATTTTGGAAAGCATAGCAAAAGAAAATCTATTCGTCCACAAAATTTAAGCCCCGTGAAATAAATCAGGGGGCTAGGGTTAATAATTTTTTTTAGAAAACTCTTAAGGAAATTTTTTGATTGTGAAATCTGTCAATTTTACAATCAATGATTTGTCCGGTGTGAGCGTGGTTGCAACGTTTTGTCACGGCATAAACGTTTGGTGCCAGACAAATAGTCATAGTTGCACCGGTAATTGTTTCAATCGTTCCCTGAACCATGGTGCCGATAGGATGAGCTTTGATGTATTCATCTACGGGAAGAGTACAAGGAACAACTTCATAATCCAAGAAGCAGGCGTTTTTTCTCGGATTTAATAACCTGACAACGCGAACATCAACAATTTTTTCTTTTTTGAAGAACAGGTGCGGATTGAAATGCTTTTGCTTTATGGAAAAAGCTGCTTTTCTGGTAATTTCTTCTTGTCCGTCTTCGTTAAAAAGTAATTGCTTAATGTCAAAAAAGATTTTGTCTTTTTTGATTTTCTTGACTACGGCAGTGAAAATTTTTCCAATACCGTAAGAAGATTTAGTCTTCATAATTATAATAAGTTAACGGGTTATCTAAAATAATTGATTATTTAATTTTTTTGTTAACATACTTATTTATGCTATGCAAGTATAATGTGGACAAAAATACAAAAAAATATTTTAGATTCGGAAGTGTGAATCGAATCAAAGTCTTAAATGTGAAAATTTTTACAAAAAATGCTTGCAATCTGAAAAGAGTGTGGTATACAAAAGCGACTCTTAAAGGGATTCTTATGTCTTTTTATGAGCGAATCGTTTTAACATAATTTCGTGGGAGACCAGCCATGGTCCGACCACGAACCCGAAAATTGAGGTATATAATGGCTAAGTCTAAGAAGAAAATTTTAGGTTTAATCAAGCTTCAAATTCCGGCTGGAAAAGCTAACCCTTCTCCTCCGGTTGGTCCGGCTCTCGGCCAAAAAGGCTTGAACATCATGGATTTCTGTAAGCAATTTAACGCTGCAACTCAAAAAATGGAACCGGGTATCCCTGTTCCGGTTGTTATTACCGCTTACGAAGACAAATCTTTCACATTCGTTACAAAATTGCCGCCGGTTAGCTACTACATTAAAAAAGCTGCTAACGTTAAAAGTGGTTCTAAAGAACCGACTAAAACCGTTGCCGGTCAAATTACAATGGCTCAAGTTAAAGAAATTGCTGAAGCTAAAATGCCTGATCTTAACTGCTCAACCGTTGAAGCAGCTATGAACATGGTTAAAGGTCAAGCTTATTCTATGGGCATTAAGGTTGTGGAGTAGTGTGATGGGAAAAAGAATCGTAAACGCTTATAAAACAGTTAATAAAGATCAAGCTTATGGCTTGAAAGATGCTGTTAAAATCGTTAAAGAAAACGCTACTGCTAAATTTGATGAAACCATTGATGTTGCAATTAACCTCGGTGTTGACCCGAAATACGCTGACCAAATGGTTCGCGGTGTTTGCTCTTTGCCGCACGGCAATGGTAAAACTGTTCGCGTTGCCGTTTTGGCTCAAGGCGAAAAAGCTGATGAAGCTAAAGCTGCCGGTGCTGATATCGTCGGTGCTGAAAGCTTAATCGACTCTATCTTGTCTGGTAAAGTTGATTTCGACCGCTGCATCGCTACTCCTGATATGATGGGTCTTGCCGGTAAAGTTGCTCGCGTTTTGGGTCCTAAAGGCTTGATGCCGAACCCGAAACTCGGTACTGTTACCATGGATGTTACCAACGCTGTTAAAAAAGCTAAAGCTGGTGAAGTTCAATATCGTGTTGAAAAGAACGGTATCGTTCATGCTGGTATCGCTAAAGCTTCTTTCAGCGAAGATCAAATCTATGATAACGCTAAAACCTTTATTGATGCTATTATCAAAGCTAAACCGGCTGGTGCCAAAGGTACTTACTTGAAGAAAATTTCTTTGAGCAGCACTATGGGCGTTGGCGTTAAAGTTGATACAACAGCTTTGTAATGCTTGGGGCTCGGGCGCCGATAAGTTTGGTGCTTGGAGTTGTTGAAAAGTTTTGGGTGGTGAACTTATCATCACCCGCTCTCCAAGGGGCGACGAAGAAAAATAAGCATCGAGGGTGTTAGTCGTAGATGCTGAAATCGGAGTTCGATTTCCCTTGGAAACTGTCCAAGACCGTAGGTGGTCGCTGTGATAAAAGGGGAAGGAAAGTTCTGAGATTTTTTGTTAAGGAATGTTCTTCAACTTATAAACAGAAATCTTAAATATCCTACGCAGACGGGAGTAAGAAAAATTTTAATATCTTTTTTCTCCTGGACAGATTAGGTCCCACAGTAGGCAAGGTGGACGAAGAGCTTTGGCTTTTCTTGAAACGGTGTCGATTGTGGAAATGTGTTGAATGCATCTTTATTAAATAAAAGATGTTTTTTTGGAGACAATAAGTGAATCGCGAAGAAAAAGCACAATTGCTCAGCGAACTGAATGAATTGTTCAATAATTCAGAAGTTGTAGTTGTTTCTCACTACAAAGGCTTGACTGTTGCCGAAGTTTCTGAATTGCGTAACAATGTTAGAAAAGCAGGCGCTGGCTTTAAAGTTACAAAAAATCGCATTACTCGTCTGGCTCTTAAAGGCACAAAATTTGAAGGTTTGATTGATTTGTTCAAAGGTCCGACAGCTATTGCTTTCGCTTCTGATCCAATCTCTGCCTGCAAAGCTTGTGTTGAATTTGCTAAAACTAATGAAAAATTGCTCATCGTTGGTGGCGCTATGGGTACTGGCGTTATCTCTATTGATGAAATCAAGAAATTGGCTTCTATTCCTTCTATGGACGAACTCAGAGCCAAAATCATTGGTTTGTTGCAAGCTCCTGCTGCTCAATTGGCAAGAGTTACAAAAGCTTACAGCGAAAAAGAAGCTGCTTAATTATTTTTCATTTTTATGTCGTTATTACTACGTATTAACGGTTCTAAAAATAAAAAATAGAGTATGAGTAAAAAGATTTTTTAATTTGATTTAATTTATTTTATTGGAGAAAAAATATGGCCGATTTAGCCAAATTAGTTGATGAATTGTCAGCTTTGACTGTTATGGAAGCTGCTGACTTGTCTAAAATGTTAGAAGAAAAATGGGGCGTTTCTGCCGCTGCTGCTGTTGCTGTTGCTGCCGGTGGTGCTGCTGGTGGTGCTGCTGCCGCTGAAGAAAAAGATGAATTCGATATCATCTTGGCTGACGCTGGTGCTAACAAAATTAACGTTATTAAAGAAATCCGTGCTATCACTCAATTGGGCTTGAAAGAAGCTAAAGACTTGGTAGATGGTGCTCCAAAAACTGTTAAAGAAGGTGCTCCTAAAGCTGAAGCTGAAGAAATTAAGAAGAAACTTGAAGCCGCTGGTGCTAAAGTTGAATTGAAGTAATTTCTTCTTTCAAAATTTTGAAAAAAGCCTGTCATTTTGACAGGCTTTTTTATTTGTTCATTTGAGACTTTTATGCTAAGATATTTTTAATTGCAAAAAGGAAAATAAAATGGTTTGGGATAAGCTGAAGGATTTTTTTAAGAAACAAAACGGGGCAACTGTTGTGGGTATGGCTTTGTCTTCGCAAGTGGCTTATGCTCAAACAGAGCCCAAAATAGAAGAACAAAAGCAAGATAAGATAGAACAGGCTGTTATTCAAGAGGTTTTAGAAGGAGATAATATCTATACTTCAATAAATGGGCAGCCTGTCCATGGAAATATTTATAGTGATGTTAAAGAAGATTTGAAGTCTTATTATGATGAGCAGAAAGAGGCTTTTGCAACGGATTTTTCTGTGAAAATGGATACTATTCCTTTTAATGAATTTGCTGATAATAAACTCGTTGGAAGTTATGATTTTTCTGAAAAAACTGTAACTATGAATTATGTGCAAACCGAGAATGATGAAGATATTAAAGCTTATGTTGAACAAAATTATGCACATTTGTCTTTAGATGAACAGAATAAGAAAGTACAGCATGTGAAAGAGGTTTTGAGTAACTATAATGATGTCAATACACTTGAGAATAATGTTCTTTTAGCCCATGAAGTACAGCATATGACAAATGATAAAAATAATATTTATGCTCCGGGATTGTCTGTTGCTCAATATGGAATGCTCAATCAATATGATGAAATATCTTCTAAGATGGCTGAGCTTTTGTTGCTAGACAAGGCTTATCAAGATAAGATTAAGCAAGGCGTGCCACAACAAGAAGCATTACAGCTTTTTGAAAAAAATGAGTTTAAAAATTTTGCTTTTTATAAAGATTTGCTTTTTCAAAAAGAAAAGATGAATAAAAATGATTTTAATAAGCAAATGGTACAAGGAGTTTGCCAGATGTGGCAAAATAATTATCAGTCTATATATTCTAATCAGATAGTGGGCTCTATGGAAACAAAGTGTGATAAATATGATGCTGCAAGTTTGGCTATTGGTAACGACAAAGAATTTGCTAAAAGAATTGATTTAATTTTTGATGGT
The DNA here is from genome assembly GCA_944392255.1 of uncultured Alphaproteobacteria bacterium. Taxonomy (GTDB): domain Bacteria; phylum Pseudomonadota; class Alphaproteobacteria; order RF32; family CAG-239; genus CAJLXD01. The sequence goes on along the minus strand of CALXVY010000002.1, from coordinate 66,299 downwards.
CTTAAAGATAATGAGATTTTGAAACAAAAAGGTATAAGTGTTGAAAATTTTTCAAAATATCTTTCTGAAAATATTGTCCCATTATCTCCGGAAGTTCAAAAGAAGGCAGATGATTTGACTTTGTATTATACTGGTATGACACCTGATAGCGCCAAAGATATAAGTGAAAAAATGCCAGGGAATCAGAGCAAAGATGCTGTGAATTTGTTAAGGATTTTATCTGGACGTTCAGTGCCTAAAAAAGTTGCCAAAAAATTTGTTGTTAAGTCTGACGTGAAAGAGTTGACACCCACCGAAAAGATGATTTTAAACAAAAAAGATTCTTATAGTTTATAACCTTATTCTGTTTTAAATAAAACTTGACTTTTTAAGAAAAAAATATATTTTCACCCTATATTTTAATTTTTATGTAGCTATGGATAAAGTATTATTAAATCAAATTCACAAGCACTTTATTGATGCTGTGAAAAAAGGAGAGTTCGAACTGGTTAAGTATTTTGTAGAGACAGTGCCAGAACTCGACATTAATTATGTTGGTCATAATGGAAAAACGGCTCTTATTTGGGCTATTCATAAAGGGTATACTCAAATTGCTCTTTACTTATTAAATCATCCAAGTATTGATTATAATTTTGCTGATTTGCAGATGAACACAGCTCTTATTTGGGCTTGCGTTAAAGGCGATATAGCAGTTGTAAACGCCTTGTTGCAAAAGCCAAATATTAATATCAATGCACAAGATGATTCCGGAAGAACAGCTTTTATACATGCAGTTTGGTTCGGATTTAAAAATATCGTAGATGCGCTCTTAAAGAAAAGCGGGCTGAAGGCTGATACCAAAGATAATTACGGTCATGATGCTCGATGGTATGCTGAAAAAAAAGAACACGCGACTATTTGAATGTAATTGAAGTTTGATGAAAGCGTATGAATCTAAAAAGCAGGTTCATACGCTTTTTTTTGTGCGCCTCTTTTGACAAAAAAATAATTTTTTTAAAAAATGATGAAAAATCAATAAGCGAATCGCTGACAAGCAGAAAGTGAATCTTACTGACTCTTTTAAGAAATATTGTTGTGCAAAAAAATTAAAAAACTTGACTCTTTTTTGATAAAAACTCTTGCAATTTTAGACTCAAGGATTATAAATAGACGAATTTTAAAAATTTATTATTTTGCGAATCGCGTTCAAGGGGATTTTTAAATCAATGGTTTGGGGCGATTCACTCTTAAAAATCGATTTTTGTTACATAACTTTCTGCGGTCGGGGTGCGGTTTTCCGCCAGTATTGTCGCAGAATCATAACCTAAGGATTAAAGCACAATGTTGAAATCTTATACGAGCAAAAAACGTGTAAGAAGAAGTTTCGGCAGAATTGATGCTGTTGCTGATATGCCGAGCTTAATCGAAGTTCAAAAAGGTTCTTATGACAGCTTTATCCAGGCTCCAGGGGCAGAACCCTGCGAATTTGGTCTGGAAGAAGTTTTCAAGTCAATTTTCCCAATTAAAGATTTTTCCGGTAACGGCGAGTTGGAGTTTGTTAAGTATGAACTCGAAGAGCCTAAATATGACGTTGATGAATGTATCAAACGTGATATGACTTATGCTGCTCCCGTTAAAGCAACTTTGCGTTTGGTTGTTTGGGATACCGATGAAGCTACCGGTGCAAAATCTATTCATGACATTAAAGAACAAGATGTTTATATGGGCGATATTCCGTTGATGACAGATAAAGGTACATTTATCTGCAACGGTACTGAACGTGTCGTTGTTTCTCAAATGCACCGTTCTCCTGGTGTGTTCTTTGACCATGATAAAGGTAAAACCGTTTCTTCCGGTAAATATTTGTTTGCCGCACGCGTTATTCCTTATCGCGGTTCTTGGCTCGATTTTGAATTTGATGCCAAAGATTTGATGTATGCACGTATTGACCGTCGCCGTAAATTGCCGATTTCTTCAATTCTTTATTCTTTATATTCTAAAGAAACAGAAGAAAAAATTGCCAAACTTGCTAAAGAAGGCAAAGAGATTGAGCGTACCGAAATTAAAGGTATGGATAAAGAAGAAATCTTAAATTACTTCTATGATGCCATTTTGCATGTTGCCGATAAAAAAGGCTGGAAAGTTAAATTTGATGCCGAACGTATGAAGGGCGTTAAATTTGATTATGATTTGATTGATGCCAAATCCGGTGAAGTTGTATTGGAAAAAGGTAAAAAACTTGCTCCGCGTATGGCTCAAAAACTCGTAGATAACGGTTTGGAATTTTATAAAGTTTCTAACGAACAAATTATCGGAAAATTCTTGGCTAACAACGTTGTTGATAGCAAAACAGGTGAAATTATTGCCGAAGCCGGTGATGAAATTACTCAAGAAGTTTTGGATAAATTGAGCGCTGCCAAAGTTAAAGAATTTAAAACCTTATTTATTGATGGGGTTAATGTTGGACCTTATATCCGCAATACTTTGGCAACAGATAAAAATACATGCCGTGAAGAAGCTTTGCTCGATATTTATCGTGTTATGCGTCCGGGTGAACCACCTACATATGATACGGCTGATCAACTCTTTAACGGATTGTTCTTTGATAACGAACGTTATGACTTGTCTTCCGTTGGTCGTGTTAAAATGAACGCCGCTTTGGATATTCCGTTTGATGAAGCTCCGGATACTTGCCGCGTTTTGCGTAAAGATGATATTTTGCGCATTGTTAAACACTTGGTTGAACTCCGCGATGGTAAAGGCGAAGTTGACGATATTGACCACTTGGGCAACCGTCGTGTTCGTTCCGTTGGCGAATTGATGGAAAACCAATATCGCATGGGCTTGCTCCGTATGGAAAGAGCTATTCGCGAAAGAATGTCTTCCGAAGTTTTGAACAATGTAAAACCACAAGATTTGGTTAACGCTAAACCGATTGCTTCTGTTATCAGAGAGTTCTTCGGTTCTTCTCAATTGTCTCAATTTATGGATCAGAACAACCCGTTGTCTGAAATTACACACAAACGTCGTTTGTCTGCATTAGGACCCGGTGGTTTGAGCCGTGACCGCGCTGGCTTTGAAGTCCGCGACGTGCACCCGACACACTATGGTCGTATCTGCCCGATTGAAACTCCTGAAGGTCCGAACATTGGTTTGATTAACTCTTTGTCTACTTATGCTCGTATCAACAAATATGGCTTCATTGAATGTCCGTATCGTAAAGTTGTTAACGGCGTGGTTACCAAAGATGTGGTTTACCTTTCTGCTAATGAAGAAGGTAAGTTCAAAATCGCTGAAGCTAACGCAAAAGTTAAAGAAGATGGTCATTTCGAAAATGATTTGATTGCTTGCCGTAAAGCCGGTGAATTTGAATTTGCTAAACCTGAAGAAATCGACTTCATTGACGTTTCTCCAAAACAATTGGTATCAGTTGCTACGGCTTTGATTCCGTTCTTGGAAAATGACGATGCGAACCGTGCTTTGATGGGTGCAAACATGCAACGTCAAGCTGTTCCATTGCTCCGTTCCGAAGCTCCGTTGGTTGGTACCGGTGTTGAAGGCACTGTTGCTAAAGATTCAGGTGCTACAGTTGTTGCTAAACGTGACGGTGTTGTTTCTCAGGTTGATGCTACTCGTATCGTGGTTACTTCCGAAGGTGAAAACGTAACCGATGCCGGTGTTGATATCTACAAATTGCAAAAATTCCGTCGTTCTAACCAAAATACCTGCATTAACCAAGTTCCTTTGGTTAAGGTTGGTGATAAGGTTAAAGCCGGAGATATCATGGCTGATGGTCCTTGTACCGAAATGGGTGAACTCGCTTTGGGTAAAAACGTACTCGTTGCCTTCATGCCTTGGAACGGTTTGAACTACGAGGATGCTATTTTGCTTTCTGAGCGTATTTCTCGTGACGATGTCTTCACTTCTCTTCATATTGAAGAATTTGAAGTTATGGCTCGTGATACTAAACTCGGACAAGAAGAAATCACACGTGATATTCCGAACGTTGGTGAAGAAGCTTTGCGTAACCTTGATGAAGCTGGTATCGTTTATATCGGTGCTGAAGTTAAAGCCGGTGATATCTTGGTTGGTAAGGTTACTCCGAAGGGCGAATCTCCGGTTACTCCGGAAGAAAAACTCTTGCGCGCTATCTTTGGTGAAAAAGCCAGTGATGTTCGCGATACTTCTTTGCGTGTCCAACCAGGTATTGAAGGTATTGTTGTTGATGTTCACGTCTTCTCTCGTCGTGGTGTTGAGAAAGACGAACGTGCTTTGTCTATTGAACAAGAAGAAATTTCTGCTTTGGCCAAAGACCGTGATGATGAAATCAACATCATTAAAGCAAGCTTTGAACATCGTTTGAAAGCTATGTTTATCGGTCATGAAGTTGTTGATGCTCCGAAAGGTATTGCAAAGAAAACCAAATTGACTGAAGAAGCTTTGAACAGCATTCCTTCTTCTCAATGGCGTAAAATCGTTGTTAAAGACGAAGATATTATGTCTAAGGTAGAAGAATTAATCGCTGCTTTTGATGCTCGTGTTGAGAAAGTTCAAAAACACTTCGAAAATAAGGTAGAAAAGGTACAACGCGGTGATGATTTGTTACCTGGTGTATTGAAGATGGTTAAAGTCTTCATTGCTACCAAACGTAAAATTCAAACCGGTGATAAAATTGCCGGACGTCATGGTAACAAAGGTACAATTTCTCGTGTATTGCCTTTGCAAGATATGCCTTACATGGAAGATGGTACTCCGGTTGATATCGTGTTGAACCCGTTGGGTGTGCCTTCACGTATGAACGTTGGTCAAATTTTGGAAACTCACTTGGGTTGGGCCGCTAAGGAACTTGGTAAACAACTCAACGATATGATGGACCAATACAAGAAAGGTGAAAAGACCATTCAAGAACTTAATGATGAACTCAAAGCCGTTTATGGTGAAAAACAATATAAAGAGGACATTAAGTCTTTGAACGAACAAGAGTTAGAAGAAATGGTTCGTAACCTCAAGAAAGGTGTGCCAATGGCTACTCCGGTATTTGATGGTGCTTCCAATGATGATATTAACTCTATGTTGTCTTTAGCTGGTTTGCCGACTTCTGGTCAAATTGACTTGTATGATGGTCGTACCGGTGAAAAATTTGACCGTAAGGTTACCGTTGGTATTATCTACATGCTTAAACTTCACCACATTGTTGACGAGAAAATGCACGCTCGTTCTGTTGGTCCGTACTCTTTGGTTACTCAACAACCTTTGGGAGGTAAGGCTCAGTTTGGTGGTCAACGTTTCGGTGAAATGGAAGTTTGGGCTCTTCAAGCTTATGGTGCTGCTTACACCTTGCAAGAAATGCTCACCGTTAAGTCCGATGATGTTAACGGCCGTACTAAAGTTTACGAAGCTATCGTTCGCGGTGATGACGGATTTGAAGCCGGTGTTCCGGAATCCTTTAACGTTTTGGTTAAAGAAATCAAATCTTTGTGCTTGAACGTCGAATTGTTGAACGAAGAAGTTTAAGGTAAAGGAGTTAGATATAAATGAATGATATTATGAAATATTTTGGTCAACAGGTCTCTGGTGAATCTTTTGATCAGATTAAAATTTCAATCGCCTCTCCTGAACAAATTCGTTCTTGGTCTTATGGTGAGGTTAAAAAACCCGAAACCATTAACTACCGTACTTTCAAGCCGGAAAGAGATGGTTTGTTCTGTGCACGCATTTTTGGTCCGGTTAAAGACTATGAATGCTTGTGCGGTAAATATAAAAGAATGAAATATCGCGGCGTTGTTTGCGAAAAGTGCGGCGTTGAAGTTACACTTTCTAAGGTTCGTCGTGAACGTATGGGCCATATTGAATTGGCCGCTCCGGTCGCTCATATTTGGTTCTTGAAATCTTTACCAAGCAGAATTTCTGTTTTGACAGATATTCCGATGAAAGCTTTGGAACGCGTTCTTTATTTTGAAAGCTATATCGTTATTGAACCTGGTTTGACACCTTTGTCCGTTAATGAGCTTTTGACTGAAGAACAATATCAAGAAGCTATTGATGAATATGGCGAAGATTCTTTCCGCGCTGGTATCGGTGCTGAAGCTTTGAGAGAAATTTTGTCTTCTATTGATTTGGAAGCCGAAAGAGATGCCATCCGTGCTGAGCTCAAAGACAATGCTTCTGAAGCTAAACGCAAAAAACTGGTTAAACGTTTGAAACTCATTGAAGCTTTCATTGATTCAAACACCAAACCAGAATGGATGATTTTGACCGTATTGCCGGTTATTCCGCCTGAGTTGCGTCCTCTTGTTCCTTTGGACGGTGGTCGTTTTGCAACCTCTGATTTGAACGATTTGTATCGTCGTGTTATTAACCGTAACAATCGTTTGAAGAGATTGATGGAATTGCACGCTCCGGATATCATCATCCGTAACGAAAAGAGAATGTTGCAAGAATCTGTTGATGCTTTGTTTGATAACGGTCGTCGCGCTCGCGCTATTACCGGTACAAACAAACGTCCGTTGAAATCTTTGTCTGACATGCTCAAAGGTAAACAAGGTCGTTTCCGTCAAAACTTGCTCGGTAAACGTGTTGACTATTCCGGTCGTTCAGTTATTACCGTTGGTCCGGAACTCAAATTACACCAATGCGGTTTGCCGAAGAAAATGGCTTTGGAACTCTTCAAACCTTTTGTTTATGCAAAACTCGAACTCTATGGTCATGCTACAACTATTAAAGCTGCCAAGAGAATGGTTGAAAAAGAACGTCCGGAAGTTTGGGATATCTTGGAAGAAGTTATTCGTGAGCATCCGGTGCTCCTCAACCGTGCGCCGACTTTGCACAGACTTGGTATTCAAGCTTTTGAGCCGGTTTTGGTTGAAGGTAAAGCCATTCACTTACACCCGCTTGTTTGTACCGCGTTCAACGCCGACTTCGATGGTGACCAAATGGCTGTTCACGTTCCGTTGTCCGTTGAAGCTCAACTCGAAGCTCGCGTATTGATGATGTCTACCAACAACATCTTGTCTCCGGCATCCGGTAAACCGATTATCGTTCCGTCTCAAGATATGGTTTTGGGTATTTACTACCTGACCTATGAAGCTGAAGGCTTAACCGGTGAAGGTTCTATCTTTGCAGACCAAGATGAAGTGGAAATGGCTCTTTATGCCAAAACGGTTGATTTGCACGCCAAAATCAAATGCCGTATGGAATATGTAACTGATGACGGTGAAATTAAAACCGGTATCGTTGATACAACACCTGGTCGTATTTTGGTTTCACAAATTTTACCAAAACACAAAAATGTTCCGTTCTCTTTGGTTAACCGCTTGGTTAAGAAAAAAGAAATCGGTGAAATCATTGATATTGTTTATCGTCACTGTGGTCAAAAAGAAACCTGCTTGTTTGTTGACAAGATTATGACCCTTGGCTTCACCAATGCTTGTAAGGCCGGTATTTCTTTCGGTAAGGACGATTTGATTGTTCCTGATGCTAAGAAAGAATTGATTGCTGAAACCGAAAAACAAGTTAAGGAATTTGAGCAACAATATCAAAACGGTTTGATTACCAAAGGTGAAAAATATAACAAGGTGGTTGATATTTGGGCTGCCTGCACCGATAAGATTGCTGATGAAATGATGAAAAACATTTCTAAGATTGATCATGGTTATATCAACTCCGTATACATGATGGCACATTCCGGTGCGCGTGGTTCTGCCGCTCAAATGCGTCAGCTTGCCGGTATGCGTGGTTTGATGGCTAAACCGAACGGTGAAATTATTGAACAACCGATTATTTCAAACTTTAAAGAAGGTTTGACCGTGCTTGAATACTTCAACTCTACCCACGGTGCTCGTAAAGGTTTGGCAGATACTGCTTTGAAGACTGCTAACTCCGGTTACTTGACTCGTCGTTTGGTTGATGTGGCTCAAGATGTGGTTATTACCGAACAAGATTGCGGTACAGAACGCGGTATTATCGTTCGTCCGGTTGTTGATGGTGGTAACGTTATCGTTTCTATCGGCGATAGAATTTTGGGACGTACTGTTCAAGAAGATATTGTTCATCCTGAAACAGGTGAGTTGATTGTTCCCAAAGGCAAACTCGTTGATGAAAACGATGTTGAAGCCGTTGAAAAAGCCGGTGTTGAACAAGTTAAAATCCGCTCCGTACTTACTTGCGAATGCAAAGAAGGCGTTTGTGCTGCTTGTTATGGTCGTGACTTGGCTCGCGGTACTCCGGTTAATATCGGTGAAGCTGTTGGTGTTATTGCCGCACAATCAATCGGTGAACCTGGTACACAGTTGACCATGAGAACCTTCCACATCGGTGGTGCTGCTCAAAAAGGTGCTGAACAAGCATCTGTTGAAGTTCCGTTCGCCGGTGAGATGAAACTCGAAAATCAACACCTCGTCTTTGATAAAGAAGGTAACGGTATTGTCTTGTCTCGTAACTGCGAAATCATTATCGTAGATGCTCAAGGCCGTGAAAAATCTCGTCACAATGTTCCTTATGGTACAAAGCTTTTAGCTAAAGAAGGTGACAAGGTTAAAAAAGGTCAGAAAGTGGCTGAGTGGGATCCGTTTACCGTTCCGGTTATTTCTGAAAAAGCCGGTAAGGTAGAATTGGTTGACTTAATCAATAACATTTCTGTTAAAGAATCTGTTGATGAAACAACTGGTATTGTTTCTAAAGTGGTTATTGATTGGCATTCAAATTCTGCAAACGCTGGTTTGAAACCGAGTATCGTGTTGAAAGATGCTAAGGGTAAACCTGTGACCTATGATAATGGTAAAGAAGTTCGTTACTACGTATCCGTAGATGCAATTCTTTCTGTTGCTGATGGTCAAGAAATTGAAGCCGGTGAAGTTTTGGCTCGTATCCCGAGAGAAAGCTCAAAAACTAAAGATATTACCGGTGGTTTGCCGCGTGTGGCTGAACTCTTTGAAGCTCGTCGTCCGAAAGACCAAGCTATCATCTCTGATATTGATGGTATGGTTGAATTTGGTAAAGACTATAAAGCTAAACAACGTATTACCGTTGTGCCGAAGAAAGGTCAACCGATTGAGTATTTGATTCCGAAGGGTCGTCACCTTGTTGTTCAAGATGGTGATATCGTTAAGAAAGGCGATATGTTGGTTGAAGGTACACCTGCGCCGCATGATATCTTGCGCGTTTTGGGTGTTGAAAAACTGGCTGAGTACCTCGTTAAAGAAGTACAAGACGTATATCGTCTGCAAGGTGTTAAAATTAATGATAAACACATTGAAGTTATTGTTTCTCAAATGCTTAGAAAGGTTGAAATTACCGCTCCTGGTGACACAACCTTCCTCATTGGCGAACAAGTTGATAAAGATGTGTTTGAAGCTGAGAATGCTAAGGTTATTGCTAATGGTGAAACTCCGGCAACAGCTGATCCTGTTTTGCTTGGTATTACCAAAGCTTCTTTGCAGACAAAATCATTTATTTCTGCTGCGTCCTTCCAAGAGACAACTCGTGTATTGACCGAAGCCGCTGTTGAAGGCAAGGTTGATAAATTGAGTGGTTTGAAAGAAAACGTTATCGTTGGTCGTTTGATTCCGGCCGGTACTGGTACCGTTCTCCGCTCTTTGAAGAAAGTGGCTGCTCAAAACGACAAGGAAATTCAATCCTTGAAAGAAGAAGCAGCTCAAGCTCAACAGATTGAACATCAACAGGCAGAAGAAAAAACAGCTGAATAAGTTTTTCTAAGCTGAAAGAAAAAGCCTCCTGTTTTCAGGAGGCTTTTTTTGTCTTGAGAAAATATAATAAGGGATATTTTGTTGTTTAATTTTTTTTCTTGTTTTGATTTTATTTTTCTTTATACTTTTGAAAAGGTTTTAATTATAAATGTTATTTTTATGAAAAAGAAATTATTTTGGCGATTGTGTGAAAATTTACAGAGACAGAGGCGAATTAATCAGTTGGAAAAATTTGATGCATCATGGAATATTTATATTTTTCCATCATGTATCGTTAAAAACATTATTGAACAATTGAAAGTTGGGGGTTCTTCCAGAGACAGTGATATCGTAGATTTATTGTCTTTTTATGATGTTTCCAGTTTGATTGATTTTGCAAAACAAAAGTATGATTGCTATAAGCTTAAAAAGTTTGAAAATTGTAGTATGAATGAGCTTAATATGCAGATGTTTTATGCTATATTGTGGCGCTTGCTATTGTTGGCGCAAAAGCGTCGCGAAATGTGTTCATTTTTACTTTGCAAAGCAAGTTTTTAATCTATGTTTAATTTTATAAAAGATTCTCAAAGTCATTGGGAATCTTTTTTGTATAATTTGTTTTTTGCTTGAAACAACTTAAATCAGGATTATCTTATATAAGAACAATTTGATTTAGGAGGGAAAATGAAAAAAATTTTATTATGTACATCTGCTTTGGTTTTGCTGAGTACAAGTGCTTTGGCTCAAAACATAACAGATACTGTAACGATGCAAGAAGATATGCAGATTAATTCTACACCGACAGAAGTTTTTGGTGCGGCAGCTAATGCGAGCGGTGGTGTAAATTCGGACTTTGTAGAACAAAGTGCAGATGCCCCTAATCCGTTGGGAAGTCCTTTAGATACGCAAGAAGATGTTTCTCAATCCTCTCAAAATTTGGCTCCGGAAAACAATCTTCCTTCTCAAGAAAAGCCCTCTGAGAGCTCTAATAATCCTATGCCGGCAACGCCGCAAATTAAACCTATTCAACAAGAAAGTCAGCAAGGTATTTTGCAACCTGGAGAATTGGCTTTACCTCAACCGAGTACACGTATTGAAAATGAACTTTATCAATCGGGAAATGATATCATTGATGTTCAGGCTTATCCGATAAATGATGTTTCAACAGTAACAGAACCGAATATTCAACCGACTATCGTTTCGCAATAAATGTAAAATAAGATAAAAAAATATCACCGAAAATCGGTGATATTTTTTTATCTTAAGATTATTTACTTAAGATATCTTTATGCTTTTTCAAAACTTGAATAAAGTTATTATCGGTGCCTTCCGTGCCATATTCTTCACTACCTTTTCCAAAACGTTCAGCACTGATTTCTTTTTCCATATCTATGGTGTTTATTGGTTTGCCATTACGGTCAATTAATTGACCATAATCATTGATATGCGTAAAAGCTCCATAGAGGTTGTTTTGATCACGTTCGCTAACTTTGCCGGAAAAGATATTTTCCATACTTTTTGCAATTTTAGAACCGGGGAAGTTTTGCATTACAACACGCATTTTATATGCAATTTCCGTTATCGTAATCGGTTCTTTATTTTGTGAGGTTGTATGACGTTTGAATTTGTTTATATCCAGTTTCTTTTGAGCCATTAGACGTTTGATGGTCAAGAGGTCTTGTTTATTGGCTTTTTCAGCATCTTTGAAACTGATACCTTCTTGTTCACCCTTGAAGCCGGCAGAACGTTCCAGATAGAAACCATTGCTTAAGTCTTGCGGGGTCAACTGTAAAGTATCTGCAGGAGTTGGCTTAGCAATAGAATCTGACGGAATGACTGTGGTTTTTTCCGGTATATCTCTGTCTTGGTTTTTATTTTCATTATTACCATTGCCGGCGCAACTTTTAGGTAAAAGCAAAGCGGCAGCAGCTAATGCAGTAATAGCGGCAATTTTTTTCCATTTATCCTTAAGCCAATCTTTTGTCTTGCCCCAGAAACCTTTTTTCTTTTCCTCCGGTTGCGGTTTGGGGGTTTCATTGGTTGTGTTTTCTGGTGTAAATGAATTTTTATTGGTTGTCGCTGAAGTTGGAGTTACCGGAATATATGTTTTGTTTTCGTTTTTTTGGGGTTCCTGATGTTGTTTTTCCTTCAAGATTACTTTTGTTGTGTCTTTAGCTTCTTCGTCGCCGATAGCAAATTCTGTCGGAGCTTCTTCTTTAGTTGTTTTCGGCGTAGTTGTTGAGGTGGCGCTGTTTGTAGCAGCCTTTTCTCTTTTAGCCGCATTGGCAGCTAGTCCGCCCAAAATTCCAGCTAATGTATTATTGGCATGATTTTGAACATTCTTGACGATTTCAGCATGAGCTTGATATTTTTCTTTGTTGGCAAGAATTTTTTGTTTTTGTTGTTCTGCCATTAAATTCATCAATTTATCATAAGCAGCTTTGCCTTCCGGAAGTAATTGCCCTTTAGAGTTAGTACCAAAAGTTTTGATGAATTGCATCATTGTTTCGTAGCTATCATTATCAATAGATACTTTACCTTCGGCAAATTTTTTCAAATCGGCAATGCTGTTATCATATAAACTTTCTAAAGCCGTACCGTTACCATCATCGGCATAAAGAAGTTTGTCATGATATTCTAAGATTTTTTTCAAATCATCATTGCTGTAACCTTTGATGTTTTTGATTTCTTCATTAGCAATGCCATCGAGTAAGGCTTGGTGAAGAGCTTTTTCTGCTTCTTTATTTGGATTTGGACGAGGCATTTTATGTTCTTCTCTTTTAGCCGCATTTTCTGCTAATCCGCCCAAAATTCCGCCAAGCGTATTATTGGCATTATCTTTAACTGATTTAACGACATCAGCAAGATTTTCCGATGTTTCTTTTTTCTTTGATTTTTTTGTTTCTTTAACCTTTTTAGAAGAATGAGGTTCAAACTCTTTAGCAACTTTGCGTTCTTCAAACAAACGATCAGTATATTCTTTGAGAGGAGTTAAATCGATAAATTCACTACCATAGATAAAGTCGTTATCTTTTAATCTTTCTTCAACCAGAGCTTTGATTTTGTCTTTCTCTTCGGCAGGAACATTGTTGTCGATAAAGGTATTGAAAGAGCGGATGGCTTTGAGTTTTTCTCCTTCGTTTTTGCCATAGGCTACAGAAACAGCCATTTCATCAAATTCATTATTGACGCGATCTTCCAAGGTTAAAGTAGGGGTTTTTTGTTTCTTTACTTGTTTTTGAGGAAATTCAGAAGAATGTACTTCAAACTCTTTAGCAACTTTGCGTTTTTGCTTTTTTTTTGCCATGTCATTGTCCTTCTTGTTGTTTATATATGAATGTATCATACACCATTTTTTGTTGTTCGTAAATATTTTTTGTCTAAATTTTGGTGTTGACAAGAAAATCATTGTTTATATAGTAAAAAAAGTTTATTTATTATTGTTTAATTTAATATTTTTAAGTATGGATACTTTTGATTACTCTGTTATCATTTTTTTTCTTGTGATTTTGTTACTAATTGTTGCTATTTATGCATATCTTCTGTGGCTTAATTTAAAGAAAATAAAACAAAGATTTGCTTCTCTTAGGAAAGATACCGATGCGCTGGACTTACAAGTTGAGGCTTTAAAGTTATTGATAAACAAGTATAAAAGCTCTTTCCCGCCAACAATTCGAGAAGATATCGATTTGGAATGCCAGAATGCTTCTGAAAAAAGTTGGTTTGCTTCCAACAAGCAAGAAGCCCAAAGTTCTTCTTTGAATGAAAAACGTTGGAATGTTTTACGGGAATGGGTCAACAGAAATTTCTGAGGTATGATAATTAAAAAAAGGACACTTGTATAAAGTGTCCTTTGCATTTTTAAATTTTTTCAAAATCGAGAAATACGGGGCGTCGTCCTTCTCGCAGAGCTTTGAGTTGATATTTGGTTTGCACCCAATCTGCGGGTTCTTTTTTCCAATCATTTCCGCATTTTGCCGTCCAGATAAAATTGCCGTTTTCTTTGACTTGTCTTAAAGCCCAACCTTTGTAAATTTTATGGTCGGTTGCAATGCGTAAAATTCCGCCTTTTTTCATAATACGAGCTATTTCTGTTAAATTATCGGGGTTAACAAAACGGCGGTGTGCATGTCTTTTTTTTGGCCAAGGATCAGGAAAGAGAATGAAGACTTTATCTAAAAAAGAATCTGGAATCTGTTTAAATAAAAGTCGGATATCATCATCAAAGACTCTGATATTGTCAACACGACCCTCTTCTAAATTGATTTTTTCGGGTAAATGACTACCTTCTTTGATGCCTGTAATCAGCGTGAGTAAATTAGCCACGCCATTTTGAAAAACTTCTGCACCAATAAAACCTGTGTCAGGATGATTTTTTGCTTGTCCGGCTAAATGTTGTCCATCACCAAATCCTATTTCTAAGGCTATCTTTTCAACAGGTTTGCCAAATAGTTTTTCTTTATCAAATATACTTTGTTCGGTGATTTTGATTTCCGGTAAGAAAGCTTCTAATAATGTAGATTTTGCTTTTCTTATGGTTCTGCCTTTGCGTCTGCCATAAAATTTGGGCTTATTATGACCATTGTCCGGTGTATATACTGTGGCTTTGGGTTCAATTTGTATATTTATATTGCCTTGTTTGAGATTGGTTTTTTCTGTTATTAGCATATTAATATTCTCTATAGTTAAAACAATCTTTGTTATCATAATAAAAAAAGCTGGTAAAAACCAGCTTTTTTTTATTTGTTTTTCTAAAGACTATTTCTCATCATCGTCATCATTATTATAAGTTGTTTTGGACATGGCAATGATTAAATCAAACATATGTTTAGCCGCTTTGCGGTTAGGTATTTTATAATATGCTTTTACCAGTTCAATTGTTTCTTGACGATTCATTGGGTCTAAATCTGCATGCTCTTCTTCTTCAGCTAATTCCATTGGGTGACTATCTGGAATGCTAAACATGCGAGGACTTTGGTTGGCAACTTCTTTATCCATGTCTTCATAAAAGAAACCGATAGGTACTTCCAAAACTTTTCCAATATCCCATAAGCGGCTGGCACCAACACGGTTCATGCCTCTTTCATATTTTTGTACCTGTTGAAAAGTCAAGCCCAGCATAGATGCTAGCTTTTCTTGACTTAAGCCTAAAAGGGTACGTCTTAAACGAATGCGATTGCCTACATGGACGTCAATCGGATTCGGTTCTCCTTGCGGGGTGCGTCCCCGACTTGATCTTTTTATTAATTCTGCAGTCATGTTTTCATATCCTTTTATTATTGCATATTATATAAATATGATTTTTAGGCTATTACGTCAACAGATATTTTATATAATATATTATATTGTTAATTTATCTATATTCTAATATGATTATTTGTATTATAAATTTCAAATGTTTAGCTATGTTTATTTTTAATTGCAAATGCAATTAGTATATTCAATAAACATAATATAAGAGGTATATAATTGCCAATTTTTCCATAAATTGTATCAATTGATATTTGTTGAGGCAAATTTATATCTCTAATATCTGTTTTATTTAAATCTATTTTAGCTAAGATTTTTCCATATGGATTTATCACGGCACTGATTCCGGTATTAGCGGCGCGGACAATGCTTCTTCCTTCTTCTATGGCACGTAATTGCGTTGTGACTAAATGTTGATATGGACCTTGAGAAATGCCATACCAACCATCATTGGTCAGATTGATGAGCCAGTCCGGTTTGTCCTTGGGATTGATAATTTGATGTGGAAAAATAATTTCATAACAAATGGATATTCCAAAGCTTGGTTGTTTATCCATTTTTATGGATTTGTGTCCGTCTCCGGCGAGGAAATCTGTTATAGTATTGGTTATTGGTGTAATCCATTCCGGAAAATAACGCCGAAACGGAATATATTCTCCAAATGGAACAAGATGAATTTTATCATAATAGTTTCTTATTTTTCCGCTTTTATCAATTATAAAAGAGGAATTAAGCGGATGAAAATCTCCTTCCTGAAATTCATATCGAACCAGACCGGTTATCAAGTAACCGTTGCTTGGAATAGCCTGAGTTATTTTATTTAAATATTGGGGTTCAAAATCGAGAGCAAAAGGTGTTGCTGTTTCTCCCCAGATAACGAAGTCTATATCTTCTAGTCCGTCTTGTTTTGACATATTGATATATTGTTCAAAATTTTGTTCTAATTTTTGACGATTCCATTTCATTTTTTGAGGAATTGCCGGTTGTACTAAGCGAATTTTTGTATCCGAAGGGGTATCTTTCATGCTTGATAAATGATATGTTCCATAACCTATAAGTATTCCAAATATAAGTAATATACTTCCCAGAGAGATTATGATACTTTTTTTATTTCGATAATAAAATATCAGGGCAGGGGCGGAGCATATAAGAAGTACAGCCAAAGAAAGGCCATATGTTCCGATTATAGAGGCAGCCTGTAATAATGTCAGGTTGAAAGATAAAACAGAACCGAGTAAGTTCCATGGAAAACCGGTGAATATAAAGCTTCTTATCCATTCAAAAAGGCTCCACCAAGCGGCAAATGCCAACCAACGTGAATAGAAAGATTTAAATAAATTACTTAATAATGCCGGTAGGGCGGTGAAAAGTCCAAAAAAACCGCCGGCGGCAAGAATAATTATCGGAAATAACCATCCAAGTTTAGCGGCATCTATTAGGACAGCATTGCCAATCCATGATAAATTGCAGGCAAAGTAGCCAAAGCCAAACCAATAACCATAAGCAAAACTTTGCTTCTTATCTTTTGCTGTATTTAAAATTAACAGCAGTGATGAGAAGGTTAAAAATAAAATCGGAAAAGCATAAAAAGGCGGAAGAGCACTCGCAGACATAATGCCAAGTGCTAAACATAAGGTCTTTTTTTGAGACAAAAGCCAATCTAATGTTGCTGAAAATAAACGCAAACTAATCTTCCTTATATGGATTTTCCATATTCATTTGTGCCAAAATGGCAATTTCAAAACTTTCCATATATTCAGCTTCATCATCTTCAATATGGTCAAAACCTAAAAGATGTAAAAGACCATGAATGAATAAATGGCAATAATGGTCATGTAAACTGATGCCTTTTTCTTGAGCTTCGCGTTGCATGGTTTCTAGTGCAATCATGATGTCACCAAGTTCAATTTGTGGGGCAATTTTGATTTCATCCGCAAAACTTTCATCATCTATATTGGCAAAAGAGAGAACATTAGTGGGTTTGTCCATATGTCGAAACTCAGCATTCAGCCGATGAATATTCTCGTCATTACTTAAAGCTAAGTTCACACAAATGGGTTTATCCATTTGCAAAAAATCTATATCTTCATGAGCCTTTACATAAGTTAAAACGGCATCAAAGATTTGTTCTGATAAGTCTTGTAAAGAAGGGAGGGCTTTTATCCAGCCCTCTTCTTCAATATCAATATTGAGCTCAAAATTATTCTTCGCCATAGGTCTTTTGGCTCCTTTCTTCATAGGCTTTGACAATTTTGGCAACAAGGCCATGTCTAACCACATCGGTTGCCGTGAAGCGTACGGAACTTATGCCTTGAGTATTTTTCAAAATATCCAAGGCATCGCGCAAACCGGAGATAGTGCCTTTGGGTAAGTCTACCTGACTTAAGTCGCCATTAACAACCATGCGGGAATTTTCACCCATACGGGTTAAAAACATTTTCATTTGCATTGGGGTGGTATTTTGAGCCTCGTCCAAAATAACAAAGGCATTGGTCAAAGTACGACCACGCATGAAAGCCAAAGGTGCAACTTCAATTTCACCGATAGCTATTTTTTTATCTACTTGTTCTGCCGGTAACATCTCGTATAAAGCATCATACAAGGGACGTAAATACGGGTCTACTTTTTCTTTTAAATCTCCGGGGAGAAAACCTAAGTTTTCACCAGCTTCGACTGCCGGACGAGACAAAATAATCTTGTCAATTTTTCCTTCCAACATCATAGATACGGCCAAAGCTACGGCTAAGTAGGTTTTACCTGTACCGGCAGGTCCTAAGCCAAAAACAAGTTCATTTTTCATCATCTCTTGAATGTATTGAGCTTGGGTGGCGGTTCTTGGGTAAATATGGCGTTTTTTGGTCTTGAGGACAATATCACTTAAATTTTGTTCCGTGCTATTATCTCCGACGTTGCCTCCGCTCATTCTAACTGCGGCTTTTACTTCTTCTTCACCAATTTCAATGCCGCGGCTGACTTTGTTATATAGGGTGTCTATGGCATTCTTGGCTAAAGTTATGGCATCTTGGTTTCCTTTAATGTTTATCTGATTGCCAAAAGAAGAAATTTCTGTTCCGGTCATTTTTTCTATCAAACGCAGATTGTCATCTTGCGGTCCGACAAGTTGTTGTACCAGAACATTGTTAAAAAGTTCAAAGCTGATTTCTGCCATGGTTTAACCCTCCTTTATGCCACTTAATGAATTGGTGGTGGCTTCCGTTACTTTTACATTAACAATTTTGTTTAAGAATTCTTTTCCTAAATTAGCATGCAAATTTTGCATATATGGTGTGCGACCGATGAGTTGTCCGGCGTGTCGGCCTTTCATATCAAACAAAACCGGCATAACTTTTCCCACGCTTTCTTCATTGAATTTGCGCTGGTAAGAAAAGAGTAAATCTTGCAAAATATCTAAACGTTCTTTTTTGACTTTTTCTTCAACTTGATTTTTCATAATAGCAGCGGGAGTTCCTGCTCGTCTGCTATATTTGAAAGAAAATGCCTGAATAAATTTGACTTGATTTACAATGTCTAATGTTGCTTGAAAATCGGCATCATCTTCTCCGGGGAAGCCGACGATGAAATCTGATGACATGCGCAAATCAGGATTAGCTTTTTGCAGTTTTTCTACAACGCGCAAATAATCAGCGGAATTGTGTCTTCTATTCATGGCTTTTAAGATTTTGTCTGAACCGGATTGGATTGGCAAATGAAGATAAGGCATCAATTGTTTTAAGTCATGGTGGCAAGCGACTAAATCGTCATCAACATCTGCCGGATATGAGGTGGTGTAACGAATGCGCTTTAGTCCATCTATGTTAGCTATTTCTCTCAGCAAATAGGCTAGGTTGCGTTCTTTTCCGTTTTTATCTTCACCATGATAAGAATTAACATTTTGTCCCAACAAATTGATTTCTAGAGTTCCTTCGGAAACCAAGCGTTTGGCTTCTTGCAAAACATCTTCCACCGGACGGGAGCATTCCACACCACGAGTATAAGGGACAACACAATAGGTGCAGAAATTGTTGCATCCTTCTTGAATGGCAATATAAGAACAACCTCCGGCTGAATGATTTTCAGGTAAAAAGTCAAATTTTGATTCTACCGGAAATTCAGTATCTATTATTGTAGTACCTTTTTTACGTCCGATTTTAGCTAAGATTTCCGGCAAACGGTGGTAGGTCAGCGGTCCTGTGGCAAAATCAACAAAGGGAGCTCGTTTGGCAATTTGTTCATCTTCTGCTTGAACAACGCAACCCATGACACCGATAATGGTGTCTTTTCCTTCAGCGGCCCTTTCTTGCTTTATTGCATAAGCACGACCTAAATCAGAAAAAACTTTTTCTGCGGCTTTTTCTCTGATGTGGCAGGTGTTAAAAATTATCAAATCTGCAGATTTAGGCGTGTTGGTTGATGCATAGCCTAAAGTTTCTAAGATATTGGCAATGCGCAGAGAATCGTAGACATTCATTTGGCAGCCAAAAGTTTTGATATAATAGTGTTTTTTATTCACGTTTGATTCCTAATAATCTTCAATAGCTCTTTAAATCTATATTTTAGGGTATTCTCTTGATAATTTCAAATGTTTTCTCAGAGCAAAGCTGCTTTTTTTTGTAAATCTCTTTTTAAGTATTCTTTTTTATTGAAATTTTAATTTTTTTTACGCTATCATGAATTATATTTAGGAGAATAACAAATGAGTAATTTAGGAATGGAGATGAATATGAACATCTTGTCAAAACTGAATGACAATCAAAGAATCGCTTTTATGAAAGCTCTGGCTTCTTTGGCCAATGCCGATGGAAAGCTTGATAAAGAGGAGATTGAGTTTATTCAGGATGTTGCCGTCATTTATGGCGTGCCTCAAACCAGAGTACAAGAAATTTTGCAAATCAATAATATTGATGATGTGGTTAATGCCGTTAAAATTATTGATAATCGTCGTGCCGCTTTGGAACTTATCAAAGAAATGTGCATTTTAGCTCATGCTGATAATGAGTTGAGTGATGCAGAAGTTTTGCTTATCGGTCGTGTCGGGCAAGCTATGGGTGTCGAATTGGAAAAAATCGAACAAATCAGCCAATGGGTAATTGATCGTGTTATTTGGCTCGAGGAAGCTAAACTTATTTTCGAAGAAGCATAATTTGAGGAAAATTTATGGTTGATATTAAGGAACTTAGAGGCATTTCTTCTTCCGAGGATAAAGATAAAAAAGAGCTCTCAAAAGCAGAGCTTACTCGAAAAAATCCTGAAAAAGAAAAGAAAAAAATGGACATTATTGAAAAAGGAGTTGAGCGTGCTCGTCCCGATTTGAAAGGTCCGGAAAAAGAAAAAGCTAAAGAAGTATTAAAACGTGTCGTTGATGGAGAAAACCTTCCTCTTGATAAAAATTTGGAAGATTTTGCTTTTATTGTGGCTAATTCCATCCAATCAATTGAAAATGAAGTTGCTCCCCAGAATGAATATTTTTATTGGATTGAAGATGCAGGAAAAGTCATTCATGATATGACTGATGGCAATATAACGGATGCCGATATAGATTTTCGTGAAAATTTCTTGTCGACTTTGGATGAGCGTGAAACTGAAATGCGTGTCTATATGGCTTTGTATGCCGCATCTAATTCTTCAAAAGCTAAAGAACGTCTTGATTTTTTGCAGTTAAAACTTGCTAAACTTCAGCAACTTCGCAGCGCGGTTATTGCTTCAACTAAAAGCCGCGAAGAAGCTGAGGCTGAACGTCAGGCCAAAGAAGAGGAAAAACGTTTGGCTTTAGAATATCAGCGTATGATTGAGCAAGAGGATAATAAAACTCTTTATTCTGATATGGAATATAAAGCAAGTTTGATGATGGCTCAAACCTTGATTGCTATGGCTGCTGTAGATGAGATGGATAAAGCTAACCAGCTTCGTAAGCAACGTTATCAAGAATATATGTTGCGTCGGGCTAATGATTTGCGCTTCCTTAATAGAATTCATCCTGATAATGCCTTGTCAGAGGCCTATGCTAAGCATATGGAAATGATGAACTTGGTTAAGGTGGCTAATACTTCTCAAAATCATGGGTATTTCACCGAAGAAGAACAAATCCGACGTAATGTTTGTGGGGCTGTGCTCGAGTATAGACGTCGTGACAAAGATGTTCCCGATAAGATTTTGTATAAGCTCGGGGTCAAATCTTTTGTTCCTGATTATAGTATGAGCGAAGAAATTTTACAGAAAAATATACAATCTCAGTCTAAATCTGATGTTATTAAGAGGATAAATGAACTTAGAGGTAGACAAACAAGCTCAATTGCGCCACAATCAGTTAACAAAGAAAGAATACAATCGTTTGATATGAACCGATATATTGCTCTTAAAAAACGATTGAATGCTCAACAGATGGCTTAAGGAGTTTTAATTATGGGTGCTTTATTTGAACCTTTCTTATATATTATTGGTTTGATTGTTAGTTTGTATTTCAAAATTGTGATTATTGAGATTATTTTACATTGGTTAATTCATTTCAAAATTTTGGAGACATCTAATAAATATTCTCAGAAAACAATGGAACTTTTAGAAAAGGCAACACATCCGGTGTATGAGAAAATTAAAGAGAAATTTCCGGCTGTGGTCTTCAGCAATTTTGACTTTTCTCCGTTTGTCTTGTTGCTGGTTTTGTTGTTTATCAGCCGTTTGATTTTTGTACTTTCTCAATTCTTACTTTCTTAATTTTAAGGATACAAGAATTGTGTTTTATAATGAAGTTGCGCAAGGCATAATTTTAAGAATTAGGTTAAATCCTAACTCTTCTTCTTGTGTGATAAAGGGTATTTTTACCGATGCTCAGGGAGATGATTTTCTGAAGATAAATGTGGTAAGTGTGCCAGAAAAGGGTAAAGCAAATTCTGAATTACAAAGCTTTTTGGCCAAAGAATTAAAGCTTCCTAAAAATCAAATAGAAATTGTTGCCGGACAAACGGATAAATATAAAAAAATTTTGCTGCATAATAAATCTTCCGAAATTATCTCAAAACTTTTAGCATGGGCGCAGAGAGGTTAATATGGTGGATGCTCATATAATTGATGGTAAGGCTTTAGCCGCAAAAATTAAGGAAAATATTGCGCGGAAAATTGCAACTTGTCCTCTTAAACCAAATTTGGCGGTTATTCTTGTGGGTAATGATGAAGCCAGTTTGATTTATGATCGCAGTAAACAAAAGGCAGCCCAAAGTGTGGGAATGGATTGTCATATTTACCATTTAGATGAAAATGTTAGCGAACGCGAATTGATTGAACTCATTTCTCAGCTTAATAACGATCATCATGTGCATGGTATTTTAGTGCAGTTACCCTTGCCAAAGCAAATTAATTCTTTGCGCATTTTAATGCATATTAGCCCAGAAAAAGATGTTGATGGTTTTAATCCTTATAATATTGGTTTGTTGCAGGCTAATTCTTCTCAAGCGATTGTTCCGGCTACTCCAAAAGGAATTTTATATATGCTGCATAGCGTCTATTCTGATTTGACCGGTAAATCAGCGGTGATAATAGGGCGCTCTAATATTGTTGGAAAGCCTATGACGGCATTGCTCCTTAATCATAACTGTACGGTTACCGTGGTGCATTCCAAAACCCAAAATATTGAAGATGTTGTTAAACAAGCAGATATTGTTATTGCCGCATGTGGTAAACCTAAAATGATTAAAGCTTCTTGGATAAAAGAAGGTGCTTTTGTTGTGGATGTCGGAATTAATCGTATTGATGGAAAAATTTGCGGCGATGTTGATTTTGATGATGTTTCTAAAAAAGCGGCTTATATTACTCCTGTTCCAGGTGGGGTTGGGCCGATGACAATTGCTATGCTTTTGGAAAATACTGTTGCTGCTTTTGCTCAACAAAATGATTTGGAAATTTAATATAAAGGAAAAATTATGGTTCTTGTTTCTCGTATTTTAGGATTTAGTCGTGGGTGTGTGCAAAAATGTTATGATTATATGCTTAATTTAGCGGCTCGCCCTACAGCTTTGTATTTTTTGTTTGCGGTTTCTTTTATCGAAAGTTCTTTCTTTCCCATTCCGCCTGATGTTATGCTTATTCCTATGGTCTTGGCAACTCCGCAAAAAGCATGGAAAATTGCCGGTGTGACTACTGTTGCTAGCGTTTTAGGCGGATATTTTGGTTATGCCATTGGGGTGTTTTTATTTGATGCAGTGGCTATGCCTCTTTTGAACTTTTATGGCTATGGGCATGAATTTGATGTCTTTAGCGGTTACTATCATGAATGGGGGGCTTGGATTGTTTTTGGGGCTGGTATTACACCTTTCCCATATAAAGTTATTACAATTGCCAGTGGTGTTGTTCACTTAGATTTGTTTGTCTTTACCATTGCTTCTGTATTGGCACGTGGCGGACGTTTCTTTTTAGTGGCTTGGCTTTTGAAAAAATATGGCGAGCCGATGAAAGTATTTATTGAAAAAAATTTAGGTATGCTCGCTATTTTGTTTTTTGTTTTGTTAATCGGAAGTTTTGCTTTGATTAAATATATTTAAGTTAACCTCTAAAAAAAATCCCCGAAATGAATTTTCGGGGATTTTATTTTTAATCTTTGTGGCGAAAAGTAATGCGGCCTTTGGTTAAATCATAAGGTGTCATTTCAATATCTACCTTATCTCCAACCATGACGCGAATGCGGAATTTACGCATTTTTCCGGCAGTATGCGCCAAAATCTCTACACCATTTTCCAATTTGACGCGAAACATGGCATTAGGGAGTTTTTCTATTACTTCTCCGGTTAATTCCAGAAGTTCTTCTTTACTCATAAATCAATCCTTTATTTGTCTTTTTTTATTTATTGCTTCATATATATCCCTATATTTTTATTTTTGCAATGTTATTTTTTGTTTATTGGAAATTGTAAGTTAAAAGAAGTTCCAACTCCTATTTTGCTTTCAACGGAAATATGACCCTTATGTTTTTCCATGATAGATTTTACAATTGCCAAACCTAAACCGGTTCCGCCTATAGAACCTTCTTTGCCATCAGAATAGAAAGGATCAAATATGTGTGGCAGCACATTTTCTGCAATACCGCAGCCATCATCTATTACTTGTATTAAATTTTGGTGCTTATCTGCGCTTATTTTTATTAAAATGTTTCCGTCAGGTTTGCCGGCTTTGATGGCATTAAGAATTAAATTTATGATGACCATTTTGAAGTCATTTTCATTACCGATAATCGTTACGTCTTTTTCCCCTTCGATTGTTATGTTTATGCCGTGGGTTTTTGCCTCATAGTCCATTAAGGCAACAACATCTTTAATATTTTCGTAGCAATTTATTTTTTGATGTTCGTCTGTCGATAAATGAGATAATTTTAATAGTCTTTCGGGAACATTAATGCTTTCTATAATTTGTTGCAAGATAAGTTTGAGGAGTTTTGTTTGCTCCGATGCCGATGTATTTGGGTTTTCAAGTAAACGCTCAATAATAATTCTTATGGCGCCTAAATGGTTTTTCATTTCATGCGCAACGGAAGTTGTCATAAAACCTAAAGAAGAGAGTTTTTGTTGGTGTGAAAATTTAATATCTTCGCTTAAATCACGGATTATTTCAATTATCAATAGTCTATTTTCAATTTTTAATGGCGCAGCGTTGATGTATAAATGTTTGTTGGGATTGTGGGCAAATTGCTGAATAACATGAATATGTTTTTTCTTTTTGTGGCAGATTTCTTTTAACGGACAGCTGGTAATGTTGGTATTGCAGGGGGTACTTCTTTGTTGAGATGCTTCATAACATCTTAAACTTTTGTCTTTAGAACCGACTTGTTGATAATAGGCTTTGTTGGCTATGATAATATTATAATTTTGGTCTATTACACGTAAACCATCTGGAATACCGTCAATAATCTTTTGTAAAAAATTTTCGGCTTCTTGAATTTCCGAAATGCTTTGCTCTAATTTATCCAACATGTTATTAAAAGTATCAATTAAAAAATCTGTCTCATCTAAGAAATAACGAGTGCGATAGGGTATGGCACGCTGAGATAAATTACCATTGGTTACGTTTTTGCTTACATCTGCTAAAATATTTAAGGGGGTTAACACCCATCTCTTTAATAAAAACCAAAGTAGGAGCAATGATAAAATGATTAGTACAGCGCTGGCGGCAATAATTTTGATACCCTCATAAATTGAAGCATACCTAGCATCATAGCTTGCTTGTAATTGCTGTATACGCTCTTTTTCTTTGGATATTGTGTTTTCTAAGTTGAAAATATCTTGAGCAACAATTTCTTTAGGAAGATTGATTTGTGGATGTTGTTTGGCGATTTGAATGAGCTTTTTTCTCATTAAGTTATTTTCATATAACAAATTGATATATTGCTGATTACGGCTGATGTTGGCTTTTAATTCGTTTTGAAATCTTATTCCGTATGTTAGATAAAATGAATACAAGAATATCATGGCGGTAATTGCAAAGAAGATTACAATTGTATAAATAAATTTTTTATTGAGGCTGACAAACATTTTCAATATTCCTTTTTCTTTTATTATAAAACAAATTTTAGTTAAAATTTAATAAAGTATCTGTATGATGGTAATGTTTTGGAATAGAGGTGGATATGAAAAAGTTGGTTGAGAATGTTGATGAAGCAATCTTAAGCGAATTAAGCTTTTGGAATGACGAAAATGTGGCTTTTATTAAGCCTGCTATGGAAAATGGAAAAGAAATGTGGTCTATTTATGCTGCTGACGGAGAGAAAATTGCCGTTACAGATGATAGAGAATTTGCTTTTATTGTCGCTAAGCAAAATGATTTAAAGCCGCAGCTTATTCAATAAATCTGGATTATATAATCTCGTAAATCATATAAAAAAAGCACTTCCTGAAAGAAAGTGCTTTTTTTATTAGTTGCCTTACAGAAAACCCCGAGTTTACTCGGGGCTGAATGCCGAGGTGTTGGAACAACACCGCTCCACGCCAACGAGCGTGGTCAAACCGTAAGGTTTGTAGCTGTTATAGAACCCCCAGTTTACTGGGGGATATCTATTGGGTTGTGATTAATCATTATTATTCAAAAGGGCATAAATTTCCTGAATTGAGGAAATTTGACGAAGCTTTTGACGTGTTGATTCATCTTTTAGGAATCTGGAAGCTTGAGCCAATGCTGTCAAATGGTCGGCTCCGTTTCCTTCCGGAGAAAGCAGCATAAAAATTAAATCCACAGGTTTCCCGTCTATTGCTTCAAAATCAACAGGTGAGTTTAGTTTTGCAAAAAAGCCATATACTTTTTCCAATCCTTCAAAACGACCATGTGGTAATGCCGTTCCTTCTCCAAAACCAGTTGAGCCCAAATTTTCTCTTTCCATAATGGCATCAAAAATTGTGCGTTCGTTTAAACCGGTTATTTCTGCAGCCTTAGCGGCTAAGTCTTGTAAAAGTTGTCTTTTGCTGTTGGATTTTAATCCCAATACAATACTTTTCTCAGACATTATTTCTGAAAGTTTCATCATTTAAGCCTTTTTATTAATACCAGATTAAGCTTTGGGTTCTACCCAGCCAATATTACCATCTTTGCGACGATATACCATGCTGATATGACCGTTAGCGCTATTTTTGAACATGATGGCGCATTCATCTGCCAAATCCATGCGCATAACTGCTTCGCTAACTGTGCAGACAGGGATGTTTGCTTCAGTTTCTGCAATGGTAATCGGAGCATCTTCATTGATGTCCATTTCTTCTTCAGTTTCAATCAAAGGGAAAATGGCTTGATTAGCAATTTCAGCTTCATCTAAACCGGCTTTACCTTTGTGGTCGTTTAATTTGTTTTTGTGACGACGTAAACGTGTGGCAATGTGCTGATTAGCAGAATCAAATGCAGAGTAAGGATCAGCGCAGCTTTCACTTGTACCTTTTAATACGATGTTTTTAGCAGGATGAACTGTTACTTCGGCTTTGAATTCTTCTCCTTCTTTGGAAAAAGCTACCGTAGCACTGATAGGTGCGTTGAAATATTTGTTGACAGAATTCATTACGCCATCTTCAACATGTTTGTGAAGTTTGTCGCCAATGTCAACTTGTTTTCCTGTTATTTCAATTTTCATAATCTGTATCCTTACAAAATATATTAAAAAAATACTCTACCTATCTAATATAGTTATTTTTTGGCAGAATAGCAAATGTAAGTTTGTACTTAACCCCAATCTTGATAAAAGTCAATAAAAACTTATTTCATCAGCGGTTGCGTTTTGCTCTCTTTCTTTGTGCTGATGAACCAATACCTAATGCTTCTCTGTATTTGGCAATGGTTCTGCGTGCAACCTTTTTTCCTTCTTTGGCAAACAATTCTGATAATTCTTCGTCAGAGAGTATATGGTCGGGAGTTTCTTCTTCAATCCATTTTTTGAGTTTATGTTTGATGCTCAAAACTGAGGTTTGTTCATCTCCGATATAACTACCGGCAGCTTGTGAGAAAAAGTATTTGAGCTCAAATATGCCAAGAGGTGTGTGCATATATTTTCCATTGCTGATACGACTGACGGTGCTTTCATGCATTTCAATTTTTTCGGCAACATCTCGGAGTGCCATGGGTTTTATATATTCTATTCCCTTTTCAAAAAAATCATATTGGTATTTGACGATTTCTTCGCTGACTTTTAATATGCTAACGGCTCTTTGGTGTAATGATTTGATTAAAAAGTTAGCGGAGCTTAAATTTTCTTTTAGGTATTTTTTTGTGGCTTTGTCGCTTTTACTGATTTCGCTGTAATAGTGTTGATTAATGAGAAGTCTGGGTAATGATGCATTATTCAGTTCAACATGATAGATGCCGTATTTATCTTTTTTGACAAAGACATCAGGAATGATATTACTCGTTGTTTCGCAGTTATAATCAGCTGTTGGTTTAGGGTTCAGACTTTTTATTGTTTTTATATATTCTTGCAATTCTTCTTCATTGCAATTGCAGATTTTTTTTAGTTCTTTGAAGCGACGTTCCGCTAATAAAGGTAAATGTTGCAGCAGAGTTAATAAACCAGAGTTTTGAAGTCCGCGGTCTTCAATTTGCAAAAGTAGACATTCAGCCAGATTTTGAGCAAAAATACCGCTTGGTTCCAATTTTTTTAATTCTTTTAGAATTTCGTTTATTTTTACTTCGGAAATTTTGAGTTGGAGAGAAATTTGTTTTATATCTCCTCTAAAATATCCGGCGTCATCTAAATATTCGCATAAACGCAGAGCAATTAGTTGTTGGGCTCTGTTTTTGAAAGATAGGCCGATTTGTTTTTCAAGAAAATCGTATAAAGAGGGTTTGTGGGCTAATCTCTTTTCAAAAAAATCAAAATCGTCATCATCAAGATGTAATTTTCTTTGATTATTTATGTTCCAATCATAATCATTTTCAAGGCTGTTGTACCCTTCATTGTCGGAACCAAAATCATCAAAACGGTCAGATAAATCAAAGTCGCTACAAAATTCTTCTTCAGAAATTTTTGATGTTTCTTTTGTGTCATAATCATCTATGGTTTGCGGTATTTCCGCATCATTACCGGCGTTTGAATCTTCTTTTTGTAAAAGAGGGTTGGCAATGAGTTCTTCTTCAACAAGGGCTCCCAGTTCCAAATTGGACAATTGCAAAAGATTAATGGCTTGGCGCAGTTGCGGCGTCATTAATAATGATTGCGATTGTTTGAGTTCCAGTTTGGGTGTAATCGCCACTGATTAACCCTCCATTTTATTACATCGAGAAGTTATCGCCGAGGTAAACTTTTCTTACTTCCGCGTTGTTGACAATTTCATCAGGGGTGCCTTCCATTAATACCGTGCCGCCATGTAAGATATAGGCTCGATCGGTAATATCTAACGTTTCTCTAACGTTATGGTCGGTAATTAAAACCCCTAGACCGCGGTGCTTTAATTGAGAAACCAAATTGCGGATTTCTCCCACGGCAATCGGGTCAATACCGGCAAGAGGCTCGTCGAGTAAGATAAAGTGGGGTTGGCTGGCTAAAGCACGAGCTATTTCCAAACGGCGTCTTTCTCCACCGGATAAGGCAATGGCCGGAGATTTTCTAAGATGCGCAATTGAAAATTCTGATAACAATTCTTCCAACATATTTTCTCGTTGGCTCTCATCATCAATTACAATTTCTAATATGGATTTTATATTATCTTCAACACTCAGAGAGCGAAAAATGGATGCTTCTTGAGGCAAATAGCCGATACCCATGCGCGCTCTACGATACATCGGTAAATTAGTTATATCCTGCCCATCAATGTGAACGTCACCGTAATCAGGTGTAATAAGGCCGGTAACACAGTAAAAGCAAGTGGTTTTTCCGGCACCATTCGGACCTAATAAGCCAACAGCTTCTCCTCTTTTGATGTTTAAGGATACATTGCGCAAAACCGGTCGATTTTTATATTTTTTACCAATATTAAATACTTCTAATTTGGAAACGGGAACTGATGATGGTGTGTTCATTTATATTTCCTTTTATTAATCTTTTTTCTTTTCTTTAAAAATACCGGATACTCGACCTTTTGATGTCTGGCCGGCGATAATTCTGCTTTTGCCGGTGTTTAAGTTGGTTTCGGCAAAGTCTCCTTTTAGCTTATTGCCTTGTTGGTCGATTAAAACGTTATCAAACAATTTAATGACGGCAATTTTAGGCAGATATAAACCTTTGTCGGCAGTTACCGTGGCATCTTTGGTGACTATTTTTACGTTATCATAAATCTCAACTTTGTCCATAACGGTTTCACCTTTTTCATCTTTTTTGAAAAAAGCAATCATTTTTTGAGAAAAAATTTTGTTATTGTCTTTGTCCGTGGCTTCAACATCGCCTAGGGCAACTGCTTTTTGAACAGAAGGGTAATAAGTAATATTTTCTTTGGCCGTAATTTCTTCTTTCTCGGTTTTAAGTTTGGCTGGTTGTCCTTTGAGAACAAGCTCATCTTTTACCACATCATAATCTAAAGTATCACCATAAGCATTGGCTTTTGGTGAGGTCATGATGACATTATTGTAGGCATGCACTTCAGTAATGGTATTTTTTCCGGTGGTATTATTTTTGGCATAATAAGCTTCCATTTTTGCGGCTTTGACGGTCATGTCGCCTTTGGTTGCAACAGCATTGCCGACTGCGGACATTTTTTGCGCTTTTGAATCCCAAACAACTTCTTTATCAGCATCAAGTGTGATATATTGTGCTCGTGATGTGGTTATTCCGCTTAGTAAAGCAATAAACAGATATGCTAATATGCGCATTTTATTCCATTCCTTTTAATGATTCTTCTCTTAATTTGATAAAGGTTTTTCCTTTGAATGTTATGACTCCGGTATCTGTATTCATTTCAAAAGCTTCTGAAGTTAAATCGCCGATTTCTCCTTGTGCTTTAACTGGATTGTCGCTTTTGGCGATATTGGTTTTGAAATCGTATAAAATATCGTAAACATTAACACTCATACCAAGTGAATAGTAAATTTCTACATTATCCGTGAGGATTAAAGTATTTTTATTTTGGTTATAGAAACCTGTTGGAGATTTTACATTAATCCACTCAATATCTGTTGTCGGCATAACACCATCAGGATTTTTTAATTTGATAAGTTTTGAACCAGGTTCTGTTTCATCAATATTATCGGCGGTAAAATTGTTTACGCGATTTTTTTTATCGGTAATATTGAGCACGGTTTTTTCTACATGGAGTTTTTCTAACTCTCCTTTTTTGGGTAAAGTAACATCCAGCAAAAATTCTTTGCCGCTGTTTTGTAAAGAAGGTAATATCAGTAGCAAAGCGATAAGAACAGCAGCAAAACTCGGCAAAATTAATTTTGCCAATTGCACACGCCTTGTATGCTTGCTTATAGTTGAGATTTGCTTTTGTTCTGTTCTTTTTCGAGATTCTTCATCAAATAAAGAATCTATTTCTTTGATATCAACCAAATTACATTACTCCGGCTCTTAAACAATCATGCATATGGATAATACCGATTGGTTTTTCATCTTGAATGACAAATAGTTGAGTAATGCCTTTACCGGTGTTGTTCATGGTGTTCAAGGCTTCTACAGCTAAAACATCTGCCGAAATTGTTTTGGGGTTTGTTGTCATGACATCTTTAGCAGTTTTGGTTAAAATATCAGGACCTAAACAACGGCGTAAATCGCCATCGGTAAAAATTCCAACGAGTTTTCCATTCTTATCTATAACACCTACGCAACCCAGCATTTTCGATGTCATAACGAGGAGAGCATCTTGCATAGGAGTATCTTCATTGACAATAGGCATTTCTTCACCTTTGTGCATCAAATCGGAAACTTTTTTCAAGAATGAACCAAGTTTTCCACCCGGATGGCGTTGTTTAAAATCGGTTTTGGTGAAACCTTTTCTTTCCAGCAAACGAACAGCTAATATATCGCCCAAAACAATGGTGGCTGTGGTTGATGAGGTTGGGGCCAAACCTAATGGGCAAGCTTCGCCATCATCGGGAAGTTTTAACAAAATATCTCCGGCTTGACCTAAAGTACTATTGGCGTTTTTGGTAATGGAGATAAGCGGAATGCCATATCTTTTGCAGTAAAGAATAATATCGCTTAATTCTTTGGTCTCGCCGCTGTTAGAAATGGCAACAACGCAATCGTCATTGGTGAGCATTCCTAAATCTCCATGGCTAGCTTCTCCGGGGTGAACAAAAAATGATGGCGTTCCGGTTGAAGCGAGAGTGGCGGCAATTTTGCTTCCGACATGTCCGGATTTTCCCATGCCGGTAATAATAACACGGCCTTTGGTATTTTGCATCAAATCAAGAGCTTGTGTTAAATTGGCGCTTAATTCATCTTCCATCATGCGCAAAGCTTCAATTTCTTTGTCGATGGTTCTTTTGGCTGAAATAATATCCGGATTTTCTATATTCATTTTATTTCCCCATAATATTGTATTTAGGCAGAGAGTATTATCTAATTTTATTAAAGGCAAGTTTTTTTTATCGTTTTAATAAAATTTTAGACTCAAAATAGACTCAATGAAAATGCTTAAAAAATCGTAAATAAAAGTTTCAAAATGAGTCAGGAAGGGAATTTGCAACTCGATTGCTAATATATAAATTAGACTCTTGCTTATAAAAATAGACTCAAAATGATAAAAAAATGCATTTTAGGGGTTGACTATTTTGATATCTGAATCTACTATGCCGAGACTCAATTTAGAGAGAGGGCACAGGTGTGTCCTTTTACTTGTTTGAAAATTGAGCGTTTAGTTTTAATTTTAATAACACTTAAGGAAATTGTGATGCCTACAATTAATCAGTTAATTCGTAAATCACGAACACCAAAAGTCAAGAGAAACAAAGTTCCGGCTTTGAAAGCTTGCCCACAAAAACGCGGTGTTTGTACAAGGGTTTACACGACTACCCCGAAAAAACCGAACTCCGCTTTGCGTAAAGTGGCTCGCGTACGTTTAACAAACGGCTTTGAAGTAATCAGCTATATCCCTGGTGAAGGTCATAACTTGCAAGAACACTCAGTGGTGCTGATTAAAGGCGGACGCGTTAAAGACTTGCCTGGTGTTCGTTATCATATCATCCGCGGTACTTTGGATACTCAAGGTATTGCTAAACGTCGTCAACGTCGTTCTTTGTACGGCGCAAAGAGACCTAAATAGGAGAAATAGATAATGTCACGTCGTCATAGCGCTGTAAAAAGAGTTATTTTACCTGATGCCAAATATGGTGATAAGGTTGTAACCAAATTTATTAATAACATTATGGAGCATGGTAAAAAAGCTGTTGCTGAAAAAATCGTTTACTCAGCTTTTGATATCTTAGCTCAAAAAACTAAACAAGAAGCATTGAAAGTTTTCTTTGACGCTCTTGAAAATGTTAAACCTGTTGTTGAAGTTAGATCTCGCCGCGTTGGTGGTGCTACTTACCAAGTTCCTTGCGAAGTTAGAGCTGACCGTCGTCAAGCTTTGGCTATTCGTTGGATTAAAGAAGCTGCATTGAAACGCTCCGAATCAACCATGACAGAAAGACTCGCTAACGAATTGTTAGATGCTGCTGCCAATAAAGGTTCTGCCGTTAAAAAACGTGAAGATACCCACAGAATGGCTGAAGCTAATAAGGCTTTCTCTCACTACAAATTCTAGTTCTAACTTTAATATAGGGAAAAAAACATGGCTCGTACACATAAACTTGAAATGTACAGAAACATCGGTATCATGGCTCACATTGATGCCGGTAAAACAACGACTACTGAGCGTATCCTATATTATACAGGTGTGAACCATAAAATCGGTGAAACCCACGAAGGTGCCGCTACCATGGACTGGATGGAACAAGAACAAGAGCGTGGTATTACTATTACCTCCGCTGCTACTACTTGCTTCTGGAAAGGTCATAGAGTAAACATTATTGATACTCCGGGCCACGTGGACTTCACCGTTGAAGTTGAACGTTCTTTGCGCGTTTTGGACGGTGCTATCACCGTGTTCGACTCCGTTGCCGGTGTTGAACCTCAATCCGAAACCGTATGGCGTCAAGCTGATAAATATGGTGTACCTCGTATTTGTTTCTGCAACAAAATGGACCGTATCGGTGCCAACTTCTATCGTTGCTTGGATATGATTGTCGACCGCTTGGGTGCTCGCCCGTTGGCTTTACAATTGCCAATCGGTGCTGAAGCTGATTTCATAGGCGTTGTCGATTTGTTGCGTATGAAAGCTATTGTTTACACAGGTGATACTGCAGATTCTCCGATTGAAGAAAGAGATATTCCGGCTGACTTGAAAGATAAAGCTGAAGAATATCACCACGCTTTGATTGAAACTGCTGTTGAACAAGATGAACAAGCAATGGAAGATTATCTCGAAGGTAAAGAAATTTCCGTTGAAACTTTGAAAAAATGCATCCGTAAAGGTACATTGGCTCAAGATTTCGTTCCGGTTCTTTGCGGTACTGCATTCAAAAACAAAGGTGTTCAACCTTTATTGGATGCTGTTATCGACTACTTGCCTTCTCCTCTCGATATTCCGTCAATTAAAGGTGTTAAACCTGGTACAGATATTGAAGAAGAAAGACATCCTGCTGATGATCAACCTCTTGCAGCTTTGGCATTCAAAATCATGAACGACCCGTTCGTTGGTTCTTTGACATTTACCCGTATTTATTCTGGTACAATGACTGCCGGTTCTTATATCTATAACTCTGTTAAAGATAAAAAAGAACGCGTTGGTCGTATGTTGTTGATGCATGCCAACAAACGTGAAGATTTGAAAGAAGCTCATGCCGGCGATATTATCGCTTTGGCTGGGTTGAAAGATACCACAACAGGTGATACCTTGTGCGACCAAAGCAAACCTATTGTTTTGGAAAACATGGAATTCCCTGATCCGGTTATCGAATTGGCTGTTGAGCCGAAGACTAAGGCTGACGTTGAAAAAATGGGCTTGGCTTTGTCTCGTTTGGCTATGGAAGACCCGTCTTTCAAAGTTTCTTCTGATCCGGATTCTGGTCAAACCATCATCAAAGGTATGGGTGAATTGCACCTCGAAATTATCGTTGATCGTTTGAAACGTGAATTCAAAGTTGAATGCAATGTCGGTGAGCCGCAAGTTGCTTATCGTGAAACATTTACCAAACCTTGCGATATCGAATACACCCACAAAAAACAATCTGGTGGTGCTGGTCAGTTCGCTAAAGTTAAAATCAAATTTGAACCGATTGAAGGTTACAATGGTTTTGAATTTGAAAATACTGTTGTTGGCGGTAACGTACCAAAAGAATACATCCCGGGTGTTGAAAAAGGTTTGCGTTCGGCTATGGATGCCGGTGTTATTGCCGGATATCCGGTTAGCGGCGTAAAATGTACCTTGTATGATGGTGCATATCACGAAGTTGACTCTAACGTTATGTGTTTTGAAATTGCTGCTCGTGCTGCCTTCCGTGAAGGTATGCGTCAAGCTAACCCGAAACTTCTTGAACCGGTAATGAAAGTTGAAGTTGTTACTCCGGAAGAATATATGGGTGATATCATCGGTGACTTGAACTCTCGCCGCGGTATGGTTAATGGTATGGATCAACGTGCTAATGCTCGCGTTATCGATGCTCAAGTTCCATTGGCTAACATGTTCGGTTACGTTAACACATTGCGTTCTTTGTCTCAAGGTCGTGCACAATTCACCATGGTGTTTGATCACTATGCTGAAGTGCCGAAGGATATTGCTGATAAAGTAAAGGCCAAAAACGCATAATAAAAATTCGTTTTTATAGGGCAACTAGAGTGGTTTTGTTCAGTCTCAAAAAATTCATGTACTTCGATGTACACTAAAATTTTTTTCGCTTCCAAAATCACTCTACCTGCTCCTCTAAAAACAAATTTTGGTTTGTTGGAAATATGGAGTTAGTTTTGAGAAATTGTACACTAAATTTTTCTCACTTTGATAATCACTCTATCTTCCGCGCCAAAAACAAAATTTTGATTAATTTTATTTTTTTTATTTTAATTTTTTTATTTGGAGAAATCTAAATGGCAAAAGAGAAATTTGAGCGCAATAAGCCTCACTGCAACATTGGAACGATTGGTCACGTAGACCACGGTAAAACAACCTTGACAGCTGCAATTACCAAAGTATTGGCAGAAGAGGGTGGTGCAAGCTTCACAGCATATGATCAAATTGATAAAGCTCCTGAAGAAAAAGCACGCGGTATTACCATTTCCACCTCACACGTAGAATATGAAACCCCGAATCGTCACTATGCACACGTAGACTGCCCGGGCCACGCTGACTATGTTAAAAACATGATTACCGGTGCAGCTCAAATGGATGGTGCAATCTTGGTTGTATCAGCAGCAGATGGTCCGATGCCGCAAACACGTGAACACATCTTGCTCGCTCGTCAAGTAGGTGTGCCGGCATTGGTAGTATACATGAACAAAGTAGACCAAGTAGACGATCCAGAATTGTTGGATTTGGTTGAAATGGAAATCAGAGATTTGTTGAGCTCATATGACTTCCCAGGCGATGAAATCCCAATCATCAAAGGTTCTGCATTGGCAGTATTGGAAAACGGCGATCCGAAAATTGGTCACGATTCAATCGTAGAATTGATGAAAGCTGTAGACAGCTACATTCCGCAACCGGAACGTCCGAAAGATCAACCGTTCTTGATGCCGATTGAAGACGTATTCTCAATCTCTGGTCGTGGTACAGTTGTAACCGGTCGTGTAGAAAGAGGTGTATTGCACGTAGGTGATGATATCGAAATCGTAGGTATTAAACCGACACAAAAAACCACATGTACCGGTATTGAAATGTTCCGTAAATTGTTGGATGAAGGTGAAGCCGGCGATAACATCGGTGTATTGCTCCGCGGTACCAAGAGAGAAGAAGTTGAACGTGGACAAGTATTGGCAGCTCCTGGCACCATTACTCCGCACACAGACTTCACATGCGAATGCTACATTTTGACCAAAGAAGAAGGCGGTCGTCATACTCCGTTCTTCTCAAACTATCGTCCTCAATTCTATTTCCGTACCACCGATGTAACCGGTGCAATTGAATTGCCTGAAGGTACAGAAATGGTAATGCCTGGCGATAACATTCGCATGACAGCAAAATTGATTCACCCGATTGCAATGAACGAAGGTCTTCGTTTTGCTATTCGTGAAGGTGGTCACACTGTAGGTGCTGGTGTGGTTTCTAAAATCTTGAAATAGTCTAAAAGCTCAGTATTTGGGCTTCTAGCGCAAAAAACTACAGAACGGTCGAAATTCATGTACTTCTTGTACACTAGAATTTCGACCGCTTTGTTTTTTGCGTTATAATCTCCAAATCTTGAACTTTTAGAAAAGTGCCTTGTGGCGCTTTTGTTCTAGCGATTAATCGCAAAAATTAGAAAGAGCCGAAAATTCATGTACGCTTATGTACACTAGGATTTTCGGCTTTTCTATTTTTGCTTCTACTCATCTCAATTATCGAGTTTCTATAAGTGCCTTGCGGAGAGTTTCGAGTGCGTATTTTGAAAAGACTTTTTTGTTGCAATTTTATTTTTTATCTTTATTATAAAAATTGTTCCGGTCGTCCGAAGGGCTTATGGACGAGGGACAGAGTTAGAACAGAGCCGAGTTCAAAGATGGATAAATTTATTTGCACAAGCTATCTAAATTTATCAGTTTCTAAAATGAAATATAAATCTTTCTGATGTCGGCTCCTTAAATAAGGAGTTTTTTTTATGTCTGAATATAAATATCAACATGGTTTAAGTATTATGCGCGCGCAGCCTTTCCACATTGGGCATGCCCGTTTGATTGACCGTATGCTTAAAGAATGTGCACAAGTAACCATCATCTTGGGTTCTATTCAAGAACAAGGAACAGAGCGCAACCCTCTCAACTACACCACGCGCAAAAAGATGATTCAAAATGTCTATCGTAATTCTCCTGATTATCCGCGCTTAAAAATCATTGGTTTGTTTGATATTAACAATCCGGCTGAATGGGCAGAATATGTTTTAGACTTTATGAACGAAAGTTTGCCGCAACTTGGACGTCCCGATGTTTATTATGCCGGTAGTTCTTATGATGCGCATTGGTTCAAAGAGGCTTTTCAAAATATTGAATATGTTGACCGCACGTCTGAGGATTTTCCCTTTGTTACCGGTACCATGGTGCGCGATATGATTAAGTTTGGCGATAAACGCTGGAAAAACTTTATTCATCCGGAAAATTACCAGTTGATTGAAGATCATTTTTACAAAAGAAAAGCAATTATCTAAATTTTTATTTATCGACCTTGGTCTTCCGCAGGGCTTATGGGAGAGAGGTCGCTTGATTAACCTGATAAGCCTAAGGAGTATAAACAATGAACGAACGCACTTTAGTTCGCATAGATTTTCAGAACGATTTTGTTGCCGAAAACGGTAACCTCACCATTAATAATCCCGAGTTGATTGCAAGACATCAACAATTTAACCAGTCTTTGCAAAAAGGAATGTTCTCGCAAATTATTGATGCAGCGGACACACATTTTGCTGAAACTTATCCCGAAACCAAAGAAGCACAATCTTTTCCGCCTCATACCATTTACGGCACTTGGGGTTGGCAAAAGGCTGCCGAATTTAAGGACAATATCCCTGTTATAAATCTCTATAAATCGACCACCAATTTGTGGAACGAAGAAAAGACTTATGCCTTATTGCAACAAGATTGGAAAGGCAAAGAAGTTTATCTTTGCGGCGTGCTTTCCGATATTTGTGTGAAGCAAGCAATGAACGGATTTTTGAGCCGTGGTGCTAAGGTCACGGTTCTGGAAGATTTGTGCATGGGAGCAAACCAACAAATGCCCGAAATCATCCAACAGCCGGCTTATCAAAAAGCAGTTGAAAAGGGGTATCTCAAGATGATGACTTCAAAGCAGTTTTTTCGCATGGCATTGAATGAGAAAAAATGTCAGTTCAATTTGGTTAAAGGGGTAAAGGAGATTTAAGATGAGACAAAATTTGATTAATGAAGGCAGTTTGTTGTGGTGCGATTTTTATCATTTGACCATGAGCGGCGGATGGTTTGCTGCCGGCAAGCAAAATGAGCATAAAACCTCAGAGGCTTTTTTTAGAAAAATGCCCAAAGATTGCGGTTATATCGTTTCTGCCGGATTGGGTGAATTTCTCGAGTGGGTGGAAAATTGGCAAGTGACCGATAAAGATATCTCCTATTTAGCAGCACAAAAAAACAGCAATGGCGAACCGCTTTTTTCTAAAGATTTTTTAACCGCACTTAGGAGTCAAAAATTGCAAGTTGATGTGAAAGCCGTGCCGGAAGGAGAACTCGTTTTTGCTGGAGAGCCGCTTTATAGTATCAGTGGACCAAACTGGCAGGTGGAATTGGTGGAAGCGGCGTTGTTAAATATTCTCAACTCGCAAAATACAGTAGCTACCAAAGCAGCACGCGCGGTTTATGCAGCGCAATCTGACGGCATCAAAAGACCGGTGATGGAGTTTGGTTTACGTCGGGCGATGGAGCAGGGCGGTTTTTCACCAACACGTGCGGCATTTGTCGGTGGATGTGTGGCAACATCTAATGTGGCAGCTGCACAGACTTATCATATTCCGCCGGTCGGGACAATGGCGCATTCTTGGATTATGTCTTTTGAAAATGAGGTTGATGCTTTCAAAGCCTATTTGCAAACCTATCCTTATGACGGCATTTTGCTTCCCGATACTTATGAAACCAGACAAGGTATTTTGAACGCGATTAAAGCAAGCAAAGAAACCAAAATTCCGCTCAAGGGTATTCGTCTTGATTCCGGTGATTTGGCTTATTGGAGTAAGCAAGCACGCAAACTTTTGGATGATGCCGGAATGAAGCAAACCAAAATCATTATTTCAAATGATTTGGATGAATACATTATCGAAGACTTAATCAAAGTACAAAAAGCACCGATTGACAGTTTTGCGCTTGGTACCAAGTTAGTGCGTGCCGATGATATGCCGGCGCTGGGTTGTGTTTATAAAACCAAAAATTATGAAGGTACAGATAAAATCAAAGTAGCGGGAGATAAAACCTCCATCCCGGGAAAGACTAATATCATCCGCTTGCTTCAAGACGGGAAATATAATGGTGACGTGGTTGTTTCTCAAGATGAGGATTATTTGCAAAATGGGGTTTTAGTTAAACCTTTGCTATCTTATCATTTGCAAGATAAAACCCTAGCGCCGAGGCACTTTGAAGCTGGAACGCAGGCGCAATTGTTGTTGCAAGATGTGGTACAAAACGGTAAGGTAGATGAAAAGCACAAAAATCGTCCGCTTAGCGAAATTCAGCAAGCCACAATGCGTAATTTGCAAGCTTTGCCGGAAGAATATAAACGTCTGCACAATCCGCATCGTTACGGTGTGGGTATGAACGCGCCGCTTTATCAAAAACAACAAGCTTTGATTCAACATTATCAAAATCAATTCGGGAGATAAGACTATGGAAAAGATTTGGAACAAATTGAAAAAGGGTTTGCAAGACTATTGTCAGCGTTATGGTTTTAAAAAAGTGATTTTGGGGTTGTCGGGTGGTATGGATTCTGCTTTGGTTTCAGTGCTGGCTTGTGATGCTTTGGGCAAAGAAAATGTATCTTGTCTGATGATGAAAACTAAACATACTTCGGATTTAAGCTTGCAGATTGCGCAAAAACTTGCCGATTTGAACGGCTTTGCTTATCAGATTTTGGATATTGAACCGGTTATTGTTGCGCAAAAGCAATTTCTCACTCAAGCCTTTGGTCAAGAGCCGAAAAATTTGGTTATGGAAAACTTGCAAGCGCGAGAGCGCGGTAAAATTTTGATGGCCTATTCCAACCAGAACGGCGCTTTGGTTTTGGCTTGCGGTAATAAGTCGGAAGCGGCGATGGGATATTGCACGCTTTATGGTGATGTCTGCGGCGGATTGTTGCCGATTGGTGATTTATATAAAACTTTGATTTTTGATTTGGCGCGCTGGCGCAATCAGCAAGGTTATGTTATCCCCGAAGAAGTGATTAATCGCGCACCTTCAGCTGAACTCAGTGACGGGCAGAAAGATGAGGATTCTTTGCCGCCGTATTCTGTTTTGGATGCTATTTTGCATCAGTATCTCGATGAACAGAAAACAGAAGATGAGATTGTGGCGCTGGGACATGATGCCAAAATCGTTGCTTGGGTGATTAAGCAATATCATAAAATGGCGTTTAAGCGCAAACAAATGCCCGAGATTTTGAAAATCTGATTTTGTTCTCTCAATTTTAAGCCGCTTTATTATCGAGGCGGCTTTTTTTGTTTGACTCTTTAAGAAATCTTTTTTATTTTTTTTATGAAAATTAGTTATTTATTCTTAATTATTTTGCTATGAAAAAATTTGCTATTCAAAACATTGAAAACAGAAATTGGTTTGAAAAAATTGCATTGTTTTTTGGTAGAGATTTAATTGTTTCTCATTGGTTGAAACAATATCAAGGTAAAACAATTGAAGAAATTTTTGCAAACATGAATGAAAATCAACTTAATCAAGCTGTGGGGTTTTTAGGCCGAAATGCAGCTTATGTTGCTTCTTATGTTAATGATAATGCTTTTATTGATGTGAGAGTCAGAACTTGTTTTGTTTGTATTCGTCAACGTCGAAAGCAGTTAGAAAAAGACATTAAAACAATATAAAATTTTGCATTTATGGAAATTGGAAAATTCATTTTTGTGATGCATTTGCAAGATAGAAATTTTTTTCAAAAAATTGCCTTGCTTTTGGGAAAAGACGTCATTGTCTCTCGTTGGCTGAAACAACATGGAAATAAACCTCTTCAGAAAATTGCAGCTTCAATGCCTCCCAATAAGATTGATGAGGCAATTGATTTTTTTGAAGAGAATGCTGTTTGTGTTTATGAAAGAGTATCATGCGGGTGGACAGCAGAATATCTTGATACCAGAGTTGGAAAAATTTTGACTGCGCTTCATGAGCGTAAGAGTTCTGCTGATTGATGATGAAAAAGCATTTCACTTTTGGCTAAGTGAGATGCTTTTTGTTGTTGACTCTTTATCAGCGCCAGCTTAAAGTACCAATAATTCAAATGATTATTAATTTAAAACATTATTTTATGAAAAAGTCTCAATTAGAACGTAAAATCCAACAAAAAGTTGCAGATATGTTTTCTGCGTTGGAGCAAGAGTTGGAAGTTAATTTTCCTGAAAGTTTGAAAACTCAATTTTCTGATAATTTATGTGATGAGGCAGAAATTTTGTTTAAAACAAATTCAAGCCTTGAAGCGGAAAAAACTCCTCAAAAGACTTTGTTACACCAAGATGTTGTCGATAAAATAAACAAACATATCGGTGATCTTGTAGGGATAGATGCTTGGAATTTAAAACTTGAAGAAAATTTGCAAGATGATTTGGGCTATGAAAGTCTAGAAAAAGTTGAATTGATGATTCATTTGGAGAAAGAATTTGGTATCCAGATTGATGACGAAGAATTTGAAGAAGTTGAAACCGTCGAAGATGTTCAGATTCTGGTTTTGCAAAAATTGGGATTGTAATCATAACAAAAGCATTTCACTTTTAGCTAAGTGAGATGCTTTTTTTTTGTTTGACTCTTGAATGATTTGTGGTTAAATTGGCGGTAATTCAATTGATTATTAATTCTAAAAAATATTATTTTATGGAAAATTTAGAGAAAAAGTCGCAGCCGGAAAGAGCTTATAATCCTAAAATGATTAAAGAGGCTAAAGAACTCATTTATGATTATTTCAGTCGCTATGACAGAGAACGTGTTGAAAAGTATTGTAAAATTAGAGTAGAATCAGGCTATTATCCAACAGGTGGGGTCTTAGTGGTTAAGAAATTCGATTACCAGAAACCTGTTATTCCAAAAGAAACTTCTTTTACAGATGATTTAGGAGCGGATTCTTTGCTAATGACAGATTTTATTATGTCTTGTGAAAAAAAATATGGTAAAACTGTTTCAGATGAAGATTACGAGAATATTAAAACCGTTGCGGACTTTTATGACATTTTTGAGCGTTATTGGTTCAAGAAATGAGATTATAAAAAAGCATTTCACTTTTAGCTAAGTGAGATGCTTTTTTTGTGCCAATGAGATTCTTAAAAATTGGTTAACCCATTGAATCGATTCCATAAATTTTTGATTTTTCTACAAAAAATAGACTCGAATTTAAAAATTTTGTCAACCGGACTCAAAAAGAGTCTGGATAAGCTTTTAAGCCTTTAAAAAAATGCAAAATTATGCAATTTTTTGCTTGCAAATTAGACTCAATTATGTTACAAAGCCACTGCAATCAAGGATAGGTGAGCGAATCACTCCCAAGATTGCGATATAAACCATAACACAAGTTATTGATTTTCAATGATTTGTTGAGTTTAACATTTTAGATGGTAAGATTTTACTCATCTAAATTTTTATGAATAAAATTTTACTGTCTAGTTATAGGAATAAAATTTAAAATGATGGAAACACAAAATATCAGAATTCGCCTCAAGGCTTTTGACCATCGTTTGCTCGACCTTTCTACCAAAGAAATCGTGCACACTGCCAAAAGAACCGGGGCAAATGTAAGAGGACCTATTCCTCTGCCTACTCAAATTGAGAAGTTTACTGTAAATATGTCTCCGCACGTAGATAAAAAATCTCGTGAACAATTCGAGATCAGAACTCACAAAAGACTTCTTGATATCGTAGATCCGACACCGCAAACAGTTGATGCTTTGATGAAGCTTGATTTGGCTGCTGGTGTTAATGTAGAAATCAAATTGTAATTAATTTAATGTTGGCGGTTTACTTAAGATAGGCTGTCAACCAATTAGAAAAGGAAAAAATAATAATGCGTACGGGTCTGATCGCAAAAAAGCTTGGAATGTCTCGCATTTTTGGTGCTGATGGTACTCATACCCCAGTTACAGTTTTGGCAGTTGACAACTTGCAAGTTGTTGATGTTAAAACTCAAGAAAGAGACGGATATACAGCTGTTCAACTCGGAACAGGTGCTGTAAAAGCTAAAAACGTATCCAAACCTCTTAAAGGACATTTTGCCAAAGCTAATGTTGAGCCGAAGAAAAAGCTCGCTGAATTCAGAGTTTCTGAAGATTGCTTGCTCCCTGTCGGCAGCGAATTATCTGTAGAACACTTTGTTGTTGGTCAATATGTTGATGTTTGCTCAACTTCAAAAGGTAAAGGTTTTGCCGGTGTTATGAAACGTCATAACTTTGCCGGTTTGGAAGCATCTCACGGTGTATCAATTTCTCACCGTTCTCATGGTTCTACAGGACAAAGACAAGATCCAGGTAAGGTATTCAAAGGTAAGAAAATGGCTGGTCACATGGGTGATGAACGTGTTACCGTTCAAAACTTGAAAGTTGCCGCTATTGATGCCAACAGAGGTCTTATTATGGTTAAAGGTGCTGTTCCGGGTGGTGAAAACGCTTGGGTATATGTTACCGATGCCGTAAAGAAAGCTGCTGCTTCTAACTTGCCGATGCCTGCCGGTTTGAAGAAAGTTGATGAACCTGTTGCAGCTAAAGCTGAAACTACTTCAGCTGAGAATGCATAATGGAAAAAGGAAAGTAAATTATGAAACAGGACATCTTAAATTTAGATAATAAAAATGTTGGTTCAATCGAACTCGACGAGTCTATTTTCGGCTTGGAAGTTCGCGCTGACATTTTACACCGCGTTGTAAATTGGCAGTTGGCCAGATTGCAATCTGGTAACCACAAAACCAAAGGCCGTAGCGAAGTTGCTTTGACACCTGCTAAACCTTTCAAACAAAAAGGTTCTGGTAATGCTCGTCAAGGTTCTCGCAAAGGTACTCAGTTTAGAAAAGGTGGTGTTGTATTTGGT
This sequence comes from uncultured Alphaproteobacteria bacterium, assembly GCA_944392255.1. Classification (GTDB taxonomy): domain Bacteria; phylum Pseudomonadota; class Alphaproteobacteria; order RF32; family CAG-239; genus CAJLXD01. Next base: position 22,043 of record CALXVY010000002.1, on the reverse strand, counting down.
CCGGTTGTTCGCGACCACTCACACGAACTGACCAAGAAGTTTAGAAAACTCGGTTTGAAAACTGCTCTCTCTGCTAAAGCTAAAGAGGGTAATCTCGTTATCATTGACGAAGCTAAATTGTCTGCTCCGAAAACTAAAGATTTGCAAAACAAATTGGCAGCTTGCGGTTTGACAAATTGCTTGTTCATCGATGGTAAAGAAGTTGATGAAAACTTTGCATTGGCTTCTAGAAACATTATCGGCGTTGATGTATTGCCGACAATTGGTGCCAATGTATACGACATCTTGAGAAAAGACAAATTGGTATTGACTAAAGATGCGGTTGTTTGCTTGGGAGAAAGATTGAAATGAGTAACTCTAAAAAATCAAACAATGTAACCGCTAAGATGTATGACACAATCGTACGTCCGGTTATTACTGAAAAATCTATGATTTCTTCAGAAGCTGGTAAAGTAACCTTCTTGGTTCCTTTGTCTGCTACTAAAGATGATGTTAAAGCTGCGGTTGAAAACATCTTTAACGTTACAGTAAACAAAGTTAATACAATTCGTCAATTCGGCAAAGTAAAACGCTTTAGAGGTTTTGTTGGTCAACGTTCTGACTACAAAAAAGCTGTTGTTACTTTGGCTGAAGGTCAAAATATTGATGTTACTACAGGAATATAAGACATGGCATTGAAAAATTATAAGCCCACTTCTCCTGGACTTCGTCAGCTTGTAATCGTTGATAGATCCGAGCTTTATAAAGGAGCCCCTGAGAAATCTTTGACTATTGGTTTGACAAAAACTGGCGGACGTGATAATTTTGGTCACGTTACTAGTCGTAGAATTGGTGGCGGTCATAAACGCAAATTGCGCGTTATTGACTTTAAACGTAACAAAATGAATGTAGAGGCTACTGTTGAGAGAATCGAATATGATCCTAACCGTTCAGCTTTCATCGCTTTGATTAGCTATGAAGATGGCGAAAAGGCTTATATCTTGGCTCCTCAAAGAATTAAATCCGGTGATAAAATCATTTCTGCCGACAAAGCAGATATTAAACCGGGTAACGCAATGCCTTTGAAAAATATGCCGGTTGGTACTATTATTCACAACGTCGAACTCAAAGCTGGTAAAGGCGGCCAATTGGTTCGTTCTGCTGGTTGCTATGCTCAACTCGTTGGTAAAGACGCCGGTTATGCTCAGTTGAAATTGAGCTCTGGTGAACTCCGTGTTGTTCGTGAAGAGTGCTTGGCTACTGTCGGTGCTGTTTCTAACCCGGATAACCAAAACAGATCATTGGGTAAAGCCGGTCGTGCTCGTTGGTTGGGTATGAGACCTGTTTCCCGTGGTGTTGCTATGAACCCTGTTGATCACCCGATGGGTGGTGGTGAAGGTAGAACCTCCGGTGGTCGTCATCCGACAACTCCTTGGGGTAAACCGACTAAGGGTTATAAGACTCGTACTAACAAGAAGACGGATAAGTTCATTATGAGAAGCCGTCATGAGAATAAGAAATAATAGGGAGAAAAGCTAATGACACGTTCCGTATGGAAAGGCCCTTTCGTTGATGGCTATCTTCTGAAAAAAGCTGCAAATGCTAGAAATTCTAGCAAAAACGAAGTAATCAAAATTTGGTCTCGTCGTTCTACCATGTTGCCGCAATTTGTTGGTTTGACATTTGGTGTTCACAACGGTCACAAATTTATTCCAGTTTTGGTTACCGAGGACATGGTTGGTCACAAGTTTGGTGAATTTGCTCCGACACGTACCTTCTATGGTCACGCCGCTGATAAAAAAGCTAAGAGAGGTTAATTATGGCTCAGACTAAAAATGAAAGAAGAGTAGACGCAAAATCAGCTATTGCTATTTGTAACGCTATTCGTACAAGTCCGCGTAAACTGAACTTAGTTGCTCAAACTATCCGTGGTATGAATGCTGAAAAAGCTATTGCAGAACTTACTTTTTCTAAGAAGAGAATTGCAAAAGCTGCCTTGGCTGTTTTACAATCTGCTATTGCAAATGCTGAAAACAACCATCAGTTAAATATCGATAAGCTTTATGTTAAAGAAGCTTATGTCGGCAAAGGTTTGGTAATGAAACGTATGCACGCTAGAGGCCGCGGTAGAGGAGCAAGAGTTCTGAAACCTTTCTCTAACTTAACAATCGTTGTATCTGAGCGTGGGGAGTAAGTTAATGGGACAAAAAGTAAATCCTACAGGTCTTCGTCTTGGAGTTAACCGCACTTGGGACTCTCGTTGGTATGCAGACGAAAAATATGCTGATTACCTACACGAAGATTTGAAAATTAAAGATTTCTTGAAAGAGAAATTGGCTCAAGCCGGCGTAAGCAAGATTGTTATCGAACGTCCTGCTAAAAAGGCTAGAGTTACTATTCATTCTGCAAGACCGGGTGTTGTAATTGGTAAAAAAGGTCAAGACATTGAGAATTTGAGAAGCCAAATTCAAAAAATGACTGACTCTGAAGTCCAATTGAACATTTTGGAAGTTAGAAAACCTGAGTTGGATGCTCAGTTGGTTGCTGACTCCGTAGCTCAACAATTGGAACGCCGTGTTGCTTTCCGTCGTGCTATGAAAAGAGTTATGCAATCTGCTCTTCGTTTGGGTGCAGAAGGTATCAAAGTTAGCTGCTCAGGCCGTTTAGGCGGTGCTGAAATCGCAAGAACAGAATACTATCGTGAAGGTCGTGTTCCCTTGCACACATTGCGCGCTGACATTGATTATGCAACCTCTACGGCTCACACAACTTACGGTGCCTGCGGCGTAAAAGTTTGGATCTACAAAGGCGATATTATGGCTCACGATCCGATGGCTCAGGACAAAAAGTTGGCTGAACAGAAATAATTTTTGAGGTTAAAATAAGATGTTAAGTCCAAAAAGATTAAAGTTCCGCAAACAGCACAAAGGCCGTATTCACGGCAACGCTAAGGGCGGTACAGAATTAAGCTTCGGTTCATATGGATTGAAAGCTCTTACACCTGATCGTATTACAGCTCGCCAAATTGAGGCTGCTCGTCGTGCTATCACTCGTGAAATGAAAAGAGCCGGAAGAGTATGGATTAGAATTTTCCCAGACGTTCCTGTTTCAGACAAACCTGCTGAAGTTCGTATGGGTAAAGGTAAAGGATCTGTCGAATACTGGTGCGCACGCGTTAAACCGGGTCGCATTATGTTCGAAGCAGATGGTATTGATGAAGAAACAGCTCGCACAGCTTTTGCTTTGGGCGCTGCTAAACTCCCAATCAAAACCAAATTTGTTAAAAAATTGAAATCAGAGCAAGGAGTAGAAGCTAATGCTTAAAGTTAAAGATCTTCGTGCTATGACTATTGATGAACTTAATGCTAAATTGCTCGAAAAGAAAAAAGAACAATTTAACTTAAGAGTACAACAATCTACTGGACAATTACAAAATTCTGCTGTAATAAGAAATGTCCGTAGAGAAATAGCAAAAATCAACACGCTCATCGCTGAGCGCAAGAAGAATAGTTAGGAGAAACGATATGCCTAAAAGAATTCTTCAAGGTGTTGTTGTAAGCGATAAACAGGACAAAACAGTTGTCGTTAAAGTTGAACGCCAAGTTATGCACCCTGTTTACAAAAAATTCATTCGTAAAAGCAAAAAGTATGCTGCACACGATGAAAACAATCAGTTCAAAGTCGGTGATGTGGTTTCTATTGAGGAATCAAGACCATATTCTAAGACAAAAACTTGGACTGTAATCGTTAATAACGCCTAGAAAAAGAAGGAATTAAAAAATGATACAGATGCAAACCAACCTTGATGTAGCTGATAACTCAGGTGCTCGTCAGGTGCAGTGCATTAAAGTTCTTGGCGGTTCCAAGAGAATGCATGCTTCGGTCGGCGATGTGATTGTAGTTTCTGTTACAAACGCTATCCCAAAAGGACGCGTAAAGAAAGGTGATGTGCAAAAAGCTGTGATTGTTAGAACAGCTTCTGACATCAGACGTAAAGACGGTAGTGTTATCCGTTTTGACAAAAACGCTGCAGTTCTGATTAATAAGGACGGCGAGCCTATCGGTACTCGTATCTTTGGCCCCGTTACCAGAGAATTGCGTGCAAAGAAATTTATGAAAATAATTTCGTTAGCACCGGAGGTTTTATAATATGCCTAAGATGAAAATTAAAAAAGGCGATCAGGTTATTGTTTTGTCTGGTGAAGACAAAGGCAAAACCGGTGAAGTCGTAAAAGCTTTGCCTAAAGAGAGTAAAGTGGTTGTTCAAGGTATCAACTTGGTTAAAAGACATACCAAACCCAGCCAAACTACTCCTGGCGGCATTGTTACGAAAGAAGCTCCTATCAACGTTTCTAACGTAGCCATTGTTGATCCGAAATCTGGAAAAGCAACTAAAGTTGGTTACAAAGAAGTTGATGGCAAAAAAGTACGCGTCGCTCGTAAATCCGGTGAAGTAATCGATAAATAGGGGAAAATCTAATGACTAATTTTGAAAAACTTTATAACGAGGTCATTAAGAAATCTCTTGTGGAAAAATTCGGTTACAAAAACCCACATGAGATTCCGAAGTTGACAAAGATTGTGTTGAACGTTGGTGTCGGCGACGCTGTTACCGATAAGAAAAAACTCAACACCGCTGCTGAAGAATTGGCATTGATTGCTGGTCAAAAACCTGTTATGACTCATGCTCGTAAATCAATTGCTACTTTTAAGCTCAGAGAAGGTATGCCTATCGGCTGCAAAGTAACTCTTCGTTCTGACAGAATGTATGAGTTCTTGGAAAGATTGATCAATATGGCTTTGCCGCGTGTTCGTGACTTCCACGGTATTACCGGTAAAAACTTTGACGGTCGCGGAAATTTTGCTTTCGGTATTAAAGAACAAATCATCTTCCCGGAAATCAACTATGATAAAGTTGAAAATATTCACGGTTTGGATGTTTGCATCTGCACTACCGCAAAGACCGATGAAGAAGCTAAAGCTCTTCTGACCTCATTTAACTTGCCGTGCAAGAAATAAGTGGAGACTGAACTATGGCAAAAACAAGTGAAATCTACAGAAACTTGAAAAGAGCTAAAATGGCTAAGAAGTTCGCTTCACGCCGTTTGAAACTCAAAGAGATCGTTATGGATAAAACTGTTTCTCCTGAGGAGAGATTCCAAGCGACTTTGAAATTGGCAGAACTGCCGCGTAACTCTGCAGCAATTCGTTTTAGAAACCGCTGCAAATTGACCGGTCGTTCTCGCGGATATTACCGCAAGTTCGGTATTGCTCGTGTTGAATTGCGCGAGAAAGCCGGCAGAGGTGAAATCCCAGGTTTAGTTAAATCAAGCTGGTAGGAGAATCGAGAATGTCTATGAGTGATCCTTTGGGCGATATGCTCACACGCATTAGAAACGCACAAAGAGCGAAAAAATCTGAGGTCGTATCTCCGGCTTCTCGCTTGCGTGAAAATGTGTTGGAAGTTCTCAAAAGAGAAGGCTACATTGCCGGATATGAAAAGGTTAATGTTAGAGCCGGTGTTGATGAACTTCACATTAAATTAAAGTACCATGAAGGTACATCTGTTATAACCGAAATTTACCGCGTTTCTACTCCGGGTCGTCGCGTATATTCTAGCGTTAAAGACTTGCCGAGAGTTTACAACGGCTTAGGAATTTCTATCATCTCTACACCTTCTGGTGTTATGAGTGATCACGAAGCTCGTAAAGCTAACGTTGGCGGTGAAGTTCTTTGTCAAGTATTTTAGGGAGAAACTGATATGTCTAGAGTTGGAAAATATCCTGTTATTATCCCTAATGGCGTTAATGTTGCTATCAACGGTAACGTTGTTAAAGCAAGTGGTAAATTGGGCGAATTAAGCTTTGCTTATGATGACAGCCACGTAGTCGCTAAATTGGAAAACAACACTGTTGTTGTAACTCCGTTGTCAACTTCTAAACAAGCTCGCACTCTTTGGGGCACTACTCGTGCTCGCATCAACACCATGGTTAAAGGTGTTAGCGAAGGCTTTACTAAAGAAATGGAACTTATCGGCGTTGGTTACAAAGCTCGTGTTGAAGGCACTAAAAAATTGGTTTTGTCTTTAGGTTTTTCTCACGATATTGACTTTGCAATTCCTGAAGGCATCAAAATTACTTGTGCATCTCCGACCCAAATCTCCGTATTTGGTGCAGATAAGCAATTGGTTGGTCAAGTTGCTTCGGAAATTCGCGATTACAGATCTCCGGAACCGTACAAAGGTAAAGGTGTTAGATATGTTGGCGAATATGTCCGTCGTAAAGAAGGCAAGAAGAAATAAGGATTAATCAAATGAGTACGCCAAGTAAATTGTTTGAAAAAAATCAAAAAAGAAAAAACCGCGTTCGTGCTGCTTTGAAAAAAGCTGCGAATGGAAAGATGAGATTGTCTGTATTTCGCAGCGGTAAGCACATCTACGCTCAGATCATTGATGACACCAAAGGTGTTACTGTTGCTTCTGCTTCCACTTTGGATAAAGAAATTCGCGACAGCATCAAGAAAACATCTACCATCGAAGCTGCTAGCTTCATCGGTAAGACTGTTGCTGAGAGAGCGGTTAAGAATGGTGTTAGTGAAGTTGTCTTCGATAGAGGCGGCTACATCTATCACGGTCGTGTAAAAGCTTTAGCTGACGCAGCTCGTGAAGCTGGTCTGAAATTTTAGGAGGATTAAATGGCACAAGCTGTAGATCGTCGTAAGGCTGAAAAGAAAGAAGAATTGGTTGAAAAACTGGTTCACATTAACCGCGTAGCTAAAACTGTTAAAGGCGGACGCAACATGTCTTTTGCTGCTGTTGTCGTTGTCGGTGACCAAAAAGGTCGCGTTGGATACGGCACAGGTAAAGCAACTGAAGTTCCAGATGCTATTTCTAAAGCTACTAACGAAGCTAAAAAGAATATGGTTCGCATTCCTCTCCGCGAGGGCAGAACTCTCCACCATGACGTTGCCGGTCGTTTCGGCGCAGGTAAAGTTTATTTGAGAACTGCTCCTGCCGGTACCGGTGTTATTGCCGGTGGTCCGTTGCGTGCTATCTTCGAAGTTTTGGGTGTTCAAGACGTTGTTGCTAAATCATTGGGCTCTAACAACCCTTACAATATGATTAAAGCTACTTTCAACGCTTTGGAATCAATCAACTCTCCGAGAATGGTTGCTGCTAAAAGAGGTAAAAAGGTTGGCGATATCGTTAGCCGCCGCGAAAATTCTTCTAACGCTAAAATGGTTGAGGAGGCTTAATAATGGCTAATAAAAAGACTATTAAAGTTACTCAAATCGCTAGTCCTATCGGTCGTCCCGAAATTCAAAGAAAAACCTTGATTGGTTTGGGTTTGAACAAAATGAACAAGACTAGAGAATTGGAAGATACTCCGTCAATCAGAGGTATGATCCGCAAAGTGGCTCACCTCGTTAAAGTCGAAGAATAAAAATCTGTTATGGGGCGAGGTGATGAGCCTCGCTTCCCAGAAGATTTTGAAAAGTTTAAGGTGAAGAAAAATGAAATTAAACGAAATTAGAGACAACGAAGGAGCCAGAAAATCTCGCAAGCGTGTTGCTCGCGGTATCGGTAGTGGTTCCGGTAAGACCGGTGGTCGCGGTCAAAAAGGTCAAAAATCTCGTTCCGGTGTTGCTGTTAACGGTTTTGAAGGCGGTCAAATGCCTATCTACCGTAGACTTCCGAAACGCGGTTTCAAAAATCCTTTTGCTAAAACATTTGCAGTTGTTAATTTGGATACTATCCAAAAAGCTGTTGATGCCGGTAAATTGAATGCTGCTTCTATTGATGTTAAAGCTTTGATGGAAGCCGGTGTTATCTCCAAAGAGCTCGACGGTGTTCGTTTGTTGGCTCGCGGTGCTATCACCAGCAATGTTACCATTAGCGTAAATTCAGCTTCTAAGGCTGCTATTGCAGCTGTTGAAAAAGCAGGCGGTAAAGTTAACGTTATTGCTTAATTCAGCTGAGAAAAAATTTGAAAAAGGGGTAAGGGAATTTTTCCTTGCCCCTTTTTTTTGTGCTTGCCTGAGACAAAAAAATATGCTACGTTAAGCGCTATATAAAAATTATTAACTTTAAAACATATAATTATGGAAGAAATTAAAAAAAATGTCGTTGCGTATTTGACCAAACAAATTGAAAATTTTGAACAGCTTAGAGTTTTAAACGCTCTTTCTGAAGAAGAGAAAAAAACAAAATCTCGAGAATTGCGCAGTTTAATGAGCCAAGCTCATCCCTACGCCGATGAGCAAAAGCTTAAAAAAATCCTTTTTTCGGAACCGCATTTACAAGCTTTTGTATTGATGGTTAAATTAGCCATCGAGGCATGGCGAGAAGAAAATCCGACAACCCAAATTATGGATTCTGTACTTTTTGTTGAGAAAATGGTTGTTTCCGTTTTAAACGGAATGTTTAATCCCTCTTTGAGAGGGGTAGTTAAATATGTTTAATCTCTAAAAAATAAGGCATATGAAATATGTAGTTATCGGAGGCTTTATTTTAGCCTTTATAGAGGTTGTTCTTTTTATTTTGGTTGCATCTATAACCGGACCTAACCAAAAGGTATTGAATATTTTGCTTGCCGGATGTATTACTGCTGCTTTGGCAATGCTCTTAATGATTATTGATATGATTTGGAAAAGTGTTCATTTCAAACAATAAGAGTGTATGAAAAAATTTTTATTTGTTTTGGGGGTGATTTTTTCTTTGAGTTTAACTTCTTGTTCTTCTGTTGAGGATAAGCTTCAAAAACCTGAACAGGTATCGATGGAGACACAAGAAATAAAACAAGGTGTCGTGCACCGCGTATTTCAGAGAGACCATAGAATCTGGACTGTTTTTTCTGTTCGCCTTACGGATGGAAATATTTTGTCGGGGTTTTGTTGCGATAAGGATAACTATGAAAACAAGCAGATTAAAGATTTTTTCTTCGCTCAGCCTGGAGATACAATCGTCTATAGCGGAGAAAAAGTTTTAGAGGTTAAGTTCAAGGACTAAGTCTTACATTAAAAAAATCCTCTCTTTGTTGGTTTGACCAAAGAGGGGATTTTTCTTTTTTTATGTTGAGGCCGCTGGATCACATTAATTAGTTGCTGTGCATGCAGAGGCTAAAAAGCTAAGGTGTAGTTAGGTTTCTTGAAGGGGGTTATACCTTTGGCAAGGTTTTTGCTCAAGGATTAAAGAATCGCTGCAAATCTGTGGTGTAAGTGGATAATTTTGTTGAATTAAAAAAAATATCGTGTATTAATATCTTAGCTAAAAGGGGTTTTTGTGCCCCGTATTGATGTTTTAAAATGAGTAAGGATAGTTAAAAAATGGTATCATTAGCAGAAAAAATGGCAGCAAATATGGATATGTCTGCCTTTAGTAAAGCTGACGAACTCAAAAAAAGATTGTGGTTCACCGTCTTGGCTTTGATTGTTTTCCGTTTGGGAACTTTTATTCCGCTTCCGGGGATTGACCCGCATGTTTTGGCTGATATTTTTGCCAAAAATTCCGGCGGTATTCTCGGTATGTTTAATATGTTTGCCGGTGGTGCGTTGGAACGTATGACCATTTTTGCTCTTAACATTATGCCTTACATCTCGGCATCCATCATTGTTCAACTTGGTCAGACGGTTATTCCTTCTTTGGCTTCTTTGAAAAAAGATGGTGAGGCCGGTCATCGTAAAATTACGCAATATACAAGAATTTTGACTGTGTTCATTACCATTATTCAAGGTTATGGTATTGCTATCGGTTTGGAGGGAATGCATGGTTCTGCAGGTGTTTCTGCCGTTATTAACCCCGGTTTTGTTTTCCGCTTTACAACCATTGTTTCTTTGGTCGGCGGTACCATGTTTATCGTATGGCTCGGTGAACAAATTACCGCACGTGGCGTAGGCAATGGTTCTTCTCTTATCATTACCGTTGGTATTATCGCCAATATTCCTTCTGCTTTGGCTCAAACCTTTGAATTGGGACGTGTCGGTTCGATGTCTTTGCCGGTAATGGCTATGCTGCTTGTTATGGTTTTGGCTTTGATTTATATCATCGTTTTGGTTGAAAGAGCTCAACGTAAAATCATTATTCAATATCCAAAACGTCAGATTATGGGCAGAATGGGGGCTGCAGAGAGTTCTCACTTGCCTTTGAAAATTAACCCGACCGGTGTTATTCCGCCGATTTTTGCAAGCTCTTTGTTGTTGTTGCCGATTACTATTGCTCAACTCAGTTCTGAAAATGGTCCGGCTTGGGTTCAATCTTTGAGCCAGATGCTTGCTCATGGACAACCTTTGTATTTGACTTTGTATGCCGCTTTGATTTTGTTCTTTGCTTTCTTCTATACCGCAGTGGTATTTAATCCGGAAGAAACTGCCGATAATTTGAAAAAACATGGTGGCTTTATTGCCGGTATTCGTCCGGGCAAAAATACTGCCGAATATTTGGATTATGTTGTTACGCGCTTAACTGTATTAGGGGCTGTTTATTTGGTAGCTCTCTGCATCTTGCCTGAGATTTTGATTACCAAGCTTTCCGTTCCGTTTGTTTTGGGTGGTACAACTTTGCTTATCGTGGTTCAAGTAACCATGGACTTTATCGGTCAATTGCAATCTCACTTGATAGCTTATCAATACGAATCCTTAATTCGTAAAGCATCTCTGGCCGGAAAAGGAAAGAGAAGATAATGAATAAGGACGGATTAGGTTTACATGTGGTCTTTACCGGAGCTCCTGGCTGCGGTAAAGGCACACAAGCCAGATTGCTGAAAGAAAGAGTTGCTATTCCACACCTTTCAACCGGAGAAATGTTGCGTGCCGAAGCAGCTAAAGGAACGCCTCTAGGTCTAGAAATTAAAGCCTTAATTGATGGCGGAAATTTGGTTCCCGATGAAATGATTATCAAAATGCTTTCTGCCCGCATTGATGAAGATGATTGCAAAAACGGCTTCATTTTAGATGGTTTTCCGAGAACATTGCCACAAGCAAAAGTCTTGGATGAAATGTTTGCTAAAAAAGAAATTAAACTTGATGCCGTGATTGAAATTCAAGTTCCTGATGAAATTATCATGGAACGTATTTTAGGTCGTTATGCTTGTATGACTTGCGGACAAGGTTATCATGACAAATTTCAAAAGCCGAAGGTTTATGGTGTTTGTGATAATTGCGGCGGTACGGATTTTTATCGCAGAATCGATGATAATCGTGAGACGGTGCAGAATCGATTGGTTAATTATCGTGCCTTGACATATCCGACCATTCCTTATTTTGAAAAAGAAGGTTTGCTTAAGACAGTCGATGGAACCGGAACAATTGAAGCTGTGGCCAAGAAGATTGATGCTATTTTGGGAATCGCCCCTAAAATGTAATATTTTGAAGACTCGAGTCTTTTTGAAATAATTGTGCTATTTCAGCTCATAAGGTTTGATAGAATTTTCTTGGAAATGTAAATTGATTTAAATTTTGTAAAAAAAATTGAAAAAAATGCATTTTTTTTCAAAAAAATTATTAAGGGGAGTTGACACTAATAAATAATAGCCTATAATCCGGCTTAATTTTGAAAAGTGGTGATCAACTTTTTAAATTTGTTAATAATATAGAAAATGGAGAGTTAATTTGGCTCGTATAGCTGGTGTAAATATTCCAACTGCCAAGAGAGTTGAAGTCGCTTTGACTTATATCTATGGTATTGGTCGCAAAACTGCCCAAGACATTTGTGCAAAAACCGGAATCCCTGCAGATCGTCGCGTTCATCAATTGAACGAAGATGAATTGGCTAAAATCCGTGAAGTTATCGACAGCGATATCGTTGTTGAAGGTGAACTCCGTCGTGAAATCGGCGTTAACATCAAAAGATTGATGGATTTGGGTTGCTACAGAGGTTTGAGACATCGTAAAGGTTTGCCTGTTCGCGGTCAGAGCACAAAACAAAATGCTCGTACCCGTAAAGGTAAACGCAAAACCGTTGCGAATAAAAAGAAATAGTTTGAAAAGGTGATTGTTAAATGGCAAAAGCAGTAACACAACGTGTGAAAAGAAAAGAAAAGAAGAATATTACAGCGGGCGTTGCTCACGTAAATTCTACTTTCAATAATACAAGAATAACAATAACCGACGCTCAAGGTAATACTGTTTCTTGGGCAACAGCTGGCGCACAAGGTTTTAAAGGTTCTCGTAAATCTACTCCTTATGCCGCTCAAGTTGCTGCAGAAGATGCCGGTAAAAAGGCTCAAGAACATGGTATGAAAACTTTGGAAGTCGAAGTTAAAGGTCCGGGTTCAGGACGCGAATCTGCGATTAGAGCTTTGCAGGTTATAGGTTTTACCATCACTTCTATTCGTGATGTTACTCCTATTCCTCACAATGGCTGCCGCTTGAGAAAACGTCGTCGCGTATAATTTTTTTAAGCGTTTGAAGAAGTGAGGCTTTAATGCCTCGCCTTCTTTGGTTTTATAAACTTTGCATATGCAGTAATTAAAGAGGACATCCCAGTGATTCAAAAAAATTGGCAAGAACTTATTAAACCAACTAATTTGGAAGTTACACCGTTTGATGGCGGCAATAAAGCCAAAATAGTGGTTGAACCCTTAGAACGTGGCTTCGGTCTGACTTTGGGTAATGCACTCAGAAGAGTTTTACTTTCTTCTTTGCAAGGCGGTGCGGTTACCGCTATTAAAATCAACGGCGTTCTTCATGAATTTTCTGTTGTGCCCGGTGTTAGAGAAGATGTTACAGATATCGTTTTGAACATCAAAGGTTTGGCTGTCGCTGTCCATGGCGAAGGTCCTAAAACTATGACCCTTAAAGCAGAAGGTCCTTGCGAGGTTACCGCTGCTATGATTGAAACTGGTCATGATGTTGAAATCAAAAATCCCGAACATGTTATTTGCAACTTGGATGCCGGTGCTAAAATTGCAATGGAATTAACTGTTAATACAGGTAAGGGTTATGTCCCGGCTTTCCAAAATAAAGCCGCTGATGCTCCGATTGGTTTAATCCCTGTTGACGCTATTTATTCTCCGGTTAAGAAAGTTTCTTACAAAGTTGAGAATACTCGTGTTGGTCAAATTACCGACTATGATAAATTGACCATGGTGGTTGAAACTAATGGCGTTGTATCTCCTGAAGATGCGGTTGCTTTTGCTGCTCGTATCTTGCAAGACCAATTGAAGCCGTTTATTAATTTTGATGAACCTGAAGCTGAAGTTGAAGCTGAAAAAGAAGAGTTGCCCTTTAACCGCAACTTGCTTAGAAAAGTTGAAGAACTTGAACTTTCTGTTCGTTCAGCTAATTGCCTCAAAAATGATAATATCGTTTATATCGGTGATTTGGTTCAAAAAACAGAAGCTGAAATGCTCAGAACTCCAAACTTTGGTCGTAAATCTTTGAATGAAATTAAAGAAGTTTTGGCTAAAATGGGAATCCACCTCGGTATGGATACTCCGGGTTGGCCGCCAGAGAATATTGAAGAGCTCATTAAAAGAGTTGATGAACATTTTTAGTTTTATAAAGATTGAAAAGCTCCCAAGAAATTGGGAGCTTTTTTTGTGTTGATAAAAGTGATTTCTTGTAAAAGTGATTCCTTGTTCTTTTATGCTTGATTCATATATTTTTCAGGTATAATATCCGTTCGTTTTTTTAGTTATTATTAAATTATTGCTTATGGAAAAGAAAAAATTTTTGGTACATGTTTTTGGCCAATTTATTAATGTTGTATGGTCACTGATTTGGGCTTTATTATCTGCGGTCATTTTATATTTTCTGGTGCCTAAATTTTTTGATTTGACTCCTGAAATATTAAATGATCTATGTTGCACTTTTGCAATAGTGGTTTTTGTTGCAGTTTGGTTGCTGAATTATCCCGATACACATAAATTTATTAATCGTTTTTAAAACATTGGAAAGAGTTGTTTAAAGAAACAACTCTTTTCCTTGGTTTGATGTTAAAAAAGTCTTGCTTTTTTATTTATTTACGTTATATTCAAGCCACATTTAGGCAGGGACGACTCTGCTTTTTTGTTTGGCATTTATGATGAGTAGTGCCAACTTGGTTTTTATCCGCTTTGCCCTGCAAAGCACAGAGAATTGAAAGGAAATATGTTATGAGACATGGAATGGCTCACAGAAAATTTAATATGGATACCAACGCTCGTAAAGCTTTGTTTTCTAATTTAACTAATGCTTTGTTGACCCATGAACAAATTACCATCACTGTTACTCGCGCTAAAGAATTGAGAACTTTTGCTGATAAAATGATTACTTTGGCTAAAAAAGGTCAATTGAATAATCGTCGTCAAGCTTTGTCTTTCTTGCGTAACAATGAAACTGTTTCTAAGCTTTTCTCTACTTTGGCTGAACGTTACAAAGATCGTAACGGTGGTTATACTCGCGTTTTGAAAGCTGGTTTCCGTTATGGCGACTGCGCTCCAATGGCAATTGTTGAATTGGTTGATCGCGATGTAAATGCTAAAGGTGCTAAAGATTTGGCTCGTGTTGCAGCTGAAAAAGCTGCCGCTGCTGAAGCTGAAAAAGCAGCTAATGAAGCAAATAAATAGTTTTATTTGATGTTATCAAAAAAAGCCTTGCTATTTTAGTAAGGCTTTTTTTGTGTCTGAAGTTGAGGAAATATCGGTTGACAAAGTTTGTTTCTGTGGTATGCCATATGCTATGTTTGTTATTAATTTATTGAAGTATTATGTTTTATTAAAAATTTTTTTAAGTTATGAATCAGAGAAAAACAATTGGAATTATCGGGGGAATTTCTCCGATGTCTACGGCTGTGTATTATTCTCGCATGGCTATGGAATTTAATGGCATGATTGGTGGTTTGAATTACCCAAGAATGGTAATTTCCAGTGTGAATATGGCTGATATTCACGATGCACAAGTCAAACGAAATTTTCGTGAGCCATTGCGTATCTTTATTAACGCAATTACGGATATGCCGTCAGCTGATTTTATTTTGGTAGCCAGCAACACGATGCATCGTGTGGTTCGCGCTCTGAAAACAATTATTGATCGTGATATCTTGGATATTCGAGATGTGGTGGCTGATGCTGGGTTACACGCAGGTTTTCATAAAGTCTTGTTACTTGGAAGTCAGTATACTATGGAAGGATCTTTTTACCGGAATTATTTACAGGAAAAAGGTCTTGAAATTGTCGTTCCAAATGAAAAAGACAGATGTGCTCTTAATAGCCTTATTTATGAACAATTGTGTCGTGGTGAGGTCAATGATGAAGGAAATGCTCTTGTTCAGGATATTGTATCGCGAAATGCTCAGAAAACAGGCGTAGAAGCGGTTGTTTTGGCTTGTACAGAGTTCTCCTTGTTGAAGCAAGAATTTTGCATTCCTTCTTTTGATTCAACAGAATTGCATGTGAAAGCTGCCGTGCAAAAGGCTCTTTCTTTGTAAAACGCTTAAACCTATTATTTAAATTTAAATCTTTTATTATGGCAAAAGAAGTTATAAATGGTAGAGTGATTTATTGCTTTGTTAGTACCTGTTTAACGGCAGATATTAATCTGACTAGTCAGGGAAACGTTATGGGCTTTAAAATAGCAGCTCATGCGCTTAAGTCTCCTGAAAAGGTAATGAATCTGCTCTTGCATATAAAAAAAGGTGATGAAGTCAGATTAGTTATTAACGATGGACAGATTGTTGAAGTGTCTTTTCTGGGGCTTGGTAAAACTTTTTCAATTGCTACATATCCTGATTTGGGTATGAGTTTGAAAGAAAGTGCTGAGCAGAAATTGACGGCAAAGTTTGTTCACGGTAATGTTCATAGAAACGGAAAAAACATCTTTTTGCAATTGTGTGTTCAAGGAGCTGAAAAGTCTATTTATTGTCTGGAGACAGATAAATCGCAGGAGTTTCGCGTGAATACTTTTTTGCAGAAGTGTAATCGGGGAGATATATTAAAATTATCTCAAGATCCCGAAGGAAAAATAACTCGAGTGGTTAATTCTACGCAAGCCTTTGAATTTGCCTGAAAATATTATGAAAAAAAAGTGAATCGCAAAGCGGTTCGCTTTTTTTTTGCTTTTTTTTTGACAAAATGTGTTTTTTTGACTAGATTTGAGGTCAATTTTGTGGTATGTTATGCTTGTTTTTAATAAAACATTTGTAAAATTAAATTTCATAAACATAAAATCGGGACAAACAAATGAATAAAAAAACTCCATATAAATTAGCATTTTCTTCAGGCGATTATGTTGTTTATCCAGCTCATGGTGTTGGTAAAGTTTCTGATATTACCAAACAAAAAATTGCCGGTTCAGAATTAGAATTGATTGTTGTTAATTTTGATAAAGATAAAATGACACTGCGTATTCCGATGGCTAAAGCAGAAACAACCGGTTTGCGTCAAATTTCTGATGCAAGCGTTATGGAAGATGCTTTGACAACATTGAAGGGCAAAGCCAAAGTTAAAAAGATTATGTGGTCTCGTCGTGCTCAGGAATATGAAAATAAAATTAATTCAGGTTCTCCTGTGGCCATTGCCGAAGTTATCAGAGACTTGCATCGTAATGAAAATTTGGCTGAGCAATCTTATAGTGAGCGACAAATTTATGAGCAAGCGTTGGACAGACTTGCTAATGAATATGCCGTATTTAAGAATATTGCGCCTGCTGATGCTCAAAAAGCTTTGTTAGATATTTTATCTAAATAATATTAGCATAGTTAAAAAAAGCACCACCTCATTAGGTGGTGTTTTTTTTGTGTGTAGATGTAAAAGAAAAGCACCTCGTAAGAGGTGCTTTGGTCTGAAAAACATCTTTTGTAAAGACTTATTTGTTCAATTGAGCGGCAACTTCTGCAGCAAAGTCTTCTTCTTTCTTTTGCAAGCCTTCGCCCAAACGGAAGCATACATAACCCTTCAAAGCAATGTCAGTACCGAGTTCTTTTGCAGCTTCGGCAATAACTTGTTTAACTTTCTTATCAGGATCCATAATGTAAGCTTGTTCTTCCAAGACAACTTCGTCATAGTATTTGCGAATGCGGCCTTCAACCATTTTTTCAATGATGTTAGCCGGTTTTCCGGAAGCAGCAGCTTGTTCTGAAAAGATTGATTTTTCGTGTTCAACAGCAGCTGGATCAACATCGGCAATGGTTTGGAACAACGGTGCAGATGCGGCAACATGCATAGCAATATGTTTGCCAAGTTCTGCTAATTTTGCTTTATCGCCATTTGATTCTAAAGCAACCAAAACACCGATTTTACCAATGTTTGGACCAGCAGCATTGTGAATGTATGATGCAACAACACCATCTTTAACTTCCAAAACGGCAGCACGACGCAAGTTCATGTTTTCACCAATTTTAGCAATCAAATCGGTTAAGCGTTCTTCAAAAGATTTGTTAACTTTCGGGCATTGGAAAGTTTTCATATCGCAGAGTTCGCCATTGTTTAACAAAGCAACTTTAGCGGCATCAGCAACATATTCTTGGAAAAGTTCGTTTTTAGCAACGAAGTCAGTTTCTGAGTTAACCTCAACAACGGCACCTTTGTTACCTTCAACAGCAACAGCAACCAAACCTTCGGCAGCAATACGGCTGGCTTTTTTAGCAGCAGAAGCCAAACCTTTTTTGCGCAGCCAGTCAACAGCTGCTTCCATATCGCCATTGCATTCGGTTAAGGCTTTTTTGCAGTCCAACATACCTGCGCTTGTGCTTTCGCGCAATTCTTTTACCATAGCGGCTGTAATATTTGTCATGAATAAAATCCTCTTAAGATATTTTTGAGTGCGGCGGCATCTTAGCTTTTCTAAAATACCGCCGCGTTTTGATAAAATTTATAAATCTTAAAGTTTATAAATTATTCTTCGGTTTTAGCAGCTTTTTTAGAAGCTCTTTTTTTCGGAGCTTTTTCTTGAG
The DNA here is from genome assembly GCA_944392255.1 of uncultured Alphaproteobacteria bacterium. GTDB lineage: Bacteria > Pseudomonadota > Alphaproteobacteria > RF32 > CAG-239 > CAJLXD01. The sequence continues at coordinate 4,198 of CALXVY010000002.1, read as the reverse complement.
CAGCTTCAACCATCTCGTCTACTTTAACGCCTTGAGCAGCGATTTCGGCTTGCATACCATCCAAAACAGCGCTTGATACGAGTTCAGAGTAGAATTGGATGGCGCGGATAGCATCATCGTTACCCGGAACAGCGTAATCAACAGCGTATGGATCTGCGTTGGTATCGCAAATACCGATTACTGGAATACCCAATTTTTTAGCTTCTTTAATAGCCAAGCTTTCTTTCGGAGTATCAATAACGAACAACAAGTCCGGTTGTCCGCCCATGTTCATGATACCGCCCAATTCGGCATTCAATTTTTCTTGTTCTTTTTTCAAGTTCAAGATTTCTTTTTTGGTGTAGCCTTCATAAGCGTTCTTTTCAGACATTTCATTGAGCTTAGCCAAACGAGAAATTGATTTGTAAACGGTTTTCCAGTTGGTGAGCATACCACCCAACCAACGATGGTTTACATAATATTGACCGCAGCGCTCAGCATTTTCTTTGATGATGTCTTGAGCTTGTCTTTTGGTGCCAACGAACAATACTTTACCGCCATTAGCAGCAATTTCGCGAGCAGCATTCAATGCTGTATAAAGCATTGGGTAAGTTTTTTGCAAGTCAATGATATGAATGTTATCTTTTTTACCGTAAATAAACGGAGCCATTTTCGGGTTCCAACGACGAGCGTGGTGTCCGAAGTGTACGCCAGCTTCAATCATCTGACGCATAGAAAAAGTTGGAAGTGTCATATTTATATATTCCTTTTTTCCGGTTAAACCTCCGCAAGCTCTTTGGTTGCATCTGCAACACCGGAGTGAGGCTTAAAGCAGCCCCCGCAGCTTGCGTGTGAGTTGTAAGGGTGCACCATGCATCCTTTTCGTTCACCTTTTTATACTATCTGTCTATAAATGCAAGAGTTTTTTGCTTCTTGTGGCACTTTTTTTATAAATATTGATTTTTGTTTGTATTTTGCGCTTAAGGCTTGATTTTCGTAAGGGTTTGCGCTATCTTGCCCCTAGTTTTTGAATTTAGAGGATAAGATGAGCGATTTATTTGATAGTAATGCCGTAAACAATATTGTGCAGGAATATAGTGCCCAAAGTATTGAGGTTTTGGAAGGTTTGGAGCCGGTTAGACATCGCCCCGGAATGTATATCGGCGGTACGGATGAAACCGCTTTGCACCACCTTGTGGCCGAAATCTTGGATAACTCCATGGATGAAGCTGTTGCCGGTTTTGCTAACAAAATTGATGTCTCCCTCCACGCCGATTATTCTATCACCATTACTGATAACGGGCGTGGTATTCCTGTTGATCCACACCCTAAATATCCGAATATGTCTGCTCTGGAAGTGATTATGACCATGCTTCACTCCGGTGGTAAATTTGGCGGCGGAGCGTATAAAGTTTCCGGTGGTTTACATGGTGTTGGTCTTTCGGTTGTTAATGCTCTTTCCGAAAAGCTCGTCGTGGAAATTGCTCGTGATAAAAAACTTTATCGTCAAGAATATTCCAAAGGTAAACCTTTAACCGCGTTGGAACTTATCGGTAATGCACCGAATCGTCGTGGTACATCTATTACCTTCAAACCAGATCCCGAAATTTTTGGTGCGACATCAAACTTACAACCTAATCGAATTTATCGAATGGCACGCTCTAAGGCTTTCCTTTTCAAGGGAATCCACATCAATTGGAAATGTGCTCCTGAGATTTTGACTGATGGCGATGTTACACCGCCCGAGATGGAACTCCACTTTCCGAACGGTTTGCGCGATTTCTTGAATTATCAAATCGGCGCACGTGCCACCATCAACCGTACCATGTTCTCAGGCGAAGCTGAACTTGCCAATGATGAAGGTAAAGTTGAATGGGCTATCACATGGCCGGAAGATGAAAACGGTTTTTGCAACTCTTACTGCAACACCGTTATCACTCCGCAAGGCGGAACTCACGAAACCGGCTTCAAAGCTGCTCTTCTGCGCGGATTGAAAGAATATGGCGATATGGCTAATGTTAAAAAAGCTGCGGCCATCACTGCCGAAGACTTTTTGAGCGATGCCTGCATTATGCTTTCTGTCTTTATCCGCGACCCGCAATTCCAAGGTCAAACTAAAGACAAACTTACTTCAAACAAAGCCGTTCGCTTGGTTGAGCAGGCTGTTAAAGACTCTTTTGACCACTGGCTTACTTCTGATACTGAAAATGCTAATGCTCTCTTAGAATATGTGATTGACCGAGCTGATGCTCGCAAAAAGAAAAAAGAAGAAAAAGTACAGAATCGCAAAACCCCAACCAAAAAACTTCGTCTGCCCGGTAAACTTGCCGATTGTTCTCAAGCGGCTGCTGAAGGAACAGAAATTTTCATCGTTGAGGGAGATTCCGCCGGTGGTTCAGCAAAACAAGGACGAGACCGCTTTACGCAAGCTATTCTTCCCTTGCGCGGAAAAATTTTGAACGTGGCTAGCGCTTCTCTTGATAAAATTATGCAAAACCAAGAAATCAAAGATATGTGTGAGGCTCTTGGTTGCGGCACTAAAGATAATTATAAAGAAGAAAATTTGCGCTATGAAAAAATCATCATCATGACCGATGCCGATGTGGATGGTGCGCATATTGCTTCTCTTCTCATGACATTTTTCTATCAACAAATGCCGAAGCTTATTGAAAACGGTCACCTCTTTATTGCGACACCGCCGCTTTATAAAATTGTGGTCGGTAACCAAAACTACTATGCTTTGGACGATGATGATAAAGACCGAATCCTTAAAAAAGTAGTTAAAGGCAACCAAAAACCCGACATCAGCCGTTTCAAAGGTTTGGGCGAAATGAGCGCGCAACAGCTTAAAGAAACCACTATGGATAAGAAGAATCGTATGCTTCTTAAAGTTCTCATTCCTTCTACCAATACCGAAGAAGGCAAAGAAGAGGCTTTTGAAACACGTAGACAAGTTGAGCGCTTGATGGGTAAGAATCCGGAAACACGTTTCAAATTTATTATAGAACGTGCAAAATTTGTTGATGATTTGGATATCTGATGATTAGAAAAGCAAAACCTACAGATATTGATAGAATCATGCAGATTTGGCTGGAATGCAATATCAAAGCTCATAATTTTATTGCGCCAGTTTATTGGCAAAAGCACTTCGATGAAGTGAAAAATAACTATCTGCCGCAAGCCGAGACTTTTGTTTATGAAGACAAGCATCAGCTCAAAGGCTTTATCTCTATTCTTCTTGATAATTTTGTTGGTGCTTTGTTTGTGGATACTCGTTATCAACGTCAGAATATCGGTACTAAGCTTTTGGATTATGCGCGCAAACAAAAATCTTCTCTTAATCTTAAGGTTTATGCCCTAAATCATCCGGCAATCAGCTTTTATCAGAAAAATGACTTCAAAATTCTGGCTGAAAAATTTGATGATGCCGCTCAAGCTAAAGAACTGATTATGGGGTGGATGAAGGGGGCAAAAAATCCTTTTCTCAATAAAGCCTCATAAAAAAAGGTTCTGAATTTTATTTTTTTTTCAGAACCTTTTTACTTTTTTTAATTCTTGTTCTTTTTGTGAGTTAAACTCCAAAAGCATCCCAAGCACATCATGATAATTGCCAACAAGGTTGAGCATAAAATGATTTTTTGGTCGTCTACCCAAACAAAATCTCCGTCACAACTTGTCAACAAAAGCAAAAATGAACAATACGTAATCGTTCTTAAAAATCTTTGAGACATAATCTTAATATTTTTAATAGTGATAATTATTTCTTATTTGTTTTAAGCTAACAAGACTAGTGTTTTTACGCAAGCAAAAAAATTGTTTGACACTTAAAAAAACTTTATCTATATTGCATTACGTCGATGGGGTTATAGCTCAGCTGGGAGAGCGCTTGAATGGCATTCAAGAGGTCAGGAGTTCGATCCTCCTTAGCTCCACCAATTCCTAAAGCACTGCGTTTTGTTCGCGGTGCTTTTTTTTGTTATATAGTTTGGAGGATCGAACCAAGGTTCGTCTGGCTCGTAAGCGCATTACATTTGCTAACTCGCTGCGGTCACTCCATTTGTAACGTTTGTCGCCTGCGCTGTCGCTTGTCTCCAAACTAACAAATGTTCGCCTGTCGTTAAAATAATCTCCACCGGAGATTATTTTTTGTAACAAGAAAACTACCGGCTAGGCCGGTAGTTCCAAAGAGCTTACAGCTTTACACGTAAAAAACTCCTTT
>CALXVY010000001.1 GCA_944392255.1 uncultured Alphaproteobacteria bacterium | reverse complement strand
AAGCCAGCTTGACCGCAAAAGTTATATTGCCTATCTTCCCTGCCATAATACCGCGTTGCTCTCTTCATTTCTGAGCAAAACTTTTGTGCCTTGTTTGAATATATTAAAAATGAAGCCAGCTTGACCGCAAAAGTTATATTGCCTATCTTCCCTGCCATAATACCGCGTTGCTCTCTTCATTTCTGAGCAAAACTTTTGTGCCTTGTTTGAATATATTAAAAATGAAGCCAGCTTGACAGCAAAAGTTATATATTTGATATATGACCTATATGCTTTTTATTTGTTTTTCGATATTTTTTCTTATGATTTCTGACAAAGCATCAATTTTTTCTTCTTTTTTCTTGTTTTCTTTAACGGCTTTTTTGGTTGCTTCAGCCACGTTTGTCATATTTCTTAATAGCCCTTTGCATATACTTTGTTTTCTTGGTCCGCCATAATATCTAACTTTTTGGTGCACTGTTTCATTTACAAAGCCTATGCGCAGACGAACACGCTTGGCATTTGGTGTCAATGGTGTGGTGGTAATCATTTTATCATCCGGACTTTTGACATTTTCATTTTTATATAGTGTTACCAACGGATTATCTTGTTGATGTAAAAATTTATGTGAAAAAGCAGTAACGGCAACAAAATTATTTGGTTTATTTTCTCCGCCGTCTTTAAGAGCCCAATCATGGTGCAGTTGGAATGAAATACTATTAACTCTGTTTTGGCGACGACATCCTTGCGGATTGCCATCTTGTGCATTTGACCAAATTAAATCTATTGTATAATCGGCAACACTTTTCTTTTTTAAATCAGCCGAAATGGCTTGAACCATTTTCGGATTTTTTGCCAAATCCATCCAAAATTGGCTTCTGGCATCATTCTCTAAACTTTCTGCATCAAACTCTGCCAAATGATATCTTGTTTTGGTAAACAAGTAATCGCCATCTCTATCATAAATTTCTTTCTTACCTTCATCTTGAACAATTAGTTCACATATATCTTTGACATTAAAGTTTTTGGCTTTTTCCGGCGGAACATGATTTTTGATAAAAGAATCTACCGCAACATTGAGTAAAGAATCGAAATTGTATTTTTTTAATGTTTTAAAAGCGGAACTTTCATCTTCCAAAGAAGTATAATCCATCCATTTATATTTTTTTCTTTTATCGGGTTTGAAATTAAGAAACTCTTCCGTATGCTGCAACTTGTAATATTCTTCATCGTCTATTGAGCTGACCATACTATCAAATTCCAGCCTTTTTGCGGTGTTTTCATCTCCGGAGGCATAATCTCCTTCCTCAATAGAAACTTTTAAACCGTAAAATTTTTTCAAATCATTGACGGCTTCTAAATTGGCTTGCGTAAAATTATCTACCAAATATTGCATCACTTTGGTATCTATATCCAAAACCCTTTCTTCTCCCTCTGATAACAAAAAGTTATAAAATTTGTTTTTCTTTTCTTCACTGCCTTGAGCATCTTGAGCCGCTTGCAAAATTTGCTCTTCAAAACTCAAATTGGGATAATTTTCATTCAGCGTATTTTGGATATAATCTCTGTTCCGTAAAACCTCTTCTATTTTTGAAATTTCGTACTTTACATCACCTTCCGTATTTTGATTTATTTCTTCTTTTTGTTGAGCAATTGTGTGTAATATTTTTCTGTTTGTTGTGTTTTTAACAATGTCGGATAGCAAATTGAGTTTTGGCGTTGCCCTAAAATTTTCTTTAGCGGCCTGTTTTAAAATACGTACAATGTTTTCATCCGTTGGTCTTATTGATAATATATCTTCATACAAAGATAATTTATAATCGGGATTTTTGAACTCTTCTAGTCGTAAAAATATTTTATCAATTACAGAATCGTCAAAGCTTTCAAAAGTAAGAGCTTGACTACGAATCAGAGATGATAGACTTATATTTTCTCCTTTAGAACAAAATTCTTTCAAATCTTTATCATCTTCACAATAATCGGCTTTATATGCAGCCATAAATAATGGCTTATTATCAAACCCTTCAAAAAGATTTTTTTCTATATAATCTAAGGTTTCTTGTCTTTTTTCAGGATGTTCTTTAATATACAGACCTATATCTTTGAGAGATTCCGTTGTAACACGTATATCGCCATATTCATTTTCTTTTAGGCAACGTTGATAGAGCTCTTCTCCGCCTAATTGTATGATAAAGCTTTTTTCGGGACAATCCATGACGTTATCTCCCTGTCGTTTTATTTATTTTACTTTATCATAAAAATAAAAGCTTAACAAATAAAAAACCGTAAATGATATTCTCACTTACGGTTTTTATCTTTATGCCACAAACATATCTTTTATTTTATCAAAAAAACCTTTAGCCTCAGGCTGGCAAGAATTTTCTTCACTTATTGCTTGAAACTCTTGCAACAGTTCTTTTTGCCTATCGGTCAAATTAACCGGTGTTTCTACACGCAATTTTACAAACAAATCACCGCGTCTGGTTGAACGCATAATCGGCATACCTTGCCCTTTGATTTTGACAACTTGGTCGGTTTGCGTGCTGGCAGCAATTTCTAAATCTATCTTTTCTCCATCTATGGCCGGAATTTCTATTTTTCCCCCCAATGCTGCCGTGGTCATGGAAATTGGAACGGAAGCATATAAGTTGCCTCCTTCGCGGCTATAAAGTTTGTGGTCTTTGACATTTACAAAAACGTATAAATCGCCATTTTCACCACCGCGTAATCCGGCTTCTCCTTCACCGACAATACGCATTCTTGTTTCATCTTCTATACCGGCCGGAATTTTAACTTTTAAAGATTTTTCATTAGCGATAAAGCCTTGTCCTTTACACTCCTTACACTTATCCTTAATTATACGTCCGGTTCCGCCGCATTTCGGACAGGTTGTTTCTACTATAAAGAAACCTCCTTGCTGGCGTCTGATTTTACCACTACCATGACAATCCGGACAAATATCTGCTTCTTTGCCGTCTGCCGTACCATGTCCGTGGCAAGCTTCACACACCTTGGTTGTGGGGATTTTTATTTCTTTTTCAACACCGGTAAAAGCTTCTTCCAAAGAGATATTTAAATTATAGCGTAAATCTGCTCCTCTCTCCGGTGCGTTTGGATTCGCTTGTCTTCTGCCTCCTCCCATAAACTCAGAAAAAATATCGGAAAAAACATCCGAAAAACCACCGGAGCCAAAATTGAACTCAAAACCACCAAACGGATTGCCTCCAGCGCCATTCATGCCTCCGGTAAAAGCTTGATGTCCATATCTATCATAAGCGGCGCGTTTTTGCTCGTCTTTCAAAACTTCATAAGCTTCATTAATCTCTTTGAATTTTGTTTCCGCCTCTTTATCATTGGGGTTTCTATCCGGATGATATTTCATGGCCAAACGACGATATGACTTTTTTATCTCGTCAGCACTGGCTGTTTTGGAAACTTCCAGTAATTCGTAATAGTCTGTTTCTGTGCTCATTTTACTCACTTTTCAGCTTTATTTTTTTATTTAACTCTTATTTAGTTTTTTTCTTTCTTGAAAGCAAGCTTTTTATGCAAAACTAAATAAAAATTAAATATTTACGTGTTATTTTAATAATGATTTTAGACAAAACATTTGTCAACATTCAAAATTTATGTTATATTCTATTTAGATTTTGGATTCTAAAAGGAGAAAAAAAATGGCTAAATATAATCTTAATAATATCCAAACTGATAAAGATTTTCTTGAATTTATAAAATCTGAATATGGATATAATGAGATAAAAGATATTCCTCCTTTTGAAACAGAAGCTTTACTTTATCAATTTCGTTCCAGAGAAAATGATTTGGATGATGCTGGTGGCGATTTTGACGAACTTGATGACTATATCCTTTCTAATCCATATGAATACGAAGGCGAACTCAAAGAATTATATTTTGGCGATAAGGATGCAGAACTCTCTCCCGAAAATCTTACCTTTATTTTGGCTTTAAGCAAAACCATGAATGAGCATCCGGAATTTTCTTTAGAAGATATAAAAAATCATAGAGCCAATAAAAAAACAATTTCTCCTCAAAATAAAATCAAAGTTGATGAAAATACTGCCAATACGGATTATGCAAACTATATTAGTGTGGAAAATGAACCTTCTGATAATATACAAGAAAATGTTGCGGCAAATGTTCCGCAAAATAATACAGAACAAAGAATAAGAAATCCGCATAACCTTTCAAATGAACAAAAATTGGCAAATGTTAGCTTACAAGCCATGTTGGAAATGCAGATTATTAATCAGTCAGATTTTAACACTTACTCTCATGATCTTGTTGATGAAGATATAGAAAAGTCTCAAAAAGCCTTTGAATTTGTTGATAAAACAGAAGATAAAATTAAAAACAAAGACCAATATAAAGACATGGTTGTGGATATTCTGCTCTCTCAACAACAAACCGAGTTAATGACTCCTGAGCTCACAACCGTTGCTTATGAAAACTTAAATAAAAGAATTGCTAACGACAAAAAAAATAAATCCACTCAAACACAAAATAATAATGAGGCAAAATTAAAAGATGTTTTGGCGCGAATGGATAGCTTGCAAAGCGACTTTAAAAATCGACGCGGCTATTATCTTTTGGATATAACCAATGCTGCCGATGCTTATGACGGATATATGCATATGTTTGAAGTCCGTCAAAAAGACTTGGAGGCAAAAAATAAAGATTTGGCAAAAGAAAAGAAGAAACTTGACCCTCAAAAAAATCAGGCTCAGATTTTTCAACTCAATCAAGAAATTTCTTCTAACGAAGCTCTTAAAAATGAATATTCTCAATCTGAACAAGATTTAGATGAAATTATTGCCACTTATGATGAAAGATGGAATATCCCCAGCGGTAAAAATCCTAAAGACACCGCTATTAAATTTAATGATCGCGTTAAAGACGGAAGTAAAATCTTAAATCAAATTAAATTTGATGAAGAAACTCTCGGTGAAGAATTGCTCTCGCAAATCAGCCAATTCAAATTTAATAATAAAAACGGACAACCCATACCTCAATTTATTGACCCCAAAAATCCAAATATTAAAAGTGATGTTTGGCGCAAGGGTTTGGAAGTCAATCCGAAAGGAGAATTGGCCACAGTCTTAAAACTTGCCGGCAATGACGTTTTGATGGAAAGCTTAGGCGCGAAAGATAAAATTGAAAAAGAATCATTATTACAACAGCTTAAAGATAATGTTACTTTCAAACTTTTTGAAATGTACAATTCCGAAGAAACTGTTCGCGGTGTTATTGAAGATCCGGAAAAATTTACCACTAAAAAAGATAAATATCTGGCTGAATTTGAAGCTAAACTTAATAATCCGGAAATTCCGTTGAGCATTTCTCCCGAAGGTTATCAAGCGGCAATTGATGACCAAGTCAATAAAGTGGAAGTCTATACAAACCGTTTGAATAAAAAACTTGGTAAAAACAATGCTGAATTTACAAACTCCGTTTTGTTTGAGCAAATCCAATCTATTGACAGAAATGCACCAAATCGCGGAAGAAAAAGTAAAGATGTGAAAAAAGGCGCCCTCAAACGTGCTATTTGGGGTGTTGCCATGGGTGGAACTATGGCTTATGTCGGTTCACGTTTGGTTACAAATGCGGCCGCAACCGGCGGTGTATCTTTAATCGGCAGTTCGGCTTTGGCTTTGGGAACAGCCGTTACTGTTGGTGCCGCTGCAACCGCTCTGCAAATTTGGTCGCGCAGAAAAGCGGCAAAAGCTCGCGGGGAAAAATATGGTTGGAAAGAATTTAAACAAGACCGTATGCTTCATGCTTCCATTGCAACAACGACCCTAGCCTGTGCTTCGGCTGCCTTTGCTATGGCTAATGCTCCGGAATTATCTGCTCCTGCCGCCTTTTGTGCAATTGCTTCTTTCGGACTTGGCGCCGGTTTGCGTTTTGCTCAGCCTTATCGAGATATGCGCTTAAAAGGTCATAATAAAGTAACAGCTTTTGCACTCGGAGCTGTTAACGCTGCTGCCGTATTCGCCGGTGGATATTATGGACGTCAACATGGTCTTAACGATATTACGCCAAATACTCATAACGAAATTACTGGTTATAAAGACGTTAAAGTCGGAGAAGTTAAAACTTACACTGATGACCAAATTGCCAAAGTCACTGTTCGTAATAATACTGACAGTATGTGGGAATATAGAGGAGAAGGTCCTCATGATATTCCAGCTTATCGTAACCCTGATAACTATTCAAATGATGCTTGGTGGACATCTGAGCAACATGATAAAGCTATCGCAGCATTGAAGGAACAAATGCCTAAACTCGGTTGGAAAGAAGGTGTTGGCAATGAAGAGGTTATGTTGCGAAAACTTGCCTCTTTTGAAAGATTGCACCGTAACAGCGACTTTGTTCTCCCTGACGGAAAAACCGTTGGTGAAAAGTTTGGCGATTATAAAGCCTTGCTTGATGGTTTATTGGAAGGAAAACTCACTCCTGAAGGTGCTAAACAGCTTGATGTTATCCAATATAATGTCGGAGAAAACGGTCATTCAAAAATTTTGGATAGCTTAGGCTCTGAACTCTATTCTTACCAAGATCATCCGCATGGCATTCAAACTGAAGACATCATGGGAAAAACGCCTATTATTAATAAAGTTCAAGATCAAGTTGCTGCTCCTGCCGGCGGTGTATTTGGATGGGTTGTTTCCTCTTGGAATAAATTTAAAAATAAAATCCGCCCAGGGACAAAAGCTGATCGTGTTGTTAAAGAAAATAAAACTGATATTGCTCCTAACAAAACACCTAAGAACGAAGAAAAATTTGTTCCTGTTCCGAAAAACGAAGAAAAATTTGTTCAAAAAGAAGAAAAACATGCGCAAAAAACTAAAGAAGATCCAAATAAAAAACTTCTTATTGATGAATATAAAATCGTATATGGTATTGCCCCCAAAACAGACGGAACAGATCAAGCTTGGAATAAATATTGCGAACGTGTAGAAGCAGAACGCAAGGAGCAAGCTCCGGAACAAAATATGACTCAATTCTTGCTTTTGAGAAGAGAACGTTTGGATAAGGCAATTATGAATAATATTCCAAGCGATAATACCTTAAATGCTTCGGGTAAGCCAATCCGTAATGACTATTACACGAAACAAATGACAGATAGTCGTGACAAAGCAGGGGTAGTTATGGAAGCTCGTCAAAGCTTGATGCAAAGCAACTTAAGTAAAGATAATTTTGCCAACAAAATTACTTTGTCTCACTTTACTAAATATATTCCGCACTTTATCCAAAAAGATAATGTTGTTGCCGACGCTTCTCGAGATATTTCGCTCAACCCAACTCTGAAAGAAAAATATAGTAAACCAAACAGTAAAGTTGATGTTGTCGATTTGAATAGATATTTAGTGGATGGCAAACCTCTTGAACAATGCAAAGAAAATGTCAGCGGTAAAGATGTTCGCGCTTCCATGACTAATTTGAATAAGAATTACTCTCGTCAAGACAAGAACGAAGAAAGATAGGATATAAACCATGACAGAAACCAATATGGAAAAATTTGCACAATCGCTGATTGGAAAATCTCCTTATGAGATTTATAAAGAAATTCGCAATTTTGATAAAGAAAACGGCAAAGGTTCTGCCATGGCTGCTCTTAAGCAAAGCCAAGAGTTTTCTGATTATTGTAAAAGTCAACTTCGCGCTTTTTTAGATAATCGGTTGGCTCTATCTCAGCGCGATGCTGAAAATATTGATAAATGGTGGATATTTTCTTCTAATGACTTTTCCTTAAATGATATTCAGCGAGCTGATGCTAAAGCCCAAAAAGGTGCATATATTCGTTCTGAACGTTTTGTGGATATGGATAAGAATCCGGCTTTTTTGAAATTTGTTAATAATATTCCCTATATTCAAGAAGAAATGGAAGTTCCAACAACGGAAGCCACTGATAATGAAAGAAGAAAACGCCGCCAAATTGTTGTTGATTTTGCTCGTTTTATGGAATGTGGCAAACATAGCCGCCAAAATATTGATGAAGGAAAATGGGATTTACTTATCAAAGAATTTGACCGTTTTCCAACTATGCCGATTAAGTTTATTACTAAACTTTATGAGGGTATTCATGATTATAATCAAAATAACCCCAAAAAACAGCAATATGAGCGTGAAGCTTTTTCGGTGCGCATTTTGTCTTATCGTTTGAATAATATTTGTAATAACCGATGGAATCCAAATCTTGAAGAAATTGAATTTTTAAAAACTTATTTAATTAATTTAACAGATTCCAAATTTGAAGCAGATAGTTTGATTGGCGAAACTTTAAAGAAACTTGAGGTGCTTCAACAAAAAATTGAAAATACAAAATCAACCAAACAAGATGAAGATGTATCTAAACTCGATAATCAAGAAGAAGAAAACTCAAAAACATTAACGCCCGTTGATAAAGCTCGTACTGAAGCTCCTGCGCCCAAACCAAAGAGAATGGTTTTCAATTTTGTTGAAGAAGATGAAGAACCAAAGCTTGCTCTGGAAAAATCTGAACAAAAAGAAGCAGTCCCCCAAGAACCAGAATCAAAAGAAGAACAACCTACTTCAGAAAAAAATGAGGAAGAAGGACCTACTTTGGAAGAATCCTCCCAATCTGAAAAAGACCTACCGGCAAAAGATTCTCCTGCGCAAAATTTAGCGACAGCATCTATTGTTTCAAACGAAAAATCTGCTCCGGTTGAGGATGCTCCTGCTCAAAAAGAAGATAAAGCATCTTCTCGAACACCTGAAACTTTGTCTTGGAAAAATAATACCTTATCTTCTTGGCAAGAATGGGGAAAACAAAAGAACAAAGTTATTCAAGAATATAAATCAAATTCTAAAGATGCCTTATCATTTAAGGTTTATGATAATGCAGAAAAAGCCCAAAACGGTGAATTTGATGCGGATATTACATATCGAAAAGAAAATGATGTTGTCATCAAAGGATATAAGGGTAAAGTTCCGTCTGATGAAGTTTTTGCAGCTCTTGTTGCTCAGGCCAAAAAAGAAGGAGCGGAAATTTGTTTCGGAGATATCAAAAACAATGTCTTTAAAGCAAAATTATTGCTTGCTTGTCTAAATGATAAAGATATTAAAATGGTTAATCCGCCTAAAATGTCTGAACTTTCTGACTTGCCGGAAGATTTAAAAGCTAAATTAGAGTCTTATCGCCCCAAACCTACATCTCATGCCAAAAAGCGTTTGGATGAAGTCAAAAAACAAAATAACAAAGAACCATCCAAGAACTCTACAAAAAAAACGGCTGCTCCTACCCAAAAGACAGGAGTTCAAACAAAACCTAAAGCAAAAGATTTAGAAATATAATTTCATGACAGATAGCAAAAGCCCCGCCAATTTGACGGGGCTTTTCTTTTGTTTTATAAAAAGTTGTTATTTAACTTCTTCAAAGTCTGCATCGACAACTTTTTCATCTTTCTTTTCTTCTGCTTCCGGACCAGCTGCATTAGCTGTGCTTTGAGCAGTTTCAGCTTGTTTGTACATAGCTTCACCGAGTTTCAAAGAAGCTTGCATCAAGCTTTCTGTCTTGGCTTTGATGTTTTCCAAATCATCACCTTCCAAAGCAGATTTCAAAGTTTTGATTTCTTCTTCAATCTTACTCTTTTCAGCAGCAGAAATTTTGTCACCATGTTCTTTCAAGGTTTTTTCTGTGCTCAATACCAAAGATTCACCTTGGTTTTTGGCTTCTACCAACTCTTTGCGTTTTTTATCAGCTTCGGCGTTGGCTTCAGCATCTTTAACCATCTTTTCAATATCGGCATCAGACAAACCACCACTGGCTTGAATGCGGATTGCTTGCTCTTTGTTAGTAGCCTTATCTTTTGCAGATACGTTAACAATACCGTTAGCATCAATATCGAAAGTAACTTCAATTTGCGGCATACCACGCGGTGCAGGCGGAATACCTACCAAGTCAAATTGACCAAGCAATTTATTGTCAGCTGCCATTTCACGTTCACCTTGGAAGACGCGAATGGTAACAGCGGTTTGACCATCTTCTGCAGTTGAGAAAACTTGAGATTTTCTGGTCGGAATAGTGGTGTTTCTGTCAATCAAACGGGTAAATACGCCACCCAAGGTTTCAATACCCAAAGACAACGGCGTTACATCCAAGAGCAATACGTCTTTTACATCACCCATCAAAACACCGCCTTGAATTGCAGCACCAACGGCAACAACTTCATCCGGGTTAACACCTTTGTGCGGCTCTTTACCGAAAATTTCTTTTACTTTTTCTTGAACTTTCGGCATACGAGTCATACCACCAACCAAAATAACTTCGCTAATCTCGTTAGCTTTCAAGCCGGCATCTGCCAAAGCTTTTTTACAAGGTTCAACGGTTTTTTCAATCAAATCAGCAACCAAGTCTTCCAATTTTGCACGGCTCAATTTGATATTGAGGTGTTTCGGACCTGTTGCATCTGCCGTGATAAACGGCAAGTTGATTTCGGTTTGTGTGGTTGAAGACAATTCAATTTTAGCTTTTTCAGCAGCTTCTTTTAAGCGTTGCAAAGCCAAGCGGTCATTTTTCAAGTCAATGCCGTTTTCTTTTTTGAATTCTTCTACGAGATAGTCCAAAATACGACGGTCAAAGTCTTCACCACCCAAGAAGGTATCACCGTTTGTTGACTTTACTTCAAATACACCGTCACCGATTTCCAAAATGGAAATATCAAATGTACCACCACCAAGGTCATAAACAGCGATGGTGCCTGATGCTTTTTTATCCATACCATAAGCCAAGGCGGCAGCTGTCGGTTCGTTGATGATACGCAAAACATCTAAGCCGGCAATTTTACCAGCATCTTTTGTTGCTTGACGTTGAGAGTCGTTAAAATATGCCGGAACGGTAATAACGGCTTTTTCAATTTTTTCACCCAAATAGCTTTCGGCATATTCTTTTAATTTTTGCAAAATCATGGCAGAAATTTGAGACGGAGCATATTTTTGTCCTTTAACTTCTACCCAAGCGTCACCATTGTCACCCGAAACAATTTTATAAGGAACAATGTTTTTATCTTTTTGAACTTCCGGAGAATCAAAACGACGACCGATTAAACGTTTGATTGCAAACAAGGTATTTTCAGGGTTGGTTACGGCTTGACGTTTTGCCGGATAGCCGACTAAGCGTTCCGTATCTGTAAAAGCAACCATTGAAGGGGTTGTTCTTGCACCTTCTGAGTTTTCCAAAACTTTGGCTTCTCCGCCTTCCATAACGGCAAAGCAGGAGTTGGTTGTACCCAAGTCAATACCAATTACTTTATTGCTCATGTTTTATTTCCTTTGTTAAACTGGTGTTTAATTTTTTCTATTAACTATATAGGAAAGCAAATGAGCCTATGCAATAGGGCTTATAAATTTTTTTGAAAGTTTTTTTAATATTTACTTCTGCCTGAGATTTCATAGCCGGTATAACCGTCGACCATGCTGTTGGCAAAGGCAAAATCGGTGGAATTAACTGAGTGGATGCGGTATAAAGTTTCGCCTTGTTCTACTCTATCGCCCACTTTTTTCAACAAATCCAATCCGGCGCCGGGATATTGCGATGCTCCGGCCATGACTCCGATTTTATTAATTCTCTCGTTATCAATGCTTTCAACCACGCCGGAAATATTGGAAACAATATCGCGGGTTAAATGTCCGAGTTGTGGTTGTGGAGCTTTACCCTGAGCATGAATGATTTTGTTCATGGTTTCTAAAGCGCGGCCGGAAGTTAAAATCTCTTTGGCAACATGATAGCCTTGTCCGCCACGCAGTTTGGGGTCAAATTCCAAAATTCTTCCTGCCAAGAACAATGATTTTTCTTTCAAATCTTGCGGGGCGTCTTCCTTATTGCGCAAAACCTTCATCACATCTCTGGCTTCCAAAACGGCACCAACGCCATTACCAATCGGTTCACTACCATCGGTTATCACGGCATCTATCTCAATGGAGAGCATATCGCCCACATATTCTATCAATTTTCTCAAACGCATGGCTTCACCAGTACGTTTGATACGAGAATTTGGTCCTACCGGAATATCTATGACCAAATGGGTTACCCCTGCCGCCAATTTGATGGCTAAGATAGAAGCGGCAATATGGTGCAATTGGGTTAAACCAATGTTTCTTTCAACAGATGAAACGAGCTTATTAACTTCGGCAATTGATAAACTCTCATAATTGACAATGGCTCCTCGAGTTTCTTTTATTACACGGCGCAATTCTTCTTCATCTAAATCAACATTTGCCAAAACAGACATTGTATCTGCCACGCCGGCACAAGAAGTTAAAGAACGAGATGCGGTTTTGGGCATGGGCAAGCCGTAAGCCGCTACAATTGCGGTGATAATAATATCGGTCTTGTTTCCAGGGATTCCGCCTAAACAGTGATGGTCAACAACAATATTTTCATTATCCCAATGCAGGGTATTATCTCCAACCAAAGCCTCGGTAAAAGACAAAACCTCAGGGGCGGTCATAAATGAACCACTTGCCACCAAAAAAGACACAATATCCATATTGGAATATCTTTTAGAGGCTATGTCATTAACAATCGCACTATATTCGCCCGAGCTTAAGATATTGCCGGCAATTTTGCGCTTGATTGAGGCCAAACTCGGCGGCGGAGAAGATATGGTTAAGGTAACATTAGCTCCTTCGGGCAAATTGATGCATTCAAAAGCTTCATTATTCAAGCCAATTTCATTAGGCTTGACCAGCTCATCATCATCTACCACTTGCAAAAAAGCAAAAACCGGCTTAACACCGCCATGAATTTCAACCTTGGTTAGTGAACGAATATCATCAATCTTATAAGCGTCACAATCTCTGTGAACATAAGCTAGATTTTCGTTAAAAGAACTTATGGCAACGTGTTTTAAGCTTAGCATCTTCTTCCTCAAAAATTTTTCTGAATATGAAAGATTATCTCATATATTCTTTAACAAACCCCTAACAAGCTGAAGCCAGCTTGACCGCATCAGTTTTTTCTCCGAGCCACGCGTATCGCGATGCTCTTCTTGTTCCAAACGGGGCTTAGTGCCTTGTGTGGGCAAAAAAAAAGAGCCAGCTTGACAAACGTAGCACGTTTGATCCCATCAGTTTGATGGCCGAGCTGGCTGTGCCAAAAACAAACATAATTCTTGGCGTATCTTCCGTACCGAGAACAAATATCATTCTTGGCGGTGCTTATGTGCCTCCTTCATAAAAAACATTTGCTTTTTTTCCCTTTTTCTCTACAATGCTCCTTGCAGGTTGGAGACAACCTGTGGTGTCTGAAAAACATCTCAAGAATAAAATCCACATATGGTGGAGTGCATGATATAAGCCTTTTTAGGTCGAATAAATGCGTCTGTATTCTTGCAGTTTTTCAGCTCCACCGCCTTGAGATTCTTCTCTCGGCGGTTTTTCAAACTGAAGCCAGTTTGACCGCACAAACACGGCGTGTTTGACGGCAAAAGTTGGCTCTTAATAAACAGGAGTTGAAATATGCTAAACAAAAAACAAGCCCGAATTAATCTCAAACAAACCAAACTTGCTCTTGCCGAGCAAATTACCGCCCTGCGGCGTTTGCACAAAATCACGATACCTGAGCTTGCCAACCAAACCGGCGTACCCTCAGCTTATATTGAAAAACTGGAACTTGGGCTCGCTGAAATCAATTTTGGTAACCTTAACCAAATTGCCCGTGCTTTTGATATGAAAATTGACCTTTCTTTCGATACGGCAACTTTTTAAATATGAAAGAGCCTCGGAAAATCCGAGGCTTTTATCTAAACTCTATCTTGCCGTGATGGACAAGGTGTTCAACTTTGGTTTTTGGTGCATCAAGATGCTGATTACCTTAACCAGCTCGTTTTTCATTTCGGCACGACGAACAACCATGTCTACCATACCGTGCTCTTTCAAATATTCTGCACGTTGGAAACCTTCCGGCAATTTTTCACGAATGGTTTGCTCAATTACGCGTGCTCCGGCAAAACCAATCATACAACCTTTTTCGGCAATATGAATATCTCCCAACATGGCGAATGAGGCAGAAACACCACCTGTGGTCGGGTCTGTCAAAATGACAATGTAAGGTAAGCCTTTTTCTTTGACCATGTTAACTGCTGCCGTGGTTCTTGCCATTTGCATTAAAGAAAGCATACCTTCTTGCATGCGCGCACCGCCAGATGCCGTTACCGTAATCAGCGGGCAGTTGTTTTTGATAGCTGTTTCTGCGGCTTTAACAATGCCTTCACCAACAGCCATACCCATAGAACCACCCATGAAAGAAAAGTCCATTACAGCAACAACTGAGGTTATACCGCCGATTTCTCCTTGTGCAACCTTAATTGCATCATCGTCTCCGGTAATTTTGCGATAATTTCTTAATCTATCGGTATATTTTTTGGAATCCTTAAAATTGAGCGGATCTTCTTTTAATTTGGGCAAGAAAATCTCTTTATATTCTCCACCATCAAACAAAAGTTCCAAACGTTTTTTTACCGACAAACGCAAATGATGATCGCATTTGTGGCAGACAAAATTGTTTTTTTCCAACTCTTTGTTGAAAAGCATTTGCCCACAGTTCGGACATTTGGTCCACAAATTGTCAGCAATCTCTTTTGCCGTGATTTTTTTTACTTTCGGTCTAACAAAGTCAGTAAGCCAGTTCATAGTTGTTACCTTTTTTTAGTTTTGCCAAATCTAGTCTTTTTTGCGCTTAAACCAAGCTGCTATTCTTTGCTTGAGCGGAGGTTTGGGCATGGAGGCTTCTTTCTCTTTTAATTCGGAGATATCCCCTTGCAAACCTTCTACTTCTTTGGTTAGCTTTTCTTGCTCTTTGGTCAGTTTTTTATTTTGTTTCTTTTGCTGACGCAAAGAACTTCTCAATGGAGAGTATGCAAACCACGAATCGAATTTGCCCCAAATGAAACCAAAAAAGACCAAAAAGACTATCGCAACGCTTAAAGACACCGTCACTTCTATATTAAACGGCCACAAACTGAACATTGCCAAATCGTTATTGATAAATGCAAAATACAAAACGACCGCAAATACAATCAATCTGATTAAAGCCTTTATAAATGCCATGACGGGGTCCTTTGCTAATTAATATTATTGACGATTTACTCCTGTTTGACCTTACTTCTTTTTATTTAACAATTCAAACAGTTGTTTGCCGGTTTTGAAATGAGGAATGTTGCGTTCTTCAACTTTAACCTGTTCTCCGGTACGTGGGTTTTTAGCAACACGAGGTGTGCGCTTGCGTACAGAAAATGCTCCAAAACCTCTAAATTCAACTCTATCTCCTGCGGCCAATGATCTGATGATTTTATCAAAGACAACAGCAACAATGCGTTCTACATCTTTAACCATCAAATGTGGGTTCTTAGCTGCAATTTTTTCAATTAATTCTGATCTAGTCATTTTACCTCTTATTATTTAATTATATTTAATTTAATGTTTTTCAATAAACTATCTTTTTTTGTTCCAGAAATCAATATCGGATTTCAAAAAAAATAAAAATCAAAAAAAGAATCTATCCAACGTTTTATTCATTTTGAGCTATTTTATGCTCTATTGCCAAGGTATGATCGGCTTCTCCAAGTTCAAAATCTTCAATTTTTTTAATCCTTTTCGAGATTTTTCCCGATGATACCTTAATTTCATTAATATCACGCGTTGCCATGTCAAAATGTTTGGATAAATTTTCTATTCTATCATCTAAACGAGTGATATCTTCGACCAAAACACCAACTTCTCGTTGTATTATTCCGGCTTGCTCTCTCATTGAGGCATCTTTGAGAATCGCACGAACCGTGTTTAAAGTGGCCATTAAGGTTGTGGGAGAAACTATCCAAACTTTTGCTCGATATGAGGCTTCTACCACATCGCGAAAATTGGCATGAAGCTCTGCATATATTGCCTCACTTGGCAAAAACATTAAGGCAGACTCTGCCGTTTCTCCGACAATGATATATTTTTCGGAAATATCCTTGATATGCTTTAACACAGAAGCGCGGAAGAATCTTTCTGCTTCAACCTTTTCTCTATCTGTTTTAGCCTCTCTTAAGGCTTGATAACTCTCCAACGGAAATTTGGCATCAATCACGATTGTTCCGGGGGGATTGGGCAAACGCAAAACACAATCGGCGCGTTTTTGGTTGCTCATCACAACCTGAAATTCATAAGCCGACGGCGGAAGAATCGAGGTCACCAAATCATTTAACTGAATTTCACCAAAAGCACCTCTGGCTTGTTTGTTACTTAAGACCTCTTGCAATGATACAACTTGCTCTGACAAAGAAGAAATTTTTTGTTGCGCCACATCTATTTTGGCCAAACGCTCTCTTAAATCGTGCAAGGTTTGGGTGGTTTTATCGGTGGATTGTTGCAGCCCTTCGCCCACACTCTTGGTTACGGCTAAGAGTTTTTCATCCATAATCTTCAAAACAGCCAATTTTTGTTCATTGATTGCATCTGTTATGCGATTTTGCTCTTGGCGGTTTAACTCAGAAAGTTGGCTTAATCTACCTGCTAATTCGGCTTGTCCGCGCAGCAAAATATCAGCAAACGAATCCACATTTGGCTTTTTGCTCTTTAGAATCATATAGCAAAGATTGCCGATGAGCAGCAAGGCTACACCGGCAATCAAAATCACTAACATATCTTGAGATAGATTATTCAAGGTTACGTCCCATCTTCAAGAATTTTTCATTGCGCATTTTTTTGAGTTCTTCACCATTTAACGGCATTAACTCTTTCAAGTTTCTTAAAATGGCGTTACCGACATTTTCAATAACAACTTTAGGGTCGCGATGGGCTCCGCCTAAAGGTTCGGCAATTATTTCATCAATAATGCCGAGTTTTTTCAAATCTTGCGCGGTTAATTTCAAAGCTTCAGTTGCTTCTTTAACCTTATCGGCTGAACGCCACAAAATAGAAGCGCATCCTTCCGGAGAAATTACGGAATAGATAGCATGTTCCAACATCAATACTTTGTTGGCTGTGGCAATGGCGATAGCTCCGCCTGAACCACCTTCTCCGATAACAACTGAAACAACCGGAACTTTAACCTGCAAGCATTTTTGGATTGATGAAGCAATGGCTTCAGCTTGACCTCTGGCTTCTGCTTCAACTCCGGGGAAAGCTCCTGATGTATCTACAAAGCAAATAATCGGCATATTGAACTTGTCGGCCAAGCTCATCAATCTTTGAGCTTTTCTATATCCTTCCGGTTTGGCCATACCAAAGTTGTATTTAAGACGTGTTTCCAAATCGTGACCTTTTTCTTGTCCCAATACAACAACCGAAATATTCTTAAAACGACCAATACCGCCGACCATGGCTTCATCATCAGCAAAAAGTCTGTCTCCGCACAAGGGTGTGAAATCTTCAATCAAGCCATGAACATAGTCCAAGCAATGCGGACGTTCCGGATGTCTGGCAACTTGAGATTTTTCCCATGGGCTTAAGTTTGAATAGGAGGCTCTGACTTGTTTTTCCAGTTTTTGTTGCAAACGGTTTACCTCTTGAGAAATGTCTACATCTTGACCTTCAGCCAGATGTTTTAATGATTCAATTTTGTTTTCAATTTCAACAATATTTTTTTCAAAATCAAGAACTAATGTCGTATTATTGTTCATTCAACTTCTCTTTTTTTTGTTTTTACCTGAAAATGGTCATAACACATTTTTTTTTATCTTTCGACTCTTATTTTGCAATATTGTGTAAATTTTCGTTGAAATATCGTGTAAATATACTACTATATTGAACAATTATTGGCTATTTTAACAATTATGAGGAGTTCCAAAGTGCTGGCTTTTTCTTTTTTTGTTGCCATTTTCTCCAGCCTTTTGTGGCTGATGTATATTGTGGCTTATATTCAGGATAATACCGTCGGGGTAAAATTCAGCTCTTTGGGAATCGTTGATATTTCTGTTTATGTGGCTCTTGTTCTTTTGCCCATCTTAATTTTATGGATGGTCTTTGGATATATCAATCAGCATATTAATAACCAAAAAACATCTAAAGCTCTTTATCAGCTTTTTTTACAATTGCGAAAAAATCAAGAATATACCGATTTGGTGGCTAGAATTATGCTCGAATCTGAACAACAGATTAAAGATGGCTTTATTCTTAACCGTATTGATATTCTTATTTCTGATATGAATGAACTTATTGCCGAAATTATCAACCGTGCCGCTTTGGCTTCTCGTGACCAAATAGAAGCTTTGTGGAGCCGCGTTCGTAACGGCGGTAAATGGGCTTTGGGTAAAGTTATTATCGAAATCAACCAGAATCAGCCTAACTTCCAAATGCGTCTTTATGAAAAAGCCCAAAATGATTTGGTTCTTTCCGGTACTATTCTGGAATTTTGTGCGCGCTATCAAAATATATTATCCTTGTTGAACAAGCACGATGGAGAACGCGTTTTCTTAAGTGTGGTGGAAACCGGCGTCTTTGGTAAAGTTTTTACCATTTTAGCCCCGCTTGCCGATGAAATAAGAAAATATCGCGAAGTTTCTTTTAACAAATCTGAATCTCAGGTGGAATTTAGAGCTCCGGTTAAAAATATACCGCGGGAAAATGTTTCTATTAAATCTGAACCTAAAACAGCTCCTGTTTTTAATGAAAATTCGGTCGCCGGTAAAAAACATTCTTCTATTCTTGGGGGCTTATCTTCCAAAATCGGCTCTTTTATGAAAAAAGAAAAAGAAGTTTTGCCTGATGATATGGACAGAGATACTCATATGAGAGATCCTTTTTCTATTGCCCTTGAGCGTAGCTTTGGTTCCGAAACACAAGAAAATGAAGTGCCTTTTGAAAAAGAATTTCCTAAAATTGATTTGCCTGAGGAAAATATTGAGTCTTCTGCGCCTGAAATTATTATTTCTAAGCAAGAAGAAATCTCAAATCCCCATGAGATTGTTTTGAAGCATGATAATGAAGAAGATTATCCGGTTTTAAACTCTGATGACGAAAATGATTTAGATTTGCGTGCCGAGCCCATTGATGCGCCTATTACCAATACACAAAAAACCCTAAATAATTTGCGTAAAGAATGGGAAGATATGAAAAAATCTTCTTTTGAAGAAACTCCTTCAGAAAAAAAAGAACCGGATAAAGCCCCTTCTTTTGAAGAAGCTAAAGAAGAAGTGTTATCTTATCCTTTCGGAGGATGGACCGACGAAAGCAACTATAATAAATAAAGCCGCTTTCTGTTTCTGCTTATGTTTTTGTTGCTTGTTTACAATTTCTGTTCAGGCAAGGGTAACTATTTCTAATCATTTAGCCTTATACGGACAAGCCAAATATGCCGATGATTTTTCATCTTTTGACTTTGTTAACCCTAATGCGCCCAAAGGGGGACGCGTGGTTATGCCGGCATATGGAACGTTTGATAGTTTTAACCCTTTTATTTTTAAAGGTATTGCTTCAGCCGAAACTGTGGCTTTGACTTTAGATACGCTCGGCGTAGTACCGAGTGATGATTATTCGACCGTTTATCCTCTCATCGCACAAAAGTTTGAACTTCCCGATGATAATTCTTTTGTCGGTTTTATTCTTGACCCGAAAGCCAAGTTTTCTGATGGTTCGCCCATAACTGCCGATGATGTGATTTTTTCTTTTAACAGCCTAATTACCAAAGGGGCGCCGCTTTATAAAATTTATTATGCCGATGTGGAAAGGGTAGAAAAAGTGAATGACCGCCATGTACGTTTCCACTTCAAAAAAGGCACTCAAAACAAGGAATTGCCGCTTATTCTTTCGCAAATATCCATCTTTTCTAAAAAAGATTGGGAAGGCAAAGATTTTGCCAAACCTTCTCTTATTCCACCTCTGGGCAGCGGTCCATACATCATCAGCAAATTTGAACCAAGTAAATATGTTGTTTTGAAAAGGAATCCAAATTATTGGGCAAAAAATCTTCCTTCTCGCAAAGGCTTTTTTAATTTTGACACCATTCGTAATGACTATTATCAAGACACGACCGTTACCTTACAAGCTTTGTTTTCCGGTAATATTGATTTACGTGAAGAATATATCGCCAAAATTTGGGCTACCGGATATGACAATAATCTGGTTAAAAGCGGTAAAATTATTAAAGCAGAACTCCCGCATAACCGCACGGCTATTTTACAAAGTTTTGCTTTCAATCTGCGCAAACCGCAATTTCAAAATAAATTTGTGCGCCAAGCCATAGCTCAAGTATTTAATTTTGATTGGGCAAACGAAAAGCTTTTTTATAACCAGTATTCGCGTCTAGATAGCTATTTTTCCAATACGGAAATGGCGGCAACAGGCAAACCCGAAGGCAAAGAATTGGCTCTTCTTACTCCATTTAAGGATCAACTTTCGCCGGCAGTTTTTGGAGATTTACCGCAAAACCCAAGCTTCAAAACTGTTGAAGACAACCGTAAAAATCTTAAAGAAGCCGTACATCTGCTCAAGCTTGGCGGCTATGATTTTGTTGACGGCAAGATGACCAACTTGGAAACCGGTCAACCGCTTGAATTTGAAATTTTGAGCAACAATGCCAATGGTTCAAGCTTTACACGCGTGATGCTTCCATTCCTAAAAAACTTAGAAAAAATCGGAATCAAAGCTACTTTCCGCAATTTGGAAGTCAACATCTTCAAAAACCGTCTTGATAATTTTGACTTCGATATAGCGATTGTTTCTTTTCCTATGAGCCAAATGCCTGGGAATGAACAAAAAGAAATGTGGGGCTCTCAAGCCGCTGATATTCACGGTAGTTACAACATTGCCGGTGTGAAAAATCCGGTGGTTGATGAACTTCTCAACAAGATTGTACAAGCGCACGAAAAAGAAGATTATCTGGCTGCACTCCACGCTTTTGACCGTGTGATGCGTCATGAATATTATTTGATTCCGCAATGGTACACTCCCTATAATCGTGTGGCTTATAACCAGCGCTTAGATTATCCGAAAAACAGTGACAAAGCTGGTTTTCAACCCTATACGTGGTGGGTTAAACCTCAAGCAAAGTAAAGGTAAAATATTATGAGAAATTATATCATCAAAAGAATCTTGCTTATTCCGCTTACTTTGCTCGGTATTTTGTGCATTAACTTTGCAATCGTACAGTTTGCACCTGGAGGACCGATTGAGCACACGTTAGCCAAATATCGCGGTATGAATGTAAACGCCACCTCGCAAATATCCGGCACAACACAAATGAATCTCAATACCAACAATGCTTATCAAGGGGCGCAAGGCGTGCCGGAAGATTTGGTTAATGAGCTAAAAAAACAATTTGGTTTTGACCAACCGCCGCTTACTCGTTTTTGGAAGATGATCAAAGATTATGCTTGCTTTGATTTTGGCAAAAGTTTTTATCAAGACAAAACCGTGGTAGAACTCATTATTGAACGTATGCCGGTTTCGGTTTCTTTGGGTTTATGGTCAACCTTAATCATTTATCTGATAGCCATTCCGCTCGGGATTAAAAAAGCCGTAACCGATGGTTCTTCTTTTGATATTTGGAGCTCTTTTGCGGTTATTCTCGGCTCTGCCATTCCTGTTTTTTTATTTGCTGTTTTTCTCATTGTCTTTTTTGCCGGCGGAACATATCTGCAATGGTTTCCTTTGCGCGGGCTGACTTCCGATAACTGGGAGCAACTTTCTCTCATGGGTAAAATCATTGACTATTTTTGGCATATCACTTTGCCGGTTTTAGCTATGGTTATCGGTGGTTTTGCTTCTCTGACCATGCTCACCAAAAACTCTTTTATAGATGAAATTAATAAGCAATATGTTTTAACCGCAAAAGCTAAGGGGCTTTCTCAAAACCAAATTCTTTATGGACATGTTTTTCGTAACGCCATGTTGATTGTGATTGCCGGTTTTCCATCTCTGCTCATCAAAATGCTGTTCAGTGGTGCGCTTCTGATTGAAGTGATTTTCTCGCTCAACGGTTTAGGACTTTTGGGCTACGAGGCGATTATGACACGTGATTATCCGGTTATTTTCGGTACGCTTTATATTTTTGCTCTGCTCGGGCTTATCTTAAAACTTATCAGTGATATTACTTATTCTTTGGTTGACCCGAGAATCAATTTTGACCGAGTTTAATTTTTAGCTCGGCTAATAAACTATCGCAAGCCGCGGATATCATTTGATAAACATTTTCAAAACCATCATTTCCATAATATGGGTCGGGGATATCTTCACCATATGCAGGTGCATACTCCAGAAGTTTTTGAACTATGGCGTGATTATAGCGCTCATCTCCATGGGGGCGCTTCATATCCAAGTTCCAAATATTATGCGAATCAAAAGCTAATATTAAATCAAACTCGGCAAAATCTTCGGCTCTGACCGGACGAGAACGCAGCCCTCTGATATCTAGTCCATGCTGTAACGCACACTCAACCGAGCGCATATCCGGTGCATCACCTTCATGATAGCTTGATGTCGCTGCCGAATCGACATAGATTTTATTGCTCAAACCTGCTTCTTTAACAATTTTTTTCATATAGCCGTCTGCCGTCGGTGAACGGCAAATATTTCCGGTACACACAAAGAGAATCTTATACATCTTTTTTCTTATCATAAAAAAAACAGGCAGCTTTTATTCGGCTGCCTGTTTTGTTTTTTTACTATTTACCTAAGCTGCCGTGCGTTTCTTTGGCATATTTAACGTAATATTTATAATATTCATCCAGTTTTTGCTGAACTCTATAATTAATACTACCTTTTGGATATCTTCCATCTTTGCCTTCTTTTCCGGCAGGAATTCCGGTTAAAATTTCAATACCATCATCCACATGGTCAATGGCATAGATGGTGAACATTCCTTCATCAACCGCGGTTAAAATATCTTCTCTTAACATCAAATCTTTTACATTGGTTCTCGGAATGATTACACCTTGTTTACCGGTCAAGCCACGATGTTTGCAAACATCAAAGAAGCCTTCAATTTTTTCATTAACTCCGCCGATGGGTTGAATCTCGCCAAACTGGTTGATAGAACCGGTTACAGCAATGCTTTGTTTAATCGGAACTTCGGTTAATGCAGAAATCAAGCAATAATATTCGGTTGAAGAGGCGCTATCGCCATCTACCCCGCCGTAAGATTGCTCAAAGACTATTGAGGCGGACAAAGACATGGGTTTATATTTGGCAAAGCGATTAGCTATCAAACTTTGTAAAATGAGCACACCTTTGGTATGAATCGGACCGGAGAGCTCAATTTCTCTTTCAATATTTAAGAACTCGCCTCGACCGATACGAACCTGTGTGGTAATGCGTGAAGGTTTACCAAAGCTGTTGCGAGAGAAATTATAAACGACCAGACCATTAATCTGTCCTACTCTTTCTCCCTCAACATCCATCAAAATCGTACCTTCATCAATTTGTTCCAACATCAATTGTTTGATGCGGTCAGAACGATAGATTTGCGCATCTATGGCTTGTTCAATATGGTTTTTGCCGATTTGGTTGGATTTTGATTTTCTGGCCCAATAATCTGCTTCTCTTAACAAATCGCCAATGGAAGAAATATGCGCTGTTAATTTGCGTGAATCTTCGGCCAAACGTGAAGAATATTCAATCACTTTGGCAACAGCTTGGCGATTAAGTGAACGCAAGTGCTTTTTCTTGCTTAAAGAACCAATTAATTTGGCATATTCAAGCTCATTTTCATGTGTTCTATCCATAATAACCCCGAAATCAGCTTCTACTTTGAAAAAGTCTGAAAAATCAGGATCCCTTTCGGAAAGAAGTTCATAGAGCTCAGAATCTCCTGTCAGAATGACTTTGATATCCAAGGGAATCGGTTCTGGATCAAGTGAGATGGTCGTGAAACTGGTTTCATCACTCGGGGCTTCAATCTTAATAGTTTTAGAAGCAATGGCTCGTTTTAAAGAATCCCATGCAAAAGGTTGCAATAACAATTTACGCGCATCTATTAATAAGAAACCGCCATTGGCTTGGTGTAAAGCTCCGGCTTTAATCAACGTAAAGTCAGTTAACAAAGCACCATATTGTTGAACTCTTTCTACCCTACCAACCAAATTTCCTTGTGTCGGATGGTCTAGCAAAACAATAGGCGCACCGGAATCGGGTTCTTGTTTGACAACAACATTGACTTTGAATTTGGCGAATTTGTCTTCTTCCTGCTTGTTCATTTTTGAGAAAAGCAAAGCTAGGGCTTCTTCACCGCCGCCATTGTTATTCTCACTTTCTGGCATAAATTCATCAACATTTTCTACCATGTATTTTTGAATGTTTTTCAAAAACTCACCGGCTTTTTTGTTGCTTTTATATTTGCTTCTTAATTCATCTATTGGTTTTTTTATGGTGTTTTTGATGAATTTTTCTTTTAATTGCTCAGTTTCTTTACGTTGTTTTTCTTCCCATTGCGGTAAATCTTGCGCCGAATCTTCAATTTCGGCCTGCATGGCATTTAAATCTTCTATCAGAGATTTTTTCTCTTCTTCCGGCAATTCATCAAATGCTTCCGGACTTAAAACCTCTCCGTTTTTTACCGGTGCAACAACCAAACCTACCGGCATATGCAATAAAGAAACACTTTTGCCTTTGGCTTTCTTTTGCAAGATTTTGATATATTCTTCTTTTCTTTGTTTATATTTTTCACGTACGATGCTGACAGCGGCTTTATATTCGTCACTATCTAAAATTGTCGGAATGGTTGATGATAATTCTTCAATTAAACCATCAATATCTTTAGCAAAATCTGCTGCACTCCCTGCCGGAAAATTAATGGCTATCGGCTTATGCGATTCATCAAAATTATAAACATAAGCCCAATCATCAGGGGTCGGGCGATTTAAAGCTTCTTGTTTCAAAACCCTTTTAACCAAGCTGGTTTTACCGGTTCCTTCCGGTCCTAAGCAGAATAGGTTATATCCTTTGGATTTAATATTAATGCCGATTTCTACCGCGCTTAACGCTCTGTCTTGTCCTAAAGCAGAGAGGCGTTCTTCCAATTCTGCCGTGGTGTTAAAATCAAAGCTTTTCGGATCACAACGTGTATAAAGTTGATCTGACGTTAGTTTTGTTATTGCCATGATAAAAAACCCCTATACATATAAGTTTGCACTTGTTATTATCCGTAATATAAAAAATAAACACTAACATTGCGTAAAGATTGATGAAATATTTTGTTTTTATTTGCCTATTTATTTTTCTTCTTTTGTGCCTTTGGTCAATTGTAAGATATTATGCTCATTTAAAAATTTGGCATTTTTATAAATTATCTTTTAATGCTCTTTATAAAAAACAAAAATCTGAACCTTATGTTTCCAGCTTTTATTTGATGCAAATTATTAAATTTTTGGTCAAAAAACATCAAAATAGAATCTTGTTATTATTATCTTTGGGAAAGACTAAACCAGCCGAAACTTTTTTGCTTAAACACAGACTTCATTTACAGGCTTTGCTGTTAAAAACAATGTCATCTTCGGCTCAAAATATTACTCATTTAGAAAATTTTGTTAAAAATAATCCTAATAATAAAGCGGCGATTGCCGAACTTGCCATACTTTATTTTAATGAAAACGATATTTCCAAAACCAAACAATGTTTAAATAATTTACCCGTTTCCGGTAAAAATAATTATATCTTAGCTCGAAGTCTTTACTTGCAAGCTTTTTTTGATGCACGAGAAGGTGATTTGCTCTCTGCCTCCGTACATGCTAATCAAGCTGCACAAATTTTTCATAAATTGAAGGCTTTTTATGAAGAAGCTCTGGCTTATTTAGTCTCCGGTATTATTTACAGAACGGCTATTATTACCGATGTGGCTCAAATGATGTTTGAAACGGCCTTAAAAATTTTTCAAGAACTTAATCTGCCTAATGAAAAAGCTAAAATTTTTGGGAATCTCGGTATGTTAATGGCTATTCAAAAACGTTTTGATGAAGCCGAGGATTATTATAACAAAGCTATTGATATTTTTGAGACAAACAAAAAATCTATTAAATCGGCAGAAATTTATAATCAAATGGGGCAGCTAGCTCTTATGCAAGAAAATTCTTCTCTGGCACAAAAAATGGCAGAAAAAGCTCTTCTTCTTCATCAAAAAGAAGAAAATTTTGCCGGCATGGCTTTCAGTAAAGAAATTTTAGCTTATGTGGCTTGGGCTCAGAAAAACTATAATCATGTTGTTCAACTGACTTTTGAAGCAAAAAATTTATATCAAAAATTGGAAAATTTTTCTGCCGGATATGAAAATTTGCACTTGATGGCTCTTGCTTTTTATGAACAAGATAAATTAGATGAAGCAGAAAAAATCTTACGCGAAATTACCGGAAAAAAACGCCATATCGAAACAAATTTTCACATTGCAAACGCCTATAATTTGCTGGGATTAATTTATCTAAAAAAACACGATATTAAACGTGCTAAAGGGCTTTTTCAACAATCTCTCGATTTGGAACAAGTGAACAACCGTCTAAGCGGAATTGCCACTGATTATGCCAATATGGGGCTTATTGAGGTTTATGCCGGAAATAAAGAACAGGCGATAAAAACTTTTCAGACAGCATTAGATTATGCAAAAGCTAACCAAGATGATGAATTGATTAAGATTATTACGCATCATTTACAACAGGTTCAATAGCCCAGTTTAATATTAAATTGCTTTTCCTGCATGCTTATTTTTTTGATGCCTACATTATCAAAGCCTAAAACATTGATACTTGGAACAAACCAAAAACTAAATGTTTCTTTGCCGTCTGTAAATAAAATGCGATTTTTTACGCTTAAACCGGTTTTATTTAAAAATGTTTTGAACAAAATATTCCAACTGGGAATACCAAAATCGCCGACAAGTATAACCGGATTGTTTTGCATTAAAACAAATTTTTCCAAATTTTGAAAAGCTATCGGAAATTCTTGTTCATATTTCTTTGAAAAATCAAGCAAGATGAGTGTAATTAGCTTGTCTTGTTGTTTGATGTCTATAAATGCAGCACTTAAATGCGGACTTAGCTCTAATTTGCCTTTGTGTTCTATATTTTTTTCTTCTTTTAGCGGCAAATATGTTTGTTCACCTTTCTTATAGCTTATGTCTAATTGATTGAAACCTGCCGGCTCTTGATTGAAAAATATGCGTGCGCTTTGCGCTAATGAACCATAATTCCAAAACACAAGCAATATCGCACACAATGTATAGGCTATTTGACGATGAAAAATTGTATATAAGACAATAAAAAGAGTATATAAATAAGCGTGAAATTGGATATTTCTTAAGTCTTTAAAAAATTCTTCCGTTCCCGAATCAAACAACAATAAAAAATTATACAACGCCAATATCATTAATGAAATCAGCATAAACATTTTTTGACGAGCGTGTTTTTTTCTCTGGCTAAAGTAACCCATTTTTAATCTATTACAGCTAATGTTGTTTTATGTCTTATATATTTTTTTATATCTTAGACAGGAAAAAACATTTTGTAAATGGTATAAAATAAAAATATGTTTGAGCAGATTATAACCTTTTTTTGTGCCGAGAGCTTTTTTGCCTCTGCCATTACCAATATTGATGTTCTTGCCGATGTTGTCGATAAGTACATTTCCGGCATGAGCAATGTTCGTATTGTTTCATATCTTTTAATGCTGCTCGCATTTATTGTCTTTTTATTTTTGGTGATTGTGATTTATGTTAAATCTATCATCGCTTTTCTAAAATTAGATAATACGCCTTCCAAAAACAAGAATTATAGTAAAAATGTTGCTTCTCAAAATAATGATTCAGAAGAAGTTGATGACGAGAATGATGAGTTGCAAAAAGAACTGGAATTAGAAGAGTTAAGACAAAAACAGATATTAGATCAACACCGAGAACTGCAACGCCAAGAAAAACGTCGCCAAGAGCTTCTTTTGCAGAAAAAAGAACAAGAAAGAAAAAAAGAACAAGAAGAAAATAAAGAACATACAGTTTCTCCTCAAAATAATGAATTAGGCATTGCTTTAGACTGGAAAAAAAATACGCCACTTAAAGATGAGTCTGTCTCTATCAATATTATGCAAGGCGAGTTTTTACATTATCAACAAAAGAACAAAACCTTACCTGAACTCATTGGTCTTATTATTGATATGATTGCTCGTAAGGTTGATGATTTGAAAATCGCTCAAACAATTATGTATCGAAACCAAGGACAATCTTCCGAAGACGAAATTATGCAGACCATTTGGGAAGTGAAAAATTTTCTGGCATTGGCCGCTCAAGGAAAATTTAATGACATTCGTCGAGGAACCAATCTTCCCGATGATGCTACCGCTATTTTGCATCTTTCGGAAGGTGATGCGACCTATGCTCTTGCATTGTTGGAAAATTTGATGGACTCTCGCATTGAAACCGCAGCAACAATGACTAACGGTGACAAAAAAGAACAAATTTTTCAAGAAACATCTAATATGGCTTGCACCTTTGGAACTCTATCTGCACTTACAGACACCCGTTTGGCAACCGGTTCCTTTGAGTTGGCTATTGAATTGCATCCACAAAATGTTAACGCTTGGAATCGCGCCGCTGATATGTATAATAAAGCCGGCTCTTATAATCTGGCTACTAAAACATATCAACATGTTTTGGATATTGCTGATGAAGAAATTAATGCCGAGCAAGTGGCTAACGCTAATAAAATGCTCTCGCAATTCTACTATGAGCAAGGTAATAACTTACAAGCAGCTAAACTTTATAACGCCAGTAAAATCTATTATGACTCTTTGGGTATTAACCGTCGTTTGGATAGACAAGAGCTTGAAATCATTGATATTATTGAACAAAAGCAAAAACAAGATATCCAACAAACCATTGCTTCTATTCTGGCTAACCAAGATTTACAATATGGTTATGCTTTATAAAGACATTTATTTTTTCAAACAAACGTCCGGCGCCCTTAAGTATAATGGTTTGGGAAAATCTACTCTTTTTCTTAAATATTGTTTATAACCGCACAGCCCCACATTTTCTATCGGCAAAAAGCTTTCATCTTTGATGCAATGTAAACTTAAACCTGTCGGGGTCATCAAAAAACGTTCAACCCCATCGCCTATCATGGTTACTTTTTTACCTCGCAACTGGGCAATAATATTTTCTCTTGTATCCGCTGCCGGTGCGGTTATCGGCTTCAAATTTTCATCAAAAATCTGATAATAAAAATCATCACGTTTGGTTTCTATTAATGCAACATTATAAAAACCTATTTCATCGGGTGAAAAAGCTAAGGAGACTATATAGGCATCAAAAGCATTTGCGCCACATATTTGAATATTTGGTTTTGCCAAACCAAAGGCTCTTGCAGCGGAAATACTTGAGCGGACTCCGGTAAAAGATCCCGGACCGGTACATACCGTTATCATGTCTAACTCATCAAAACTGATATGATTTTTTTCCATTAAGTTTTTTATTTGCGGAATGAGAACCTCAGCTTGACCAAAATCCATGGCCTGAATATATGAATCTAATATTTTATCGTCTTGCATCAACCCTATGGAACATGCTGCCGCCGTTGTATCAAAGGCTAAATTGTACATGAATATATCCCTAAATTTTCCACTATTAAAAAAAAATACTTTGTTTCAATGCCTTTTTATATTATAAAAACCATAATCAGGCAATAACTTTAATAAAATAAATAAAGAAAATGACACGTGAACTGTTGATAGATATGTATTATGCCGCACCGGAGTTGTGGTATGCCGTGGCTCTAACTTTATTTGCTTTGCTTTTTTTAGCTTTATATTATTGGTATAATTACCTGAAAATGAAACAAAAAAATTATTTTCTTAATCGCGACCGCGAAAGATATGCCGAAACGCTTTATGCTTCAAAAGACGGATATTTTGCGTTTATTTATCCTGATGAAAAAATTGATGATCCGAGAAAAAACATCGTTGAACATTGCTCTCGCCGTTTGGCCGTAATGATGAATTTACCTGAAGGAACAAAATCTAGCTTTGATGATATCTTAAAAAATTTTTATAAAGATGATTTAAAACGCTTACAAAAATATATAGATTTGCTTCGCGAAGACGGTGTTTCTTTTGATGATGAGTTTTTACTCAAAAATAATAATAAACGTTTGCGTCTTTCCGGTATGAGAATCAATGGAATCGATGGAAATATTTACTGTGATATGATTTGGTTTCGCGATATTAGCTTAGAATCGCAAATTATTACAGAATTGGAATCGGAAAAAAGAAATTGGTTCAAACAAATCATTCAGTTGGAAGATTTAATTAATAATATTCCTTATCCGGTTTGGATGCGTGATGACAAACTGAATATTTTTCAAATCAATAAAAAATACATAGATTTTTTTGAAAATAAAAGCCGTGAAGATATTTTGCTTAATCATTTAGAAATTACAAATGTTAATGGTGAAAATATTTCAAGAAATCTTGCCTTCTTGGCTCATTCTGTCAATAAAACAAAAAATCAGACCGTTAATATTATAAAGAACGGAGAAAGAAAAGTCTTTGAGGTTATTGAATCTCCTTTTCATGTTGAAGATTCACTTGATAAAATTTATACAGTTGGTGCTCTAATTGATATTACTGAACTCGATGATTTTAAACGTAACTTAAAAATGCACCAAAATGCCCATCTGGAAATTATGGGAAAATTAGGTACTGCTTTTGCCGTGTTTGATCAAAATCAAAAATTGGCTTTTTACAACAAGGCTTTTTCTTTGCTTTGGAAACTTGATGATGTTTGGCTGGAAGAACAGCCTAACTACGGCTCTTTTTTAGATATTTTACGAGAAAAACGCTTATTGCCCGAAGTTCCTGATTATTTGGCTTTTAAAAACGGTGAGCAAAAAGATTTTAGCACCATTATTGAAACAAAAGAAGATATGTTGCATTTGCCAAATGAACAAACCATTCGTCGCGTGCGAATCCCTCATCCTATGGGCGGATTGGTTTTTGCTTATGAAGATGTTTCCGACAAACTGGCAACAAGACGTGCTTATAATGCTCTTCTATCTATACAGAAAGAAACTTTAGACAATCTGTTTGATGCGGTTATTATTTTTAGTGCAGATGGGCATCTCAGTTTCTTCAATCAAGCTTATTTAAAACTTTGGCAAGTGGAAAGCTATGTATTGGAACAAGATCCAACTTTTTCTGAATTAATAGATATGCAAAAGAAGTTTTTTAACAAAGTAGATGATTGGGAAAGCTTGAAAAATGATATTATTAATCATCTGCTCAGTTTTACGACCAAAACATTTATTCTTAATCGAGATGATATTGACCAAGTGGAAGTTATGTCAAAAAATCTGTCTGACGGCTCAATCATGATTACATATAAAAAGTTGTAAATTCTTTCTGTTCTCTCTGTCTGTATCTATAATCCTTTGAAATTGCGCATAAAGCTCTTTTAACTCTGTGATTGACAAATACTATGGCTTTCGTTACTCTAAAAATGTTAGGATTGCAAATTATCTCCATGCAGAAATTTTGTGGGGGAAAGATGACCGATAAAGAAACAAATCCGAATATTGAATGGAAAAAAACCAGTATCGGAGAACAAGAAAAACTTACCAGAAAAACTAATATCAAACAGGCTATCGAATATGAAGCCAAGAAAGATAATGTTTTAAAAACAACTCCTCCCTCTCCCAAAGATTTACCTGTCGGGTTGAAAAAGATTCAGAAAAAAGTTCGTCAATTAGATGAAGAAGATGATGATGAAGACGACATGCAAGTTGTTGTTGATCCTTTACTCCTAAATCAAAATAACAGTTCTTTGTATAATGCATTGCATGAAGATGAAAAAAAATTTCTCCAACAACAAGAAAATAATAATACCATTCGTCTTCAACTTGAGACCGAAAAAATAACCGCGGTTAATTTGGCCAATAATATGGTTAAAGATGCCGGTTTTAAAGGACTGAAAAAAGAAACCATGCGGCAAAGCATGAATGAAAATACCATTTCGCCTCAAAAAACGAATCAGACATTAAAAAAAGAATTCAATAAAGAGCTAAAATTAACCAAAGATAAATCTTGGGAAAAACTCTCTGATAAAGAGTTGGTTGATTTAATGCAAGGTGTAAATAAAATCAAAGGAATTGCCGGAAAAGAAAGCGGAAAGACTTTCCATGAAATGGATGCTAAAGAAATTGTTGAACTCGGCAAAGAAAAAAATAATGATAAAAAAGTAGCGCGAACCATTTGTGAAAAAACCGGACGTAAAGAAATTCAGAAAGACAAAAAACGCTCTAAAGCCGTGCAAAACCAAATGCTTAAAGAAAAATATGTTAATGCTAAAT
The DNA here is from genome assembly GCA_944392255.1 of uncultured Alphaproteobacteria bacterium. Classification (GTDB taxonomy): domain Bacteria; phylum Pseudomonadota; class Alphaproteobacteria; order RF32; family CAG-239; genus CAJLXD01. The sequence continues at coordinate 120,623 of CALXVY010000001.1, read as the reverse complement.
TGGCGCAGAATCGTGAAAGAGACTAGCTTAGCTCAACTTCGCCAGCAATGCTTTATATGCGGCGCCTAACAGTTTGAATTTTTCTTCTGCTTGTTCATCATCCTGATTAACGTCAGGATGATATTTTTTTACCAGCTTTTTATATTGTTTTTTGACAATTTCTACGGTTATTTCTTCTTCAGAATCTTGCAGTTCCATAATCTTTAAATTGCGTCTGTCTTCATCTGAAAAATAAACATCATTCATGGCAGAAAAATCGTTGGCATATTCTCGGAATGCTTTATATTCATCGGCAAACTCATCGCCAAAACTATATTTTACTTTGGCTCCAAACCAGCGAAAACGCATACGTGCGCGCCGAGAATTTTCCTCTTCTTCCGTTTCAGAACCATCATAATAGTTCCATTTTTGATTATATTCTTGAACATGTTTGAGGCAAAACCAATAATAATCTTTCAGACGTCTATCTTTGGGCGCACGATACTCTCCCTTTTCTTTACATCCGGGATGATCGCAAACATGCTCTTTGCCTTCATTTTGTGGGGCAAAATATTTTTTAGTTCTTTGTACTTTTTTCATTGTTTTGTTCTTTATCTAAACTTTTTGAGTTTAGCTTATTTTGCTTGCTCTGACAAGACTAAAAATGTTGTAAAATAAGGTATGCCAAGATTAAAAGCATTATGTATATTGCTGAAGATTTTTTATAACGATTATCTTTTTTATGCCGTTGCGAATCCAACAAATATGACAAGCTTTGGGCGGTTTGAAATTTTATTTGAGGTTGAGAAATAAAAACCATTCCTTGTTGTTTTAATCCTAATAATAAATTTTGTTCACTTTTCCCTTTTTGAATGTGGTGCATTTTTAAAAAGGAATCCCATTCCTGTGGCAAATTTATATCCGGACAATATGAAGTCAACAGTGCCAAAGCATAAACTATTTTACTTTGATGCAAAGTTTTAACCTTTTTGTTTTTTTGTAAATATTCTATGGCAAAGTTTATGTCTGATAATTCCATTTTCATGATTCCGCAAAGAGGTAAAAACGCAACCTGATTAGCTTCTGAACACAGAACACCTTGCCAAGCTTCTATTAAAATTTTTTCTGAGAAAAACAAATCTGCAAAATATTGTGCTAAATTTTTTTGAGCTTCTTTACTTAAAACATTTGTCAATATGGCTTTCTGCTTAAAATTTAATTTTAGTTTTTCTTTTGAAGTATTTAACCAATCTATTTCATAAATATTGTTTTTTGCTTTGCTTATTTCTTCTAAAACAGCACCATACAAACGCATATCCTTATGTAAATCTTGATTTTTTTGCCAGAATTTATAGATTTCATGATTTTCATTAAAATCTTTCCGACATATCTCCATCACAAGATTTTGATAAAAAGATTGATTTGTGTTTAAAGAATCCAGACTTATCTCAACTTCATTTTGATATATTTTTTCCCTACATGGTAAAAAATATAAGGGATAATTTTTCAAAGGAGCCAAAGTTAAAAATTCTTGAATGATATGCATTAATTCCGAATCATCATTGTTTTGAAAAAAAGAATCTATCTCTGTTGGTGAAGAAGAAAATAATTTTGCCGGAATCTTAGCATAATGAAAAGTTTGCAATTTAGAAAGCGGCAAATACAACCCTTTTTGAGATAGTTTTACGGCTAAAATCGTTTTTTTTATAAATTGTAAAAAATCTTTTATCATTTATAATCTCTTTGTATAAATCATCAATCAGAGGTCAAAATGCCGGAATTACCTGAAGTTGAAACAATAAAAACTGCCATAGAACGAGCCATTGGCAAGGCTACTATACTCAATATTTCCGTTTATAACAAGAATTTGCGCGAAAAAATCCCCGATGATTTGGCAAAAAAAATTGTCGGGACTAAAATTTGTGCTTATGAACGGCGTGCCAAATATATTTTGATACATTTAGACAATAAAATCTGCTTAATATGGCATCTGGGAATGAGCGGTCAAATCAAAATCAGCTCTCAAGAACTTGAAAGAGCCAAACATGACCATGTGGTAATTGAAACCAGCAATGGTTTTATCACTTATCATGATGCCAGACGTTTCGGTATGTTGACTTATTTTGATGAAAAAGAAAATACCACGCCAAAATTTTTGCAAAATCTTGGACCCGAACCTTTTGATAAAAGAATCGATGGAAAATATCTTTATCAAAAATTACAAGCGAAAAAAGTGGCTATAAAAGTTGCTTTATTAGATCAGTCTGTTATTGTGGGAATTGGGAATATTTATGCTTCCGAATCCTTGTATGAAGCGAGAATCCTTCCAACACGGATTGCAAATAGTTTATCTTTGGCAGAATGTACGTGTTTACTTAAAAAAGTTCGCGAGGTTCTGCAAAAAGCGATTGATGCCGGAGGGTCTACGCTGAAAGATTATCATAAACCGGATGGAAGTTTGGGATATTTTCAAAATATGCATTGTGTTTACAACAAAACCGGTCAAGCTTGTCCTGATTGCCATTGTAATATACAAAAAACAGGGGGAATCCAAAAGATTGTACAAAGTGGTCGTTCGACATTCTTTTGTCCTTCTTTGCAAAAATAAAATGAGGAAAAAAATGAAAAAAATTTTCAGTATTTTGGTTGCAATCTTTCTTTTTTCTTTTAATGTTCATGCCGCTTTTATTGAAGGATTGGAAGATGTACCCTTGCTCAAAGGCTTGGAGCAAATGCAAAAAGATAATATTTCTTTTGGAAATGAAGAAAGCCGTTTAGTCGAGGCTTATTTTACCAGTAGCAAAATCGGTTTTGCAAAAGTTGAGAAATTTTATATAGATACACTTCCTCAGCTTGGGTGGATTTATCAAGGCAAAAGAGATAATATTTTATCTTTTGATCGTGATGGTGAAACTTTAGATATTGCCAAAGAATCGACCAAGCCACTTATTGTCCGCATCACCGTAAAAAGCAAATTATAGGATACAAAATGGAATATCAAAATATTTTAGTTGAAGTTAGAGACTCCGTCGGCATTATTACCCTTAATCGTCCGCGTGCTTTGAATGCTATATGCGAACAAATGCTTTCAGAACTTTCTTTGCAATTAGACTTATTTGCTCATGACGATACAATTTCCGCCATTGTCTTAAAAGGAAGTGATAAGGCTTTTGCTGCCGGAATTGATATTGCTGAGTTGCAAAGTAAGGTTGAAACTTATGGAATCGATGCTTTAGATAAAACTTATAATTATTTTAAACAAATAGAGAATTTTTCTAAACCAATTATTGCTGCTGTTTCCGGATATGCTCTAGGAATCGGTTGTGAACTGGCTCTTGCTTGCGACATTATTTTGGTGGCAGACAATGCTCGTTTTGGTCAACCGGAAATTAGTCTGGGTGTTATTCCCGGTTTTGGAGCAACTCAACGCTTGGCCAAGACTATTGGAAAATCTAAAACCATGGAAATGATTTTAACCGGTCGTTCTTTGAATGCCGAAGAGGCTGTTGCTTACGGAATCGCCTCAAGAATCGTTCCTTTGGCAGATTTATTTAATGAAGCAATTGATGTTGCTTTAAAAATTTCTGACCTGCCTGCTAATATTTTAAAGTTGGCTAAAGACGCTATAAAATATGCTTTTAATTCGAATCTGGACGCAGGAATCGCTTATGAAAACAAAAACTGCAAAATTTGTTTAGAATCTGATGATTTTAAGAAATCGCTGCAAAGCTTTATGGAAAAACGTAAAAAATAACAATATTTTAGCCTTTATATGCAAAATAGCTATTGACTAAACGGCTGTTTAGAGTTTATAAAGCTTATCAAAAATATATTGTAATAACTTTTTAATACAGGATTAAAGAATATGGCCAATCATAAATCGGCAAAAACAAGAATTAACCGCAATAACAAAAGAGCTGTTATTAATGGTGCTCGTCGTAGCAGAGTTCGTACTTTTGTTAAAAAAGTTGATGCTTTGATTAATGCTAAAGAAAAAGATAAAGCTTTAGAAGCTCTTAAAGTTGCAGAATCTGAATTGATGGTATCTGTTCGTAAAGGTGTTTTCCACCTCAATAAAGTAGCTCGTACCGTTTCTCGTCTTTCTAAAAAAATTAAAGCTCTTTAAGCCTTAGTTTTTAAGTTAGATTTTTAGCAAAAACACAAACCGATTTTATCTCTTAGTTGAGATGTTTTGGTTTGTGTTTTTTTGTATGAAAAACAAGAGAATCCCTGCGACTCTGTAAAAAATCCATGTCAAGAAATATAATTTCAATGTTCTTAAAATGTTCTGTTGTAATTATTTTTTTTACCTTTAATATCCAAATTGCTTTCGGGAACAATTACATTGCAAAAATGATGATAGCCTTATTGTTCTGATTTTGCAGATTGTTGGGAGAGTAATTATTAAGATAGTCATTAGAGCTTAAATAAATTTCCGGTGTTGTTATTTTTACTTCATAAGGGAATATGTAAAAAGAACAATCTCATGTCGGGAAACATGAAACGGGAAATATAGCATAAAAAACTATTTTAGAAAAAATTTGAGTTATTAATTAAAAAAAATGGGGAGATAAAATGGCTGAAGAAGCAATAACAAACAACAATTCTGTTCAAGATCAATGGGGACAGATTTGCAGCCAATTAAAAACTGAAGTTGGTGAAACCGCTTTTGACAGTTGGTTAAAACCTTTGACTTTAGGTTCTTTTAATGATGGTGTTATGAACATTTGTGTTCCGACCCGCTTTATGAGAAACTGGGTAATTACCCATTATAGTGATCGAATCCACAAAATTTGGGAAAAGAAAAACCCTGATATAAAAAGCGTGAATTTTGTGGTTCAAGCCGTTAATGATGACACAAAAGGCTTATATAGTCCGACTTGCCGTTCTTTGCTCAAAAAAATTACCTCAACCCCGACTCCTACCAATATTTATCAATCTGGTGCGGCTTCGGTTATGGCAAATACCAACGAAACTTTAATTAATTCCGATCCTTTATCCGTTCCGTTGAATCCACAATATACTTTTGATAACTTTGTTGTCGGCAAAACTAATGAATTTGCTTATGCCGCTGCTCGCAAAGTTGCCGAATCCAGAAATGTATCTTTCAACCCGCTGTTCTTATACTCCGGCGTTGGCTTAGGTAAAACTCACTTGATGCACGCTATTGCTTGGCATATTAAACAACAAGACCCGACCAGAAATATTGTTTATTTGTCAGCTGAAAAATTTATGTACAAATTCGTTCGTGCTTTGCGCTACAAAGACACCACAGCTTTCAAAGAACAATTCCGTTCCGTAGATGTTTTGATGGTTGATGACGTTCAATTCATGGGCGGTAAAGATACTACTCAAGAAGAATTTTTCTATACTTTCAACTCTTTGATTGAAGAAGGCAGACAAATTATTATCTCTGCTGATAAATCTCCTGCTGATTTGGAAGGAATCGAGGCTAGATTAAAATCTCGCTTAGGTTGCGGCTTGGTTGCCGATATTCATCCGACAGACTTTGATTTGCGCATGGGCATTTTGCAAAACAAAGCAAAACAACTCGGTGTTGAAGTTCCGACCAAAGTTTGCGAATTCTTGGCTCAAAAAATCACTTCAAACATCAGAGAATTGGAAGGTGCTTTACGCCGCGTGATTGCTCATTCTCAACTCTTGAGCGACAAAGAGATTACATTGGATATGACTCAAGATGTTTTGAAAGACATGCTCCGTTCTTATGACAGACGTACCACCATTGATGAAATTCAAAAGAAAGTTGCTGAACATTTCAACATCTCTGTTAAAGAAATGCAATCTTCCAGAAGAGCTCGCACTGTGGCTCGTCCGCGCCAAATTGCCATGTACTTGGCTAAACAACTTACTTCTCGTTCTCTTCCCGAAATTGGACGTAAGTTTGACCGCGACCACACAACTGTTATGCATGCTGTTCGTAAAGTTGAAGAACTTATCTTGGAAGACAAGAGCTTGGCTGAAGATGTAGATGCTTTAAGACGTGTTTTAGAAGCTTAATTTATCTTTATTTACCCCGAAAAAGAAAAAAGCACCTCCTTGATTATTCATGGAGGTGTTTTTTTATGAAAAAGTTGTTGACGAATCGTTGTTTTCTCTTCTTGTTTGTCGCTTTTATGATAATATTTTGACAATATTTTAGATCTAAAAAACAGGTGAATTGATATGAAGTTTACAATTGAACGCGCTAACCTTTTGAAAACTCTGAGCCATGTTCAGAGTATTGTTGAAAAAAGAAACACTATTCCGGTTTTATCTAACGTGCGAATCGAAGCTTTGGAAGATGGAATTAGCTTCAAAGCAACCGATATGGATACCGAAATTACCGAAATTGTTGATGCTAAAACCATTGAAACCGGTGCTACAACTGCTCCGGCTCATATGCTTTATGACATTGTCAGAAAACTTTCCGATGGTTCAGAAGTGGAAATTACTTTCCCTGACGAAAAAGGACAATTGACTATTGCATCTGCTCGCTCCAAGTTTTCTCTTTCTACCATTGGTGTTGAAGATTTTCCGGTTATTTCCGGTGACAAACTACCCATTAACTTTACTATGGACAAAGAAGAACTCAAAGACGTTATTGATCGCACGAAATTTGCTGTTTCTACCGAAGAAACACGCTACTATCTCAATGGTGTTTACATGCATGCTAAAAACGAAGGTGAAGCTAAGGTTTTGCGCGTGGTTGCAACAGATGGTCACCGCTTGGCTTGTGTAGAGACTCCGTTACCGCAAGGAGCTGAGAATCTGGCCGGTGTAATTGTTCCGAGAAAAACTGTTACTGAAATCAGAAAACTTTTGGACGACAACAATGCCGATCACATTATGGTTTCTATGTCTGAAAACAAAGTTCGTTTTGCTTTTGAGGATATTACTTTGACATCTAAACTCATTGACGGCACATATCCTGATTATGAACGCGTTATTCCGACTGATAATGACAAGAACTTGGAACTCTCTGTTAAAGATTTGTCTTCTGCCGTTGACCGTGTTTCCGTTGTGGCAGAAAGAACACGCGCTATCAAAATGATTACCGCTCCTTCTAAAGTTACCATTACAACTTCCAGCCCGGATTTGGGTTCTGCGCAAGAAGAATTGGAAGCTAAATATGAAGGCGAATCCGTAGAGATTGGTTATAACTTCCGTTATTTGTTGGATATTTTGAATGAGGTTAAAGGTGAAGCTGTTCGCATTTCTTTTGCCGATGCTTCTTCTCCTTCCGTTATTCATGATACCACAGACTCCAGCGCCATCTATGTTTTGATGCCGATGCGCGTCTAATTTCTAGAGGCAAAATGGATAATCTGGCCTTAAATATTCAGGTTGATAATTCTATAAAGTCAGGCGTTACGCGCCTGACTTTAACTGATTATAGAAACTATCCGTTTTTGCGTCTTAATACTGAACTTTGCCCAATTATCATTACCGGAGAAAACGGTACCGGCAAGACTAACATTTTGGAGGCGGTTTCTTTTCTGACCCCAGGTCGGGGTTTGCGCGGGGCGCGTTTGGCTGATATTCGGCGAATCCGTCCGGCATTGGTTACGGACGAATATGCGCCAACAGAAATAAACAATACTTCTTGGGCGGTTTCTTCCACTGTTGTTAAAGGTGGCGAATCCTATGAAATAGGTACGGCAGTTGAAAAAAGCAGCAAAGAAAGTGACGATGAATTGCGCTCTTTTGAGCGACGAATCGTTAAAATTGACGGCAATAAAATCTCCTCTCAAGCCGAGCTCGGAAAATATATTTCTGCCGTATGGCTTACCCCGCAAATGGACAGACTTTTCCGTGGCGGTTCTCAACCCAGACGCAGTTTTCTTGACCGCTTGGTTTATGCTTTTGATATGGAACATGCCAAACGCACGGCTAATTTTGAGCACTTATACAAAGAATGGTATCAGCTTTTGAAAAGCGGCTCTCATGATAATCACTGGCTGACCCCTTTGGAAGAAAATATGGCCTCGCTTGGTGTGGCGATTGCCGCAGCCAGACGCGAACAAACCGCTAAGCTTAATACATTCATTGAACATGAGCCGGACGATATTTTCCCTAGTGTACGTTTGGAGCTCGATGGCATAATCGAAAAAATGCTTGATAAAATGCCGGCGGTGGATGTGGAAGATTTTTACAAAAATAAGCTTAAATCTCAACGCCAAAATATTTTGTATAATGACTCGATTGACGGCGTAAACCGCACCGATTTTAAGGTTTATTATCGCAAAAAACATATGCCGGCAGAGCTATGTTCAACCGGAGAGCAAAAATCTCTCCTCATCAGCATTATCTTAGCACAAACAAAATCACAAACTTTGCACCAAGGTTTTGCCCCTGTTATGCTTCTTGATGAAGTGGTGGCACATTTGGATGATGTAAAACGTGAAGCCTTGCTCGAAAAAATTAAAGATTTGAAAGTTCAAGCATGGATTACATCAACGAATCCGGAACTTTTTATGAGTTTGAAGCAAGACGCCCTCTTTTTTGAGGTGACTAATAACAAAATTACGCCAAAAGATTATTAATATCTCTTTATGTGTTAACTCAAAATTGACACTCTTGTCATATTGTACTATCATCTTTAGCTATAAAATAATACATTAAGGTTAAAATCCATGGAAACACAATATTACACCCTGATTGAAAAACAAGATTTCTACGAAATTATTGAAAATAAATACGGCGAACTCGCTATTTTTATTGATGCTCGTGAAGGATCTCCGGTTAATCCCGTTTTGCAATTTGACGGCAAAAAAACCGCTCTTTTGAAAAGAGATGAACATTTAGCCGTTAAACTTGATGATATTGACGAAGAAACCAAAGGTCCTTTGGCTGAAGCTGAGTTTTTGCTGATTGTAGAATTGCAGGGTAAAATGGTTGAACGCACTTATGCCGTTCCGGTTGAAAATGTGGAAGAGATTGTTTTGGAAGGTAAACAAACACGCGCCGATGAATATGTTAAAGCTAAAACCAAAGAAGAAGTTTTGGCTAAATTTGGCGCCATTAAATGCTGGACAAACGGACCTAAAAAATAAGAAATTGAAGGAAAAACAAGATGATTGGTTTGGTTTTAGTTACACATGGCAACTTGGCTTTGGAATTCATTTCTGCTATGCAACACGTAGTTGGCAAGCAAGAAAATGTTGAAGCTGTTTGCATTGGTCCGGAAGATGACATGGAAATGCGCCGTGCCGAAATTTTAGATAAAGTCAGCAAAGTTGACAGCGGCAGCGGTGTTGTGGTTTTGACCGATATGTTTGGCGGCACACCTTCTAACTTGGCTATCTCTATCATGGACAGAGCCAATGTCGAGATTTTGGCCGGAATGAACTTGCCGATGCTCATCAAAATTGCCTCCCTTCGCAAAGACAAAACCATGAAAGAAACGGTTGAAGGTGCTCAAGAAGCCGGCAAAAAATATATTAATATTGCTTCACAATTGTTGGGAATGTAGCCATGTCTGATAATGTTCTTACCGCTGAACTTACAATTCAAAACAAAAAAGGCTTACATGCCCGCGCTGCTGCCGCTTTTGTTAAAACCGTTGCTCCGTTTGATTGCGAAGTGGAAGTTGAAAGAATCGGTCAAACCGTTAGCGGTTGCTCTATCATGGGTTTGATGATGCTTGCTGCCTCCAAAGGCACCACTATCAAAGTTAACTGCTCCGGCGCGCAAGCTCAAGAAGCTTTGCAAGCCATTACCGATTTGGTTAATAATAAATTTGGCGAAGAATAGTTCGTTTCTACAATGAAAAAAGACAAAGCGCCACGTAATAAAACCATTGAACTGACAAAAGCCGAAATCAATGAATATGGCAAAAGAGCCATTAAGATTTCGGCTCGTGTTTCTTTGGACTATGTTCTCAACAAAACCTTACACCAAGACACTTTTAAGGCACTTGATCTTTTACCCGAATCTTCAATTGATTTGATTATTGTTGACCCGCCATATAATCTGACCAAAAGTTTTTCCGGCACCACTTTCAAAGAAATGGGCTTGGAAGAATATAAAAAATGGCTGGATAAATGGCTCAAAAAAACCGCACATCTGCTCAAAGAAAACGGCTCAATTTACATTTGCTCGGATTGGAAGACTTCAATTACCATTCCGGAAGTGGCTGGAAAATATTTTCTTTTGCAAAACCGCATTTCTTGGGAGAGAGAAAAAGGCAGAGGCGCGCAAAACAACTGGAAAAATTGCCTTGAAGATATTTGGTTTTTTACCAAAAGCAAAGATTATACCTTCAATCTGGACGCAGTTAAAATTCAACGTCCGGTGATTGCCCCGTATCGTGATAAAAACGGCAAGCCCAAAGACTGGGTTGATGACGGCACAAGCAAAACCCGCCTGACCCATCCTTCCAACATTTGGACGGATATTTCCATTCCATTCTGGTCGATGCCGGAAAACACAAATCACCCCACCCAAAAACCCGAAAAGTTGATTGCCAAACTTATCTTGGCTTCCAGTAACGAGGGTGATGTTATTCTTGACCCATTTGTCGGCTCTGGAACAACATCGGTGGTTGCAAAAAAACTTAATCGAAACTATATTGGAATTGAGCGCGAAAAAGAATATGCCGCCCTCACCGAAAAACGCTTGGAAATGGCTGAAAGCAACAAAGAAATTCAAGGTTTTGAAAACGGCATTTTCAAAGCGCGCAACGCTTAAAATTAAAAAAGGTTTTGACAATATGAAAAAATTTTTGACTTTGCTTTTGTTCTTGAGTTTATCTGCTTTTAATGTTCAGGCTGCTCAACCCAGCGCCGAACAAATTGCTCAAATTGAGTCTTATCTCAATAATCTGAAGACTTTGGAAGCCGAATTTGTGCAAACGGCAAGCAATGGCTCAACCGCCGAGGGAAAAATTTATATTGCCAAACCTAACAAAATTCGCATGGAATATGGCGCTCCGGTTGATGTTGATATCATCGGCAATGGCGAGTTTATTGTTTATAATGACAAAGAGCTCGACCAAGTGACACATATTGATTATGACGATATTCCGGCTACTCTCATTTTGGCAAATGATATTAAAATCGACGGACGCAACCTCAAAGTTATCGACTTTTATGAAGACCGCGGTACAATCATGATTGTCGTTGAATATCCGCAAAAGAAAGATATTAACCCCATTACCCTCATTTTTAGCAAAGAGCCGTTTGAGCTCAAACAGTGGAAAGTCACCGACCCACAATCGGTGGAAGTGACGGTTTCGCTTTATGGTGCGCAAAAAGATGTTGATTTGGACAGCAAATTGTTCCAATTCCGCAAAGACAAAAAGAATCCGCTTAACTATAAGAAAAGATAAAAAATGACGACCTTCAAACTCGCCACATGGAATGCTAACTCCATTCGAATCCGTATGGATGCTCTGAAAAAATTAGTTGAATCCGAAAATCCGGACATTATCTGCTTACAAGAAGTAAAAGCCAAGGAAGAAGATTTTCCCTTTGATGCTATTCGTGCTTTAGGCTACCCTGAAATTGCTCTTTACGGCATGGCCGGATATAACGGTGTGGCAATTTTGAGCAAAGTTCCTTTGCAAAATGTGGCGCGTTGCGACTGGGTAGGCAAAAAAGATGCGCGCCATATCAAAGCATGCGTGTTTGATGATATTGAAATCAACGATATTTATATTCCGGCGGGCGGAGATATTCCCGACCCGATAGAGAATCTTTCTTTTGCGCACAAGCTGACATTTATGGATGATATATCGGAATACTATGAACAGCACAAAAGTGAGCTCATGAACAAAAAAATGCTGCTTTGCGGTGATTTTAACGTTGCGCCTTATGAAAATGACGTATGGAATCACAAACAGCTTTTGAAAATCGTATCGCATACACCGATCGAAGTGGAGCGTTTGAACCGCCTTAAAGCCTCGCTTGATTTTGTGGACATTGCGCGCGAATTTCACCCCGAGCCGGAGAAAATTTTTACCTGGTGGAGTTATCGCAACCCCAACTGGCAAACCAATGACAAAGGGCGTCGTTTGGACCATATTTGGGTTTCGCCCAACCTCAAAGACCGCGTGGTCAGCTACAAAATTTTGAAAGATTGGCGCGCTGGTGAGCGTCCATCCGACCATGTGCCGGTGGTGGTGGAGATTAAGAAAGGTTAATTTTTATCTTTACAAAATTCATCAGAACTTATAATCTTTTGTTGACGCTTAGAGATGAGCGTTAGGGCTTCAGAAACCCTTGTGAATGTAGTCGTTTAGCATAGCGACTTCAAATATTTATGCCGACTTCGTTATGGACGGATGTCGGCTAAATAAGGCTATGCCGAATAGGCCGAGCCGTAACATTCAACGGTTTCTGAACATCCGCCCACCTTTTTTCGGTGGGTTTTGTTTTATCTTGTCAACAAAGGATGTTCTGATGAAAAAACTGTTTTATTTATTTTTCTGCGGCATCATTGTCGCAACTCTTGCTTCTTGCGCTACGGTTATGCGTGAGAACTCGCAAACCATTCCAATCAAAGCTAATTTGGAAAAAGTGGATATCAAAATCCTCGACCGGCACGGACAAACTGTTTTTGAAGGACAAACTCCGACCACAATCAATCTCAAAACTGCGGCCGGCGGTTATTTCAACCCGCAAAAATATACTGTGATTGCCTCCAAAGACGGCTACAAAACCCAAACAACCGTGATTGATTGGCACGTAAGCGGTTGGTATTATGCCGGAAACTTGCTCATCGGCGGGTTAATCGGTTATCTGATTATAGACCCTTTGACCGGCGATATGTATTATTTGGATGAAGAGGTTAATTTGAATTTATATCCTGAAAAATAAAATTAAGGCGGAGTTTTCTCCGCCTTTTTTATAATACCAGCTTGTATCCGCCGTCTTCGGTGACAATCAGTTGCGCGGAAGTATCTTCGTGTTCAACCTTTTGGCGCAGGCGATAAATATGGGTTTCTATTGTATGGGTGCTGACATCGGGACTATAACCCCAAACTTCTTGCAACAAATCATTTTTAGAAACAATTTTATCTTTGTTTTTATATAAAAATTTGATGATTGCTACTTCTTTTTCCGTCAGTTTTATGGTTTCGCCGTTGCGTTCATTATAAATTTCTTTTTGCAATGGGTGCAACTCATAGAGATTAAAGTTTAAATATCCGGCTTCGGAATTATCTACCAAATTGATACCGGCTTGAATTTGGTTTAACAAACTTTCCAAAGACAGCGGTTTGAAAACAACTTGATTCAAAACCGAGCTTTCTACCGAATCATCGCCTTCTTTTTGTAGCAAAATAATCGGCGTATTGGGGTGATGCGCACGCAAAGTTTTTAAGTCTTGAGCTCTTTCATCCAAAATTATCATATCTATTAAGCTGTTTTCATCATCTTGCGGCAAAACCGTAAAATCGTGCGCATATAAAGTGATTTGCTCGCTTAAATCTAAAGCAAAATCTTCATTGTTCGATAATAGCAAAATGTTAGGCATTTACTTCTCCTAAAAATTCATACTCAAACCGCTCACGACCGCATAGCCCTTATTGTTCTGACTAACCTCGCGGTTTTGACCTCGGAAGTCTACCTTAGCCGCGCTCAAATATACATCCAGATTTTTATTGACTTGATAACGGTTGGAGAACATCAAAATTCTATCTTCATTATCGCTTTCTTTGGCATGAGATTCAAAGTATGACAAAGAGGTTTTATAAGGTCCGATTTCATAGCCCAAACCCACATTCCAAGCATAGCCCTCACGATATCCATCAAAGAATTCCGGCATATCTGCTTTGGCGGAAATCGGGTTTTTATCATCGGCTTCGGTCATACGCCAACCGCCACCAAATGTCCAGTTGCCGTGTGACAAGCTCATGCTGGCAGAATATTCTTGGTCATTATCAACAAAATCAGCATAGCCCAAAGTGGTGGTTAAATTAAAAATGTCAAAATCTATATAGTTATACAAACTGACAATATAGCCGCCTTTGTCTTCATAGTCTGCCGACTTACTCACCAAACCGCGGCGGTTGTAGGTTTCCGGAACATAGGTAAAACCTAACATTGTCCCATAATATTCCGGCGTGATATAGCTTATTTTTGGCGCCACACCATCAGTATTGATATAAGTGGTGTTCAAGGTGGCAAAGCGGGCGTTGCTGCCTTTTCTTTGCCAGTTGGGATTGAAGATAAAGTCAACAATATCACTGTTTTCTATGCCCAATGGTCCGGCATCCGGTGCGCCGGTATGAAATTGCGCGGCAACGTTCCAAGTTTGACCAATCATCAAGCGACCATAAGAGCTATCAACAATGCCATAAACTTCTTCACCCCATTTGCCTTGGTTATAGTCTTCCAACTCGTGGTCAACACCAAGCATTAAATCGGCATAAATCCCTGCTTCCCAATCTGCCCCAAACAAATATTTGGCATAGGCGCTCAGTTTGGCATCGCCCACACCGTGATTGTGGCCGTTTTGCTCAGAAAATCTATCCGATGCTTCGGTATAACCATATAAACCGGTAGCACTTCCTTCCATGCCGGTTTCCCATTCTCCGGCAAAAGCCGCAGAACTGCACAACAAGGCGGAAATAAAAGCAAGTTTGAACTTTAAAGACATTGTTTTTACCTTAAAAATTTTTTTGTTCAGTTTAGAACGAAGCACTTTTACAAGTCAACCAAAATCAGGCTTTAAGCAAATAAATCTTTAGCTTTTTGCGCCATTCTCTCACCAAAGATTTCAAACATCTCTTTGCTTTTTTCATAATGTCCTTCAACCGCATCCAAAGCCACAGGTCCTAAGTGAATATAGGGTTGTCCCCAAGCTCCGCCGCCGGAATAAACTAACATACCTTTGACCAACAGATGTCCGATAATGGTCATAATGGCAATATCTCCACCGCCTTGGGCATAGTGCGCGGTGGCATAAACACCGGCTAACTTACCTGCCAATTTCAGATGGCGGCTGTCCTCTTCCAACCATTTTTTGATTTGCCAACATGTACTTGCCAGATAAGTCGGTGTGCCAAAGATAACGCCATCGCAAGCATTAATATATTCGGCGTCCATTTCTTCGGTAATGGAAAAAAGACGGGCCTCACCGCCTTGTTTTCTTATCCCTTCGGCAATAACCTCTCCCATCTCTTTGGTGTGGCCGCTTAAACTATAATAAATAATGGCAAATTTCATCTTTCTCCCTCCGGCAAATTTGATTGACAAATTTATATTATCTACTTAATCTTATGCCCTAATCAGCTAAATATATGTTTAATTTTTATAAAAAATTATTTTATGGAAAAAGAAGAAATTTTTCGTGTTTTTAATGCTTGTCAACCAACGGTAGCTCAAGTCAAAGAATATTTGGAAAAAATCTCCGGAGATTCTCCTTTTGATTTGATTTTCAGAAAAGATGGTAAAGAATTCTTTTCTAAAAAAATTACGCCTAATATGGGAGAGTTAGTCGGAATTGTGGTCGATAAAACCATTTTTTATGTTCAGCCTTTGACTTTTGACAACTTGAAAGACCTACCTATGCCGGTGACAACGGAAGTGGTTTTCAATTTTGGCAAGAACATTCACGTAAATGCTAAGCCATGGAATGAATATGCCTTGAACGTTTTTGTAGCTAATTATCATGATTTGCTGTGTCTTTCTGATAAGCTTGCTGTTTTTGGATATCCCTCTTGCTTTAATCAAGATAAATATCTGCTTTTAAAAAACGATGGTGGGCATTGTGGGCAATATTGGTATACCCATTCAGGAGATGTAGGTTTAGATGGAGAAACAAATATTGCTCATTTTTTAGGAAACTATGGTAATATTTATTTTTACGCAAGCATTCAATAACACTAAAAACCCCCGAAGTTTTTTCAAACTTGCGGGGGTTTGTTTTTTTTCGAC
The DNA here is from genome assembly GCA_944392255.1 of uncultured Alphaproteobacteria bacterium. GTDB lineage: Bacteria > Pseudomonadota > Alphaproteobacteria > RF32 > CAG-239 > CAJLXD01. The sequence continues at coordinate 104,763 of CALXVY010000001.1, read as the reverse complement.
AGATTAAATATCCAAGTTGACAACATTCAAGGCATTGTCTTGAATGAACTCTTTTCTCGGTTCGACCACATCTCCCATCAGCGTTGCAAAAACTTCATCAGCTTCATCCATATGGTCAATTTTAACTTGCAACAAAGAACGAGCTTCCGGATCCAAGGTGGTTTCCCATAACTGTTCGGGGTTCATTTCACCCAATCCTTTATAGCGCTGGATGGTGATACCTTTCTTGGCTGCTGTTACAATAGCATCAACAAAGGTTACCGGACCGGTGATGTTTCTTTCAATGCCGTTTTTGGAGATGAACTTACCGGTTTCGGCAAAGTTTTCTTTTAATAAGTCTTTCATCTCATTTAAGGTCTTAGCCTCAATACTTTCCAATAAGGTGTTGTCAATGATGTGTTCTTCTTTAACACCTCTTAATGTTCTATGGAAACAAATTGAGCCATTAGCTAAAACTTCAGCATTCCAACCTCTGTCATACTCAGCTTCCAAACTATCCAAACGTTTGGCAAGTTTTTCCAACTCTGATTTTAATGTCGGAATATCGGTATAAACTTTTTCATCAAACAAGCCAAAAATTGCCATTTGTTCTACAATTTTCTCCGGCAAGTTCTTGCTCAATGTTGATAACAAGCTGCTGGCTTTGCGGTTGCGTTCTGCCAAATCAATCAAGTCAGAACCGGTGATTTGTTCACCGCTGGTGCGAATCAAAACTGCATCATCACAACCACCTCTGATTAAATAGTCTTCCATTTCACGTTCGTTTTTAATGTACAAAATGGAGTTGCCTTTTTTAACTTTATACAATGGCGGTTGCGCAATATATACATAACCACGTTCAATCAGCTCCGGCATTTGACGATAGAAGAAAGTCAGCAACAAGGTTCTGATGTGGCTTCCATCGACATCGGCATCGGCCATGATAATGATTTTGTGATAACGACATTTATCCGGATTGAAGTCATCGCGTCCGATACCTGTACCCAAAGCGGTGATAATTGTACCAATTTCAGCAGAGTTGAGCATTTTATCAAAACGAGCACGCTCAACGTTCAAAATTTTACCACGCAAGGGCATGATGGCTTGGTTTTTGCGGTGACGTCCTTGTTTTGCAGAACCACCCGCAGAATCTCCCTCCACGATAAAGACTTCAGATAAAGCTGGGTCTTTTTCTTGGCAATCTGCCAATTTTCCGGGGAGAGAGGCAATATCAAACGCACCTTTACGACGCGTTAATTCTCTGGCTTTGCGTGCAGCTTCACGTGCAGTTGCCGCTTCAACAATTTTGCCGACAATTATACGTGCCTCATTTGGGTGTTCATCCAACCATTCTTTTAATTTATCGCCAATTACGCTTTCAACAACCGGACGAACTTCGGAAGATACTAATTTATCTTTAGTTTGAGAAGAAAATTTCGGATCAGGAACTTTAACAGACAATACGCAAGTCAAACCTTCACGCATATCATCACCGGAAAGCTGAATTTTATCTTTTTTCAGCAAACCATTTTCCATCACATAGTTATTCAAGGTTCTGGTTAAAGCACCTCTGAAACCGGCTAAGTGTGTACCACCGTCTTTTTGCGGAATGTTGTTGGTAAAACAGAGCATACTCTCGTTATAAGCATTGGTCCATTGCATTGCGCAATCTACCTGAATGTCATCTTTTTCACCGCTCATGGAAATCATTTCTTCATGAAGCGGGGCTTTAGACTTATTAATATGAGCAACAAAAGCTTTCAAACCACCTTCATAATGAAAGTCAACTTCTCTGGGCTCGGGACCGCGATTATCAATCAAACGCAAATAAACACCGGAGTTCAAGAAAGCTTTTTCTCTAATTGCTCTTTCCAATGTATCAAAATTGAACTCGGTCATGGTGAATGTTTCAGGAGATGGTAAGAAGGTTACTTCGGTACCATGTTTGTCTCCGGCATCACCGACAACTTCCAAGTGGCGAGTTACGTTACCATGAGAAAACTCGGCAATATGCTCGTGACCTTCACGCCAAATGCGAAGTTTGAGCCAAACCGACAAGGCGTTAACCACAGAAACGCCCACGCCGTGCAAGCCACCGGAAACTTTATATGAGTTGTTATCAAACTTACCACCGGAGTGCAATTCGGTCATAATAACTTCGGCCGCAGAAATACCTTCTTCTTTGTGCATACCAACCGGAATACCGCGTCCGTTATCGCGAATGGTAGCTGAACCGTCCGGATTCAAAATAACTTCGGTCTTATCACAATAGCCGGCTAAAGCCTCGTCAATGGCGTTGTCCAAAACCTCATAAATCATATGGTGCAAACCCGAACCATCATCAGTATCACCGATGTACATTCCGGGGCGTTTGCGGACAGCATCCAAACCCTTCAAAACCTTAATGGAGTCAGCATTATATTCGCTTTCTTCTTTTCTTAATTCTTCTGCGGTCATTTCACTACTCATATTCGTTCTACTTCCTTTATTTTTCATATAAAAATCAACTGTGCTGTACTATATACCCAAATATTGAATTCACCAAACAAAAAAGCAAAGATATCAACGCAAAAAAGCTTATATTTTATGTTTTTGTGCTTATTTTAGACAAAATTTATTCTAGACAGCGAATCTATTCTGTGGTATGATGCTTTTAATGTTTAATTTTGGCGGAAAAGGCAATGAAAGCTTTCTATTTTAATTTTGAAGACGGATTAGAGCAAAAATATATCGACTGGGCTAAAGAAGCCGTGCAAGACTTCATCAACCTTTTTCCCGAGTATAAAGACAATTTTGCCACAAAGGAAGGAAACCTTACTTGCGATAGTTTAGATATTTTGCAAATTCTTGCCAAGCAAAACAAACAATACTATGAGAACATGAAAAGAACAGGGCAAAGCACGGAAGATTTTGATGAAAAAAGCTTTTGGCAGATGTTTGAAAAGCTTCCCGATGGCTCGTACAAAGCTTCATTAAAAAAACAAATTGCTTTAGCTACCCATAACGGCATGATTGATATTCAAAAACTCAGCCATTTACAGGCTGACAGCGCCGGAAACATGTACTCTTCTACCTCTCCAATTTTGGTTAACATTACCAAACAAAAAGCTCACGGCAACATCCGCGGAATTTCCAGCGAAACGAGTGTTAATATTTCTGCCGGAACTTGCGCCGCACTCGGCTATACCGGCGAAGATTTGAAAACATATTTCAAAGATATCATCATTCACGAGCTTGGGCATACCTTTAATGCGACACACGAAAAACGTCAAAACGCCGTCGATAACCTCGGTTGGCACTGCACCGATAAAAACTGCCTGATGTATGAATATGCTTATACAGATGAAAGTTTCAACCGTCGTAAAAAACTTAAAGACCCCTTCTGCGCTGATTGTATGACCTCAATGCGCGATTATATGCAAAACTCATTGCATTTTACCAAAACAAATGAAAAACAAAATCTACACATTCACCAAGGGCAAGATAAACCTAATAAGGCAGAAAACACACAAAATGCTGTTGTTGACCCAAGTTTTAAAAAAGCTTTGCGGGAGATTTTTCAACCTTCTGCCGCAAAACAAAAAGCTGAATATAAGGAAGATATTAAAGCTACTGAATATCATGCAGAAATTAAGCATAAAAACGGCAGTATTGATACAATTGTAGCAAAAAGCGCCAACAACATTACTCTTTCTGCCAAAGATAAAGACGGAAAGCCGAAAATGCCAAATATGCAGCGTTTTCGCGATATTGTGGCTCTGGCTCAAAAACAAGGCTCAGCCATTGAATTTGGTGATATTAAATCTCCTGACTTCAAAGCTCGCTTGATGCTTGCTTGCATGGAAGCAAAACCTGCGATGAAAATGATTGGCGCACCAGAGCTTAATGATGAATTTGTGCAAACTATTCAAGATGAAAAGCTCAAAGGTGCTTTGCAAATTATGAAAAACAAACTGCAAACACAAGAACAAAGCAAACCGCAACAAAACCAGCAAGAATCTACTCCGGCTCCGGAACCGACAGCAGAACCAAAAACGCAGCCAACAGCGGAAACAAAGCCGCAGCCGGAACCTCAGCCGCAACAACCGACACCGGCACCGGAACAAACACCGACTTTCACACCGCAAAATGATTATGAAAGAAGCCGTGAAACACGTCGCAGAAGTTTGGAAGCCAAAGAAAAGCTCGGCAAAATTTCTAAAATGGAAAAAGCCGAGTTGGACTATATTCGCGCTTATACTATGAAACAAATAGAGTTAAAAAAGGCAAAAGCAAAATATAATTCTCCAGAACCTCGCTCTGAAGAACATAAACAAAAAAGTGGCTTAAAAATTGAAAACTATTACTATTCATCTAAAGCCAGAACGTCTGATGCTGATTGGAAACTCCATCTGGATGTGGTGCCAAACCGTAATCATCCAACCACTAAAGCAATTTCTGAAATGCTTGAAAAGCTTGATATTGAACATAAGATTGCAAAAGGCGGTGAAAATGGTAAAGGCATGACGATTTATGTGGGTAATTATGCTGATACCTTGCACTTGTCTAAAGAAATTAACGCACGTTTTGGCAAGGATATTGAACCATCGCCAAGTTATGTTGACCAAAATCTGAGTGAACATTATTTTAATCCCAAAGTCAGTGGACGTTTTTGGATGCAAAATATATTTAGCACTCAATACCCCCGAAGTTCTGTTTTTGGTATTTGCCCCGCAACCTGGACTAAAAACAGCGAAATGAATATAGATGAAGGAGCTTATAAGCTTTTTAACTTAGGACAAAAAAACAGAATTATTCCGGCAGAAGATAAATTTTCTGACTGTAGTTATGATATATTGTATTTCGCGGACGGAGATTTTCATAAATCTTATGTTTTCCATAATCTTGAGGCTTATTGTTCTCATAAGCTTTATGAAAAAGAGTTGGGTGACTTTTATTGCGGTAAAGACACCGACAAGTTTGAAAAAGACTTCTTTGGTGATAAAATTCCTGAAATAGGAACACCCGAAAGAGCAAACTGGGATAAAGCAGCTCAAGAATATGTTTCATTTATTGAAAATACACATCCAAACATCATTCAAATGATGAAACAAGAAGCACAAAAATATCATTCCGTTGATTTTTCAAAATTACCGCCGATGCCGCAAAATGCGCAAGTTCGCGATGGTGGACACTCGGCCTAGTTTAATAGACTAACAAAAAAACGCAGAATTTTGTTTCTGCGTTTTTTATTTTTAATGGGCTTGGGTCCAATCATCACCGATACCAACTTCGGCAACAAAAGGTACGGCTAAATCAACCACGCTTTCCATGGTCTTTTTTATCATCGCGGCGGCTTTTTCCACTTCATCAATCGGGGCTTCAAAAACCAACTCATCATGCACTTGCAGAAGCATTTTGGTTTTATATCCTCCCTCTTCCAGCTCTCTTTGCACGGCAATCATCGCACGTTTGATGATATCTGCCGCACCACCTTGAATCGGTGCATTGATGGCGGCTCTTTCAGCATTGGCAACAATGCGTTTGTTTTTATCATTAATGCCCATAATTGAGCATTTGCGCCCGAAAGGCGTCAGCACATAGCCGTATTGATGGGCAAACATCGTGGTTTGTTCCATATATTTTTTAATCTCGGGCATTTGAGCAAAATAAGCATCAATATATTTTTTGGCCTCTTCATTGCTGACATCAATTTGTTTGGCCAAGCCATATTGCGAAATGCCGTAAACAATGCCAAAATTAATCGCCTTGGCATGGCGGCGCATATTGGCATCTACTTCTTCATAAGGCACGCCAAACACTTTTGCTGCAGTAGCGGCGTGAATGTCTATGCCTTGTTCAAAAGCGTGCTTTAAGCCCTTAACATCAGCCACAGAAGCGAGCAAGCGCAACTCAACTTGCGAATAGTCGGAAGCGATTATCTTATGTCCTTCTTTGGCGATAAAGCATTCTCGGATTTTTTTGCCTTCTTCACTTCTAATCGGGATATTTTGCAGATTGGGGTTAGAAGATGCCAAACGACCGGTATTCACCACGGTTTGGTTAAAAGTTGTATGCAAGCGGCTGTCTTTATCGAGCAAATTGAGCAAAGCATCGGTATAAGTGGACTTGAGTTTGCTGAAACCGCGCCAATCTAAAATTTTGGCGGCAAGCAAATTGCCCTCGGCTGCCAGATTTTCCAAAACATCGGCTCCGGTTTGCCATGCGCCGGTGGCGGTTTTCTTACCTTTAGCCCCAAGTTTACCGAACAAAATTTCGCCAATTTGTTTGGGCGAGCCAATGTTAAACTCTTCTCCGGCAAGTTTATAAATTTCTTGCTCGTATTCTTTCAATTTTTTATCAAACTCTTGGCTTAAGTTCATGAGTTTTTGTTTATCAACCATCACGCCTTGTTTTTCCATTTTTTGCAAAATGGCAATCAGCGGGCGGTCATAGTTTTCATAAACGGCAATTTTTTTCTCTTTTATCAACCTTGGCTTCAAAACATTATACAAGCGCAAGGTGATGTCGGCATCTTCGGCGGCATAGTCCAAAGCCTTGTCCAAAGGCACATAGTCAAAGGTGATTTTATCTTTGCCGGTGCCGCAAACATCTTCATAATGAATGGTCTTATAAGACAAAAACTTTTCTGCCAGCTCATCCATGCCGTGTCCATGCTCGGAGCTGTCCAAGTCATAAGACAAAACAGCCGTATCTTCAATCGGAAAAATCTCTTTGTCTTCGCCAATCACTTGGGCAAAGAAGTGCATATCAAACTTGATATTATGTCCGATTTTCAAAATGCTCTTATCGGTCATAATCGGGGCTAAATGTTTGGCAATGGTTGCAAAATCAAGCTGTTTGATTTCATCACTTTCCAAAGCAAACAAATCACGATTTTGAGATTTATGTTTCAAAGGCACATAGCAAGCCACGCCCTCTTCCACCGCCATGGAAAAGCCGACAATTTTATCAAAAGTGGGGTCAATGCCGGTGGTTTCGGTATCAAAAGCAAAGGCGCCCTTGTTTTTTATCAAATCCACCCAGCGCATTAAGCTTTGCTCATCTTGCACCAGCTCATAGTGCTTCTCCACCTCTTTAAATACGGTGTTCAGGTCTTGATTTTCCTCATCCGGCAGACTGTTGTATCTAACCTCTGCCCAGCGTTGCAAGCGTGGTTTTAAGCTCAAAAAACCATATAAATCGACAAACTTTTCAATATCTTCAAACACCGGTTTATGGCAAGCATAAGACTCAATGTCTTTTTCGACCGGAACATCTTTTTTCAAAGTGACGAGTTGCAAAGAAATGAGTGCATTTTCTCTATTTTCAAGCAAAGTCTCTCGTCTTTTATTTTGCTTAATCTCTCCGGCGCGGTCTAACACCTCTTGCAAAGAGCCAAATTCATTAACGAGTTGTGCCGCCGTTTTTAAGCCAATTCCCGGGACGCCGGGAACATTATCAATGCTATCTCCGGCCAAAGCCTGAACATCGACCACTCTATCCGGATAAACACCGAATTTTTCCTTCACATCTTCAGGAGAAAAGAACTTATCTTTCATCGGGTCATAGAAGCGAACGCCTGGGCGAATCAACTGCATTAAATCTTTATCAGCAGAAACCACGACCACCTCATAACCTTTGCTTAAAGCCTGTTCGGCATAAGTAGCTATCAGGTCATCGGCCTCATAACCTTCCATCTCGAGTTGGTTCAAGTTCAAAGCCTTGACGGCTTCTCTAATAATAGGAAATTGGGGAATCAGCTCTTCGGGAATTTCTTTTCTGGTGCCTTTATATTCAGGAAAAAACTCGTTGCGGAAATTTTGTCTTTTGGCATCAAACAAAACCAAAGAATAATCACATGGAATATTCTGGGTTAAACGCAAAAACATATTGGTAAAACCATAAACAGCATTGACCGGCGTACCATCCGGCGAGGTTAAATTAGGGATACCATAAAAAGCTCTGAAAATATAGCCCGAGCCATCAACCAAACAAACCGTTTTAGTCATTTTTCCTCCTGCTTGTGCCAGTAGGATTTAAAACTTATTCACCAATGGATAAAAAGAATGAGCGTTCCAAATTATCTACCGAGCATAAATCGGTTTTATAAACATCTTCATAATCTTCAACATAAGCTGAAAGTGCCGATATGGCAACTTCATTTACATTTTGACCGCTTTTCTCAGCGATTTTTGCTAATTTTTGCAACAAATCTTCATTAATTTTAAGAGAAATGTCAGTCATAAAATGTTCCTTAATCTTTTGATGTTAAAACTTTATGTTATCTATGAATATAGTTTTAAAATATTTTAAGAATCGACGCAAGGATAAAAAAGGGGCGAATCGTGGCAAAAGCTAAGAAAAAGACAACAAAAAGAAAAAAAAGAGAGTCAAAACAGAAGGTTAAGAATCGGCATATTAAATTAAAAATTTTTGCCGGCTTGGTGATAACTTTTCTACTCTATATCGGCTATTGCATCATCACTCTTCCGGATATTGAAGAAGCTGTTAATCGCACCCGCCAACCTTCCACAACCATTGCTGCCGAAAACGGCAATGAAGTCACCACTTTCGGCAGTGTTTATTCGGAAGTGATTACCGTTGACGAGCTTCCTCCTTACGTGATTGATGCTATTCTTTCCACAGAAGACAGGCGTTTTTATTCGCACTTTGGCTTTGATGTCATTTCCTTCACGCGTGCCATGCTAACCAATATGTTTCTTGGACGTTACGCACAAGGCGGAAGCACCATCACGCAACAAGTGGCTAAAAACTTATTCCTGACACCAAACAAAAATATCAAGCGCAAAACCCAAGAATTGTTGCTTGCTTTTTGGCTCGAATCCAAATTTACCAAAGACCAAATTTTGGCACTTTATCTGAACCGCGTTTATTTAGGGGCCGGCACTTACGGTATTGAGGCAGCAAGCCAGAAATATTTTCAAAAATCTTCTCGCGACCTTAACCTCAAGGAAGCTGCCGTAATTGCCGGTATGCTCAAAGCACCGTCGCGCTATAACCCGATTGCCTCGGAAGAAAGAGCAATAGAGCGTGCTAAAGTGGTTCTCAACAACATGGTTGATAATGACAAAATCACGCAAATGCAAGCGGACAACGCACTTAAAATGCGCCTCGGTCCGGAAAAGAAATATAATGTGAAAGATGCCATGCATTTTGCCGATTGGGTTTATAATGACGTTAACTCTTATATCGGCGAACGCACCAATGATATTTATGTTTTAACCACGCTTGACCAAGACTTGCAGCAAGCGGCATCTGACATTTTGGAAAGCACCATCAACAAATATGCCTCTTCTCGTAACGTGCACCAAGGGGCGATTGTAATTATGGACAAGAGCGGTGGTATCAAGGCCATGGTTGGCGGTGTGGATTATGCCAAAAGTCAATTCAACCGTGCTACACAGGCTTTGCGCCAACCGGGGTCATCTTTTAAGACTTTTGTTTATCTCACGGCTTTGCAAGAAGGCTTTTCGGCAGAAGATAAAATTATGGACTCTCCGCTTTCTATCGGCAAATGGAAGCCCGAAAATGCCGACCGTAAATATCACGGTGAAGTAACCTTAACGCAAGCTTTGGCTCATTCTTACAACCTTGCAACCATTCACCTTTCGGAAATGCTTAATCGCAGCGATATTATCAAAAATGCGCATCGTATGGGTATTAGCACCGAAATTGAAAATTCTCCGGCAATTGCGCTTGGCACCTCAGAAGTGAAAGTCATGGATATGGCCACCGCTTATACCACGCTTGCTAACGGCGGTTATGCGGTTATTCCATATGCCATTAAGGAAATTTATACCAAAGACGGATATCAACTCTATCAGAGAAACATTGATGATGAGAATCAAATTCTTGATAAACGTGATGTGGAGCAACTGACTTATATGTTGCAAGAAGTCATCTCGTCTGGCACCGGAAAACGTGCGCGAATCAAAGGTTTTGCTGCCGGAAAAACCGGTACCAGCCAAGACAACCGCGATGCTTGGTTTGTGGGCTTTACCGATGAGCTGATTGCTGCGGTTTGGCTCGGAAATGACGACAATTCTCCGATGAAAAATGTTTCCGGCTCCAATTTGCCCGCCGAAATTTGGCAAAAAATCATGATAACAGCGGCTAAACTAAATTAGGACAGAGTTTATGAAAAAAATTCTCATGTTATTTGTCATTATCTTTCTTTGCTTGGGTATTATCTTTTTGTTTGGTATGCTGCAAGATGAAGAACAAGCCGAAACTCTGAACTCTTTACAAAGCAGCCCTATGAAAATTTCGGTCTTAAAAAACTTTTATAAATTATAAAAAAATAGTGCTTTTTTGTTCAAAATATTTATATATAATACGCAGAAGATTGATTTGATTTTGTAAAAGGAAAAATAATGACACAAAAACCTGTTATGTTGCTCGTCCTCGATGGATGGGGATATCGTGAAAAAATTACCAAAGATAATGCTATTGAACAAGGCATTACTCCTAATTGGCATAATCTTTTGAAAACTTGCCCGCATTGTTTTGTTGAAACTTCCGGTCTTTCCGTTGGTTTGCCTGATGGTCAAATGGGAAACTCTGAAGTAGGACACATGAATTTGGGTGCCGGTCGCGTTGTTATGCAAGACTTACCACGCATTGACCAAGCTATTAAAGATGGCTCTTTTGCCAAAAATCCGGTTTTGAATGAACTTATCAATACACTCAAAGCCAATGGCAAAGCTTGTCATGTGATGGGCTTGATGAGCCCCGGTGGTGTTCACTCCACTCAAGACCATATTGTTGCCGCTTGCCAAGTTTTGAACGACAATGGTATTACAACCTATGTTCACGCTTTCTTAGACGGTCGCGACACACCGCCGCAATCTGCCGTTGATTTTGTGGCAGAATTTGAAAAATCTATCGCTAACATGGCTCATGTTAAACTTGCTACCATTGAAGGCCGTTTCTATGCCATGGACAGAGATAAACGATGGGATAGAATTGAACTTGCTTACAACAATATGGCTTTTGCCGAAGGTAAAAAATATGCCTCTTCCGATGAAGCTATCAAAGCTTCTTATGCCGCAGGTGTAAATGATGAGTTCGTTGTTCCTTGCGTTGTCGGTGATTATCAAGGTATGCAAGACGGAGATGCCGTTTTGATGATGAATTTTAGAGCCGACCGTGCTCGTGAAATTCTTTATGCTTTGGCTGATAAAGACTTCACCGGTTTTGCGCGTAAGAAAACCATTCAAACCTCTATTAACGTTGGTTTGACCGAGTATTCCGTTGACCACCAGCGCTTTATGAAAACCATGTTTGGTCCGGAAGCACTCACCAACATTTTTGGCGAAGTTGTTTCTAACCACGGTTTGACCCAACTCCGCATTGCCGAAACCGAAAAATATGCTCACGTTACTTTCTTTTTTAACGGTGGTGAAGAACGCGAGTTCAAAGGCGAAGAAAGAATCCTTGTTCCTTCTCCGAAAGTTGCCACTTATGACCTCAAACCGGAAATGAGTGTTTATGAAGTGACTGAAAAATTGGTTGATGCCATTGAAAATAAACGCTTTGATACTATTATCTGCAACTTTGCCAATGGTGATATGGTCGGCCATACCGGTATTATGGAAGCTGCACTCAAAGCTGTTGCCGCTGTTGATGAATGCTTGGGCAAAGTGGTTGATGCCATCAAAAAAGTTGGTGGGGTACTTTTTATTACCGCAGACCACGGCAACGTTGAAAAAATGGTTGATGAAAAAACCGGTGCACCCTATACGGCTCATACCGTTGGCAAGGTTCAAGGTGTTTTGGTTAACTGCCAAACCCAGATTAAAGGCTTGCATGACGGTAAACTCGCTGATATTGCTCCGACCTTACTTGAACTTCTCAATATTGAAAAACCGGCCGAAATGAACGGTAATTCTTTAATTGAAAAATAAGTAAAGGAAAAATCTTGAAAACAAAGGCGGTCATAACTTTTGCATTTTCTTTGTTGTTTGCTTTGGCAAACACAAGCATTGATGCTATGGCCGCCAAAGTTTCCAAACAAGAATTGGAGCGCATGGAAAAACAGGTGGAGCTCCAAAACAAAGAACATCAAAAACTGAAAGAACAAGCATCAAAAATCAATCAAGAGCTCTCAGAGGTTAGCTCTGAAATGATTAAAACCGCTAAAAAAATTCAAAACAACGAAGATAAAATTTCTTCGATGGAAAATCAGCTAAAAAAATTAAAACAAGAGCTTAAAGATGCCGAGCAAGGTTTTATTTCTCAAGATGTGCACTTAATTAAAACCCTTTCGGCTTTGCAAAATCTTGCTCTTAAACCAACCGAAGCTCTCTTTGTACAACCTCTTACTCCCGTAGAAACTATACGTAGCGCTATTTTGCTTAGGGAATCCGTACCTTATTTGGAAGATAATGCGGCGACTATTCGTAAAAAACTTGCTGAAATCACACTTAAGAAAAACCAAATAGAAAAGCAAGTTGTTAAAATCACTTCGCAAAAGCATCAGCTTGAACAAGAACATGAAAATATGAAAGCTTTGGTGCAGAAAAAGTCTAAGCTCAGAAACAAAATTGAAATTCAGACAGCTCAGGCTAAAAAGAAAGTGGAAAAACTTGCGTCTCAAGCCAATGATTTGCGCGATCTTCTTAATAAACTCGAAAAAGAAAGACGTCTTAAAGCTCAAAAAGAAGCCGAAGAACGCAAACGTTTGGCAAAACTTCGTGCCGAAGAAGAAAGAAAATTGGCTGAAAAGAAAAAACTTGAGCAAACTCAAAGAGCTGACTTGATTAAATATTCTTCTGAGAGTATAAAAGATATCGGTAAGGCTTTTGTTAAAGCGAAAGGAAAATTGCCTCTACCGGCTCGAGGTTCAATTGTTGCGCAGTTTGGCGAAGAGATAAATAAAGGCGTGCTTAGTAAAGGAATTACTATTAAAACACGCAATATGGCTCAGATTATTTCTCCGTTTGACGGCTCGGTGATTTTTGCCGGTCCTTTCCGCGGATACGGAAATATGATTATTATTGAGCACGGCTCTGGTTATTTGACTTTGCTTGCCGGTTTGGAAGATATTGATTGCGAACTCGGTCAATTGCTCTTAGCCGGAGAGCCTATCGGTCAAATGCCGGATAGCCGCGATGCTAAACTTTATGTGGAATTGCGTCGGAATAATCAGCCGATTGATCCGATGCCATGGTATACTAACTAAATGACTGGAATTGAATATGAAAAATAAATGGTCAATTTTTACAGCTTCTTTAATCTCGACCGCAGTAATCTTTTCTCCGGCTTTTGCCGCTGACAAAGAAGATAAAGAGAATCCTGCTGATACTTATGAAATGCTTAACCTCTTTGGTGAAGTTTTGGAGAGAACTAAAACTTCTTATGTGGAAGATGTGACAGATAAAAAGCTTATCGAATCTGCTCTGAACGGCATGCTTGTTTCTCTTGACCCGCATTCCAGCTATTTGGACGAACAAAGCTTTAAATATATGAATGAGCAAACTAAAGGTAAATTTGGTGGACTCGGAATTGAAGTTACCATGGAAAACAGTGTGGTTAAAGTTGTCTCTCCGATTGATGATACTCCAGCTTCTAAAGCAGGACTTAAACCCGGAGATTATATTACTCATATTGACGGTGAACAGGTTGTCGGTATGAGCCTTAATGATGCTGTTGATAAAATGCGCGGAAAAATTGGTACAAAGGTTAAGTTGACTATTCGTCGCGCTAATGAAAAGCCGTTTGATGTCACCTTAAAACGTGAAGAAATTAAAATTCAATCCGTTAAATCTGAAATTAAAGCCGATGATGTGGCTTATATTCGTATTACTTCTTTTTCTGAAGATACAGATAAAATGGTTGAAAAAGACTATAAAAAAATAAAAAAAGAACTTAAAGGAGAGCCTGCCGGTATTGTCTTGGATGTGAGAAATAATCCAGGTGGTCTACTCGACCAAGCCGTTAATGTTTCTGACCTCTTCTTAGATCAAGGCGAAATTGTTTCTACTCGTTCTAAAAATCCTGAAGATACAGTTAAATATACGGCAACAGAAGGCGATATTGCCAAAGATTTACCTATTGTCGTTTTGGTTAACGATGGTTCTGCTTCTGCATCAGAAATTGTTGCCGGCGCTTTGCAAGACCATAAACGCGCTATTATCTTGGGCGAAAAAACCTTCGGAAAAGGTTCAGTACAAACGGTTATTCCTCTTGGAAACTATGGAGCAATGCGTTTAACAACCGCTCGTTATTATACTCCTTCCGGACGCTCGATTCAGGCTACCGGTATTGTTCCTGATGTGGAAGTTAAACCGGCTAAGGTAGAAGAAATTGATAAAGGCATGAATTTTAGCGAAGCTGAATTTGGAAATGCTTTGAAAAATGATGCTCAAACCATCACAAAAAATAAAACTTCTAAAAAAGATGATTCTTTGAAAAAAGACTATCAGCTATCTCGTGCCGTAGATTTAGTCAAGGCTTTGAACATTTATAAATCTGGTGTCGAAAACCAAAAATAAATGGAGAAAAAAATGAGCGGACATCCTAAAAAATCAAAATTAGCTTTTTTTATATTTATGGCTGTGGTTATGGTTACGATGTCCGGTTATTTTTTCGCTAAGAAAAAAAGTGAGCCGGAGTTTAGAACAAAAATTGAGCGAATTATGTTTGAGAAAAAAAATAAATCGCCTAAATATATTTTAACTCTGCCTGAAAAAAAACAAAAGTTGCCCTCTAAAAATAAGCCTTCTTTCTTATCTGAAGAACCGGTTAAGTTAGAAACAATTGAAGATTTTGTAAAAGCAGCTCCTTTACTTGCTAAACTCAAAGATTCCTCCAATCATTATTCTTTGAATGTGGTAGAAAATATACCCGATTTGATTGAGAAAAAAGATAACTTTACTTTACCCAAAATTTCTAACCAAAACAAAAAACCTTGGGTAGAATATGGACATCAGATTCAAATTGCTCCTAACTTTTATAAAGTTTCTGTTATATTTAAAAATACCGGAATTGATACCAAGACTTTTGAATCTATGAATAAAGCTCTTCCGTCTGAAGTTTCTTTTTCTTTCTCTCCTTATACAATTAAAGCATCGGAAATGATTTCGAATGCTCGAAAATTTGGTCATGAAACCTATATGGATTTGTTGTTGGCCTCTAAAAATGTACTTAAGGCAGATAATGGTCCTTTAGCTATGGGTATTACCGTAACGCCTCAAGAAAATATGTATCGCTTTTATAAAGCGCTGTCGGTTAATGCTCCTATTGGCGGAATGATTATTGTTGATGGTTTGGTGGATGAAACAACAAAAAATCAACTCTCAAATTATTTGCAAGAATTGCAACAACGAGGCTTATTGGCTATTGATGCTACCTCCGGCCAAGAAATTGATAATATTCAAGTACCAAATTTACCAAGAAAGAAAGCAGATATTGTTATTAGCGATGATTTCACTCAAGAAAATATTAGAAATTTGCTCCTGAAAGCTGAACAAACAGCCCGTGAAAAAGGACAAGTTTTGATTGTTGCGACACCTAAACCCATTGTTATTACCGCTATTAAAAATTGGGTTGAAACTTTTTCTCCGCAACTTTCTTATGAAGAAATGAAAGAACAAAATATTACTTCTATTGAGCGACCGTTTGCCTTGGTTCCTGTCTCTAATTTGGTGGTTGAATAATGGTTGATTTATACAGAAAAAATGCCGCTGTTATTCTTTGTAATACGCAGGGAAAGGTTCTCTCTTGCCAAAGAGTGGAAAATTGTGACTTTAATTGGCAGTTTCCTCAAGGGGGAATTGAAGCAAACGAAAATCCGCTTCAAGCTGCTTATCGTGAACTAAAAGAAGAAACAGGTTTATCCAATGTTAAACTTATTGCTGAATATCCGCAGCCTTTACGCTATAAGTTCTCTAATGAAGTGGTTGAGAAATTTAAAAAACTCGGACGCAAAAATATTGGTCAGGAACAGTATTGGTTTTTATTTTTATTTTTGGAAAACGATAATGAGATAAACTTCAAAACCAATCCCGAAGAAATTGAATTTCAAGCTTTTGAATGGATTGATATTGATGATGCACCTTCTCGTGTTGTAGATTTCAAACGAGAGGTTTATCAAAAAGTCTGTGCTTATTTTAAGCCTTTTGTTGAACAACAAAAAAAGCAAAGCTCTTAAAAAGAACTTTGCTTTTTCTTAAAAGATTTATCCTATCAGATAATTTGCCATTGCGACATTTGCATTTTTTAGATAACTCTCAACCAATGACTTTAAGGAAGGATTATCGTTCATAAAAGCAAAAAACTTATCTGCCTTTTCTGCCATAGCCTCTTTTTCAGGCAAATTATTCAATAACATTGTTAAAGACTCTGCCAAAATCTTTCGGATATCTGCTGTATTTTCTGCCTTATACATCTCGGCAAGAATTTCTATCACCAACATTATATCCGTCAATGTTTTGGAGAGTACGGCATCCAAAGTTTCTGACCACAATTCCGGTTTTTGATGGGCAACCTCTTGCAACAAAGCTTTTATATCACTTTCTTCAACTTTTGGAACCAAAAGCAAAAACAAATTTTCATCAAAAGTCAAACATTGTTTGAGTTCTGATATATTTGCTTTTTTTATCAGCATTGCTCCTTGATATATTTTTGCTCTGATTTTGGAGAGATAGCTCACATTGAAGCCCTGCTTTTCTTTCCATAAAAGGAGAATTTCCAATACCAAAGTCAAAACTTTGTCTGTAATACGCGGATTTTTCTTTTCCAATAAAAGGAATAAGCTATCCATTAGCGGCTTTAACAGATGTCTGTTTTTTTCTATTATGGCAATTTGCGTATATCCCTCTAAAAGGTCTTTTAATTCTGTGGGAACAAAGGATATTTGTTCGGCAAATGCTTTTAAGATGTTCAGATAAATGTCTTTGTCTATTTTTCCTTGCTGATACAATTGGTTAAAATTGCGGACATCTATTTTGAGCTCGGTTATAACTTCGTCAAGAGGATTAGTTTGCAATAAACCAATCACCATATTCCACATTCTACGCTTTTCATCGCTTGTTGCCATTAATTTATCATCTGATAAATTTTGCATTAATTCTTTCAAAACGCAAAAATTGAAGTTTTGATTTTTTTGAGCAATGAACAGAGCATAAATTTCAAGTTTTCGTGGAGCCCTTAATGGCAATGAACATACTTTATCTACCTCTTCTTGAGAAAAAGCATATTCTTGTCGGCAATATTTTTTCGCCAAAAGCAATAATTTTGCATCTTCAGGACTAGACAACATTTTCAATATAAGTTCTTTATGTTGACCAAACTGACAGTGATTGTTCAGCCAAAAGCAACATCTGTGCTTTTCTTCTTTATTCAAATTGCCATAGAGGTACATTTCCAACACAACCATACGGCTGATTGGCATATAACTACGGCGTTGTTCCAATATATTGAAAAAATTATCCCATTTCTGAGCATCTCTCTTCGGCATGTCTATAAAATATTTTCCCAGACACTTAAAAAACTCTTCCGGTTTGACCTCGCTTTTTTGAGAGAAAACGATGTCTTGCATTGTCAGCAGCCCTTGCTTGCCTTGCAACAGTTCCTTAAAAACCTTAAGCATACATGCTTTTACAACAAACAAATTACTACTGTTCAGATTTTGCAACAACAGTTCTTTTGATAAAATCTTTTCCATATAAAAAATTTTTAGATTAGTAATACAATAAATAATAAGAAAATTGGCTTGATTTTAGCCTTTTTTATATTTTTGGCAAGTTTTTTTTAAATGCAGATTGAAGCAAAGTCATTTTTATGATATATTTTTTTCGGGAAAGTAAAAAAATGGACGACGTAAACAAATTTGAAGAAGAACGCCAAGAAATTCTGGCTATGGTTAGAAACGGCATTCAAACAAATATTCCAATGAAAAAAACACAGAAAAGATATTTGAAAAATCTTTTACTGTTTTCTCTCATGCGCGCTTCAAAAAATCCCACCGTTACAAAACCTAACTTTATGAAATTGGTTACCAAACAATTTAAAAAATATATTGTCAAAATCATCCATGGTTCGGTTAAGAATATGCCTAATCATAATCCTTATGAAGATGAAGATTTTTATGATGAAAATCTGGAAGTGGAAATTAACCGTGTGATTGCCAACGAACAATTTTTAAATATGGAGCTCATTCAACAGAGCCTTACTCCTAAAAATATCATTGGCCAAATCAGAACTTTGGCTGATGGCTTAAGTGCCCAAGAAGTTATCCAAAGAATTGCCACTTTGAAAGAAATTAATTCCAATCACAGAGAAACGCCTGAAGAAGAGCGAAAACGTCAGCAACGTATTCGTGATTATGAAAGACAAAGACAATTACAAAATAATCGTCTTTTGACTATGGAACGCGGAAGCAGAGAAAGATATTAAAAAATCCCTTTTTATCAAAGGGATTTTTTATTTTACTTTTGTTGTTCTTTCTTAGACTTTAGCTGTCCACAAGCGGCTAAGATATCTTGTCCTCTTGCCACACGAATCGGTGCGGCATAGCCAAATTTGCCCAGCTCTTTAGAAAAAGCCATGGCTCGATTTTTGGAAGAGGGTTGATAATCGCATCCCGGCCAAGGATTAAACGGAATCAGATTAAACTTGGCATCAATCTTATATTTCTTCATCAAATCGACAAGTTCGTGTGCGTTTTCTAGCGAATCATTCAAACCATTCAAAAGCAAATATTCAAAAGTGATGTATTTGCAGCTGCCGGCTCTTTTTTGAAACTCTTGGCAAGCGGTTAAAACATCTTCTATCGGATATCTCTTATTAATCGGCATTATACGGGTGCGAAGTTCGTTATTTGATGCGTGCAGGCTGATTGCCAAACGACAACCAAGCTCACTGGCAACTTCTGCAATATGCGGAACGATACCTGATGTCGATAAAGTGATTTTGCGGCGTGAAATGGCTACACCGTCGCCATCTGATAATATCTTTAATGCCTTAAAGGTATTTTCTTTATTATGCAGCGGTTCACCCATACCCATAACCACAATATTGGACAAGTATCTGACCTCATCGGTCGGGGTTGGCCATTCATTATAAGCATCTCTGGCAACCAAAAACTGCGATACGATTTCCCCTGCTGTCAGATTTCGAGTGATTTTTTGCGAACCGGTATGGCAAAAAGTGCAACCAACAGCACAACCAACTTGAGTGGAAATGCAAACCGTTCCCCTATCTTCTTCCGGAATATAAACGGTTTCAATTCTTTGTCCATCAGCAAACTCCAACAACCATTTATGGGTTTTGTCGGAAGAAATTTGCTCAGCTACGATTTTGGGGCGTGTGATGGTAAATTTCTCAGCTAACTTGGCGCGTAAATCTTTACTCAAATTACTCATTTTTTCAAAATCGGTCACACCATGGTGATATAACCATTGCCAAACTTGTTTGGCTCGAAACGGTTTTTCGCCAATCTCGGCAATGGCCTCAGCTAATTCTTCCTTGCTTAAGCCGATTAACTCAATTTTTTCGCTCATTATTATCTCTTTTTACACTTTGCACTAATAGCTTTATATGCTTGAGAAAAACCGGCTAAAGAATAAGTGTCTTTGGTAGCGGTACCTTTGCTTGAAGTACCATGCACAATCATACGAGAGCCTCTTTTCATGGCTTCAACAATTTCTTTGTCGGTTTTATCGCTTGTTGCCCAAGCTTTATCTCCGTTAACAAACAATTTATCAAAAGTCTTATTGCCGATTTTTATCTCTACTTTAGACTCCGGTTTATAAGTATAACCTGCCGTTATGTTTACAACATCATAACTTTTATCGGCTGGACGATGGGTAATCACCGTATAAATATTGCCACGTTTGGTATATTTGCCTTCATCTCTTTTTGGTGTTGACGCCATATAGCAAGTCAGCCCTGATGCATCTTGGTAATAGTAAGCAACCCAATCATCATATTCGCCGATTTGTTGCGGTTTTGCGGTTTGGGCAGCTTGAGCGTTTGTTGCCAAAAAAACACTCAAAACAAGAAGCGATAGTCCTTTTTTCATATTTACATTCTCTCTGTTATTAAAAATTGTTTCATTTTTTAATAATAGTATTTGAAATATATCTAAAAACTGTTAATTTCTAAAAAAAATTTACGGATTAACAATCATGATGCGCGACAATTATATTGATATAAAAAAACTGATTAAAAGTAAAAACGTTCTCAAACTTTTTAACATCGTTGAAGAACACGGCGGTGCTTTACGTTTTGTCGGAGGTGCTGTTCGTGACACTCTTGCCGGTTTGGAAGGTTTTGACTTGGACTTGGCTACCGATTTGAACCCTGATGAATTGGTTGAAGCTTGCGAAGACAATGGTATTAAAACTATTCCTTTGGGTATTAAATATGGCACTGTCG
Organism: uncultured Alphaproteobacteria bacterium; assembly: GCA_944392255.1. Taxonomy (GTDB): domain Bacteria; phylum Pseudomonadota; class Alphaproteobacteria; order RF32; family CAG-239; genus CAJLXD01. Next base: position 84,399 of record CALXVY010000001.1, on the reverse strand, counting down.
GAGTGATGATTGATGATAAGGTTTTAGAAGTTACTTCTTTAAGAAAAGATATTTCCACAGACGGACGTCATGCGGAAGTGGAATTCACCACCGATTGGGAAACCGATGCCGGACGTCGTGATTTGACCATAAATGCCGTTTATGCTGATGAACGCGGAAATGTTTTTGATTATTATAACGGAATTGATGATTTGGAAAAAGGTGTTGTTCGTTTTATCGGCAATCCGTCTCAGCGCATAAAAGAAGATTATCTTCGAATCCTCCGTTTTTTCCGCTTTTATTCCATTTTTGCTAAAACGCCGATTGATAAAAAAGCGCTTGAAGCTTGTAAAGAAAATTCCGAAGGTTTGCAAGAGCTTTCTATGGAAAGAATTCGTGATGAATTATGTAAAATCTTAGTTACACCCCATGCAGCAGAAACCATTAAAATTATGGCTGATAATGAGATTTTGAGCTATATTTTGCCTGTTCCCAAAGATGAAAATATTGAATGTTTAGAATTTTTAGATAAGCAAATTAATCAGGGAAATTTCCCTAAAAACCCATTAGCTCGATTGTTTATTTTATTTAACCCTGATGAAGCTTTTGCCAACAATATTGCCGTACGTATGAAATTTAGCAAAAAACAAAAACAAGAGTTTACAGATTTGGCTCGTATCTCCGTGCCTCTGTGCGATTTTGAAGATATTCGTTGTCTTAAGCGCATTATTTATACTTATGGTAAAGATTTTGCCCGTAATAAGTTAATGATTGAGCAAGCTTTACAAAAACAAATTTTGCCTGATTTTGATGATATTTTAAAATTTATCTTAGCTTTTGAAAAACCCACTTTTCCTTTGCGCGGTCAAGATATTATCAATGCAGGAATTCAAGGAAGTCCTCATATCGGACAAGTGTTAAACAATCTGGAAGATATGTGGATTGAAAGCGGCTTTACTCTCTCTAAGCAAGATTTGCTTAATCGTTTGCAAGGACTTAAAATAGCTTAGATGCAACCCATGCATTGCGTAAATGCTTAATCTTAAACGGATATTCCACCAATATGGCGTCAAAACGAATATCATAGGCATCATAATGCTTGTGTTTGGCTAAAAAGGCCTCGGCTCCTTTAACAATGCGTTGTTTTTGTTTTTCTGAAATGGCATAGGCAGCCTTTTCAAAGCTGCGACGTTCTTTGACCTCTACAAAAACCAAAGTTTTTCCTTTACGGACGATTAAATCTACCTCTCCGGCGTGTGTACCTTTACCGGTAATATAGTTTTTGGCAATAGGTAAGTAACCATGAAATAATAAATAAAAAAGAGCAATATATTCGGCTAATTTACCATTATGATAATTATTTGACATTTTTTATCCTCAATGCTTGTTCGTAAACTTCATTTTTATTCAATCCATAGGTTTCGACAATTTCTTTGACAGCGGTTTTTAAGCTTGTTTTTTCTAGCTTTTCTTTTAACAGAGAAACTAAATCTATTTCTTCCTGATTATCTTCTGTTGCCGGAGCTACCATAAAAACCATTTCCCCTTTGGGTGGATTTTGCGTATAAAAATCTATCAAATCTTCAACCAAAGCGGTTTGACATTCTTCATAAACTTTGCTGATTTCACGTGCCACCGACATTTCTCTATTGCCAAAAATTTCTTTTGCCACACCCAATGTTTTGAGCAATCTCGGGGCGGTTTCATAAAAAATCAAAGTTGCATCTAAATTTTTATATTTATTAAACAAATCTGTTCGAGCTTTATCTTTGTTTGGAATAAAACCTACAAACATAAACTTATTGGTTGGCAAGCCCGAAAGCTGCAATGCTGAAATCAGAGCACAACACCCCGGCAGCGTGGTTATATAAATTCCGGCCTCTTTGCATTTTTTGATTAATTTATATCCGGGGTCGGAAATAAGCGGTGATCCGGCATCGCTGACTTGAGCCACACTTTGCCCTGATAAAACATAATCTATAATTTTTTGTGCTTGTTCATCTTCATTATGATCATGCAGGGTTATGAAGGTTTTATGCAAACTTATACCCAATAAAGAAAAAAGTTTTTTGGTTACTCTTGTATCTTCACAAGCAATTATATCTGCTTCTTTCAAGACTTCCAGCGCGCGTGAAGATATGTCGCCTAAATTTCCTATTGGGGTGGCTACAATGTATAAACCGTTTTTCATTATCTCTTCTCTTTACATTAGTTTTTTTTTAAACTAATTTTTATAATATGTTATCGTTATATAACAGAACAATATATTTTAGGATAAAAAGCAAGTGTTAAAACAATTTTCTGCATTATTTCTCGGTTTGGCTCTCGTTGCGTGCTCAACTTCATCTAATGTTAATCATTTAGGCGGGGCTGACGCTTCTTCCACAGATTTTTCTGAAATAAATCTTTCTGAAAAATCTAGCTTCAGAGTTGGTGTTTTGCTCCCTCTTACCGGTGATGCCGCTCGCTATGGCAACGGCTTGAAAAATGCAACAATGCTCGCCCTTGATGATGTTAAAAATCCTGACCTCATTTTACAATATTACGACACTAAAAGCACCCCCGAAGGTGCTCGTACTGCCGTACAAAACGCCATTAACCAAAACGTGCAAGTTATTATCGGTCCTTTAAAAAGTTCTTCCGTACGCGCCATTTCCGATGATACAACACGCAGAAATATTCCCGTCATTGCTTTTTCCACCACAGAAGATGTGTTACAACCCAGTGTCTACACCTTGGGTCTGCTTGTAGATGAGCAGGTCTGCCGCATTATTTCTTATGCCGTTAAGCAAGGTCGTTCTCGTTTAGCTCTTTTGGTTCCTGATAATGCTACCGGAATCGCCGTTGCCAAAGCTGCCGTTAAAGCGGCTCAAAAAAACAGCATCATCATTACCCGCATTGCCTTTTATCCACCCAATACTTCCGATTTTTCTAATATCTTAAGAGAAATGACCGACTATAATACACGTCATGCTCGTATGGAAAAACTTAAAGCATCTCTTAAAGCTAAAGCTGATGCCGGAGATGCAGAATCTGCCAAAGCGTTGAAACGTGTTTCTACTCATGATACTTTAGGTGAAATTGATTTTGACATGGTTCTTATTCCTGAAAAAGGCGCAAAACTTAAATCTGCCGTTGCCATGTTTGGTTATTATGACGTATTTGCTCCAGATGTTAAGTTTTTGGGAACTTCTCTATGGGAAAACTCTAAACTCAATAACGAATCAACTCTTATCGGAAGTTGGTATCCGGCCATTTCTCGTAGTCACAGCAACTATTTTGTAAATAAATATTCCTATGTTTTCGGTGAACGTCCCCAAGCTCTTTATGCTTTAGGATATGATGCCGTGGCTCTTTCCAATGCCATTGCCAAACAAGGTGCAAATAACTATACAGCCACTATTACCAATCCTGATGGATATGTCGGAATCAACGGAATGTTCCGCTTGTTTGAAAACGGACGCAACCAACATAGTATGGATATTGTCGAAGTGAAAAAGACCGAAGATGTGGTTATAGATGAGGCTCCAACACGTTTTGATGCCGATGATATTGATGTTTATACTGATAATATTAACATAACCGAAACTTATCGCTCACCACTTATTTTCGGCAAAGATAAAACATTGGCGGAATCTCTTATCTACGGACATCAGCTTAATTTGGCAAACCAACAAGATTTATACGAAGCTGAAGAACGTGACAGCATCCGCCGCAGCTTGCAAAAAATGAACATTATGGTTGGTAATTAAAAAAATTCTTGTCTGAAAAGATAAATATTGCTTGAAATCTCTTCCGTTTTCGGCAATATTACCCAAAGGAGGACGTTGGGTTGATTTGTCGCCAACCCGGTCAGGTCCGGAAGGAAGCAGCCGTAACGATTTTAATCAAGGCTATATGTCCTCCACCGCTTTTTTTGATGAAATGATAAATTAACATGGCTGAAGAAAATTCTGATAATCAATATGTGGTGCTTGCCAGAAAATATCGCCCGCAAACCTTTGAAGATTTGCTCGGGCAAGATGCTTTAGTGCAAACTTTAACTAATGCCATAAAAAATAATCGTCTTCACCATGCTTATATTCTCACCGGAATCCGCGGCGTTGGTAAAACAACAACGGCACGTATTATCGCCAAAGCACTCAACTGTATTGGAAAAGATGCTCATAATGGTCCGACCGTTCATCCTTGCGGAATTTGTGAAAACTGCAAAGCCATTGCCGAAGGTAGACATATTGATGTTTTGGAACTCGATGCGGCTTCCCGTACCGGTGTAGATGACATCCGCGAAATTTTGGATGGTGTTCGCTATAAGCCGACAAACGCTCGCTATAAAGTTTATATCATCGACGAAGTGCACATGCTCTCCAAAAGTGCTTTCAATGCTTTGCTCAAAACTTTGGAAGAGCCTCCTTCTCACGTTAAATTTATTTTTGCCACGACCGAAATCAGAAAAGTTCCGGTTACCGTACTTTCTCGTTGCCAACGCTTTGATTTGCAACGATTGACTGTGGATACCTTATTTAACCATTTCAAAAATATTATCAGCAAAGAAGGTTTGCAAGCTGAAGATGAGGCTTTGCAAATTATTGCCAAAGCTGCCGATGGTTCTTGCCGTGATGGTTTGTCTTTGCTTGACCAAGCTATCTCTTTGAGCTCCGGCATGGTTAAAACCGAAACGGTTAAAAATATGATTGGTTTGGCTGACCGCAACCAAACTTTTGAACTTTTTGAATCCCTTGTCGGCGGAAAAGTCGATGAAGTATTGAAAAATATCAAAGAACAATATAAAAACGGCGCCAACCCAACCACTTTGTTACAAGATTTGGTTAATATCACGCATATGGTGGCTAAAGCTAAAATCGTACCATCTTCCATTGATGATGATAATCTGGCCGAATCTGAAAAAGAACTATGCCGTAAGCTTTCCGGCTCAATTTCTATTGCCATTCTTTCTAAAATTTGGCAAATGCTTCTCAAAGGCATTTCCGAATTAGCCATTGCTCCGGTGCAAATTGATGCTCTGGAAATGATACTTATTCGCGTGGCATATTCCGCATCTCTGCCGACACCTTTTGAGATTTTAAACGACGTAAAAAAAAACTCTAGCTTAAGCTTCTCGGCTGAAAAAAAAACTGAATCTGCTCCCTCAGTGCTGATTGCCTCTCATGCTGCAGCTTTGGCTGAAAACGAAAATGCTTTAGCTCATGCAGAAGCAAAGGTTTCTTTTAAATCTCCTGAGGAAATGGCTGATTATTTTGAGCAACACAAAAAGATTTTGCTTACCTATGCCATTAAAAATGATATTGCCATTCAAGAATTTTCCGATGGCTTTATCAAAATGACAATTTCTGAAAAAATCTCTAACGATTTTATCTTAAATTTGCATAAAGAATTGGAAAATGCTACCGGCAAAGCATGGAAAATTGAAACTCTGCGCGGACAAATGGGGCAAACTATGGCTGCTAAAGAGCATGCTGCCGAGGAAGAAAATAAAAAAAGTGTGGCAGAATATCCTTTGGTTAAAGCCATTTTGGCAGAATTCAAAGGTTCTAAAATTGATTTATTAACTCGTATTAAACAACTGGATGAAGAAGAAGGTGCTCAACTTTCTGATGAATCCGAACCTTTTTTTGATGAGGAACTCTAACAATGATGAATATTCAAGGCATTATGAAACAAGCGCAAATGATGCAAAAGAAAATGGAAGAAGCTCAAGAAAAAGCTGCTCAAGAAGAAGTTAACGGCACCAGTGGCGGTGGCATGGTTAATGTTACGCTTAACGGTAAATTTGAAATGAAAAAAATCTCTCTTGATAAATCTCTTATCAATGCCGATGAAGTTGATATTTTGGAAGACTTGATTATGGCTGCTTATAACGATGCCAAAAACAAAGTTGATGAAAACTTGAACAAAACCATTTCTTCAGTTACCGGCGGATTGAATATTCCAGGATTAAAACTTCCTTTCTAAGGCACTATTATGGCAGGTCAAGATATTGAAAAACTCATAAAATTGGTGTCTAAACTTCCGTCTTTAGGCACTCGTTCGGCGCGTCGCATAGTTTTGCAACTTATAAAAAAGCGCGAATCCTTGCTTTTGCCTTTAATTGAGGCAATGACGCAAGTGGCTGACAATATCAAGACCTGCGAAATTTGCGGTAACTATGACACCACCTCTCCTTGCTCGATTTGCTCTTCTGCCCTCCGTGAACCACACCTTCTTTGCGTGGTGCAAGATGTGGCTGACCTTTGGGCGATGGAGCGTGTTTCCTTCTTCAAAGGTAAATATCATGTCTTGGGCGGGGTTTTATCGGCTCTAGATGGTATTGCGCCCGAAGATTTGAATATTGAGCCATTGATTGAAAGAATCCGCTCTGAGGGCATTACAGAGGTTATTTTAGCCTTGCCGGCAACGGTTGACGGACAAATCACTTCCCACTACTTGGTTTCTCGCCTTAAGGACTCTAACGTCAAAATAACCACCTTAGCGCAGGGAATCCCGATGGGGGCTGAGCTTGACTATATGGACGAAGGCACCATTCAGCTTGCCCTTAACTCCCGCAAGCTCCTCTAACGAACACGGCGCGTTTGATCGCATCGGTTAGACTGCCGCGCTGACTGGGGCTAGAACAAATATAATTCTTGGCGTATATTCCGTGCCGAGAACAAATATAATTCTTGGCAGGGCTTATGTGCCTTCTTCATAAAAAACATTTGCTTTTTTTCCCTTTTTCTCTACAATGCTCCTTGCAGGTTGGAGACAGCCTGTGGTGTCTGAAAAACATCATTATAGAGAAATCCACTTTATGGTGGAGTGCCCGATATAAGCCAATTTATTGGTCGAATAAGGGTGACTGCCTCTATACAGTTTTTCAGCTCCACCGCCGATGTTTTTTAACATTCGGCGGTATGTTTTAACAAGCTGGTGGCAGCTTGACCCCACAAACACAGCGTGTTTGACGGCAAAAGTTGTCCCTTTATAAACAGGAGTTGAAATATGCTAAACAAAAAACAAGCCCGAATTAATCTCAAACAAACCAAACTTGCCCTTGCCGAGCAAATGACCGCCCTCCGGCGTTTGCACAAAATCACGATACCTGAGCTTGCCAACCAAACCGGTGTACCCCCGGCTTATATTGAAAAACTAGAACTTGGGCTCGCCGAAATCAATTTTGGCAACCTTAACCAAATTGCCCGTGCTTTTGATATGAAAATTGACCTTTCTTTCGATGCCCTATAAACGAAAAAAGCTCCCTTGCAGGAGCTTTTTTTCTTATTCTACGGTGTTTTCTATCAGCCTATCTAAATTGCCTCTTTCGCTATCATTATAGCTTTTGGCTTTGGCTGCTTCTTCTTTCTTTTTCTTTTCAGCCTCAATCTTTTGATTGACCTTACTGTTGTCTATAACCTTTATTGGTTCTTTTTTCTTGGCGACTTTTGGTTGAGCCAACATCTCAAACAAAACATCTATATCTGTTTTGCTCTTTTCATCATACTCAACTTTTTCATCTCCTTTTTCTTCGTCCATACCGCTCACGGCTCTGGTTTTATCTCTTATTTTGGCTAAGGTTGATTCCGGAATCAAATCTTCTATCGGTTTGGCAAAAGAACCGGCAATGTTAAAGTATTTTGACTCTTGCATTACTTTGGCTTGGTTTTCTTTTGGCACCATCCAGTTGATTAAAATATATACCAAGACAACCAACAAAAAGGCTCTGAAAATACCAAAGAATAACCCTAAAATCCTGTCTAAACCGCTTAATTTGCTCTTGCGGATTGACCCTATTATCTTTGATGTGAGAATAATCCAGATTATGAAAAATAAAATGACAATCCCTGAAGCCGTGGCTACTGCTGCCGCAGAACTGTTCTCTATATATTTTTCAGCAAATGGGGTGCATATCGGCATAAGATAAATGACGGCAATAATTGCTAAAACCCAACCAATTATTGATAATACTTCTTTAATCAGCCCCCTACCCAATGCAATTAAAGCAGAAATGGCAACAATGATTAAAATTGCAATATCCAGACTATTCATTGATTTTTTCCTTTAGTTAAACCAATTTATCAGGCGTTGAACATTTCCGATTTCATACACATTCATATCTGTATGCAAACCGGACTTTTTATCTTTACTATGTGTCGGCGGAACAATACAGCTTGCGAATCCAAGCTTTTGCGCCTCTTTTAATCTTAATGAAGGCTGACTTACGGCTCTTATCTCTCCGGACAAGCCAATCTCTCCGAAAATGACCATATCATGAGGTAAAGGCTTGTTGGTCATAGATGAAATTACCGCCATGGCCACAGCTAAATCTGCCGCAGGTTCGGTTATTCTCAAGCCGCCGGCTATGTTCAAATAAACATCTTGTGAGCTTAAATTCATGCCGCATCTTGCTTCCAAAACCGCCAAAACCATGGCTAATCTGTTAGAATCCCAACCAACAACGGCACGCTTGGGGCTGGCATAACCCGTGGGGCTGACCAGCGCCTGAATTTCTACCAATACAGGTCTTGAACCTTCTATCCCTGCAAAAACACATGAACCCGAGATATTTCCTTGTCTTTCGGCCAAAAACAAAGCTGAGGGGTTTTCAACCTCAACCAAACCTTGGTCCTGCATTTCAAAAACACCAATTTCATCTGTGGCGCCAAAACGGTTTTTAACCGCGCGCAATATCCTAAAATGGTGTCCTCTTTCGCCCTCAAAATAAAGCACTGTGTCTACCATGTGCTCCAAAACTCTCGGACCAGCTATTGAGCCTTGTTTGGTAACATGACCAACCACAAATAAGGTAAAGCCTTTTCTTTTGGCAAGCTTGATTAACTCATATGAACAAGCCCTCACCTGCGTTACGCTTCCGGGAGTGGATTCAACATCTTCTAAATACATGGTTTGTATAGAATCAATTATCACCACATTGGCATTGGATTTTTCTAAAGTGGCAACAATATCTCGGATATCGGTTGCTGAAGCTAAATGCACCGGTGCTTTCTCTAAGCCCAATCTTTTGGCTCTTATTCTTACTTGGTCAATTGCCTCTTCTCCGGAGATGTAAAATACTTCCGGTTTGCTTGGCAATTCTGCCACTTTGGCGCAAGCTTGCAGTAATAATGTGGATTTACCTATTCCGGGGTCACCACCAACCAAAATAACCGAACCGGCAACCAAGCCTCCTCCACAAACGCGGTCAAGCTCCTTGATGCCGGTTGATAATCTTTCTAAATTTTCTTCAGCTCCGGTCAAAGGAACAAAGTCTATCATTTTGCCTTTGCGCTTGGGTGTAAGATTTGAAAATCCTTCACCACCCACTTGTTCTTCAACAATGGTATTCCATTCGCCGCAAGCATCACATTTGCCTTGCCATTTGGGATATACGGCGCCGCAATTTTGGCAGACAAAATCTGTTCCTCTTTTTGCCAAAGCCTAAACCTCCACTTTTATCGGGCCTTCTGAACTGCCGTTGATAAACTGACGGACATATTCGTTATTGGTTTTATCCAACTCTTTAACCGTGCCTTGCCAGATGATTTTGCCTTTATACAACATGGCTATTCTATCGGCAATTTTGCGTGCAGAGGCCATATCATGTGTAATGGTTAAGGCTGTTGCGCCCAAACCTTTTACAGATTCAATAATCAAACCATTAATCACATCAGACATAATGGGATCCAAACCAGTGGTCGGTTCATCAAAAAAGATGATTTCCGGTCTTGTGGCAATGGCTCTGGCCAAACCAACGCGTTTTTGCATACCGCCGGATAATTCTGACGGAGCTAAGTCGGCAACATCTGGTGCTAAACCTACTTGGCGCAAAACTCTTATGGCTTCCATTTTGGCATTTTTCTTATCCATTTTTTTATTTTCTAACAAACCAAAAGCCACATTTTCCCATACGCTCAAGCTATCAAACAATGCACCACCTTGGAATAACATTCCCATTTTGGCATGAAGTTTCTCTTTTTCTTTCTCAGAAACACCAACAACTTCTTCATCGTCCACCAAAATGGAGCCTTGTTCCGGCGTTAAAATTCCTTGAATGCATTTAATTAAAACAGATTTTCCGGTACCAGAACCACCGATAACAACCAGAGATTCCCCTTTTTTGATTTCTAAATCAACACCATCTAACACAACCTTGCGGCCGAATGCTTTGTGAAGATTGGTTATTTTTATTTTTGTATCACTCATTTTTTTCTCCACTCAAAGCTTATTTTGAAAAGAACATACCGGTAATGATGTAGTTGAAAATCAAAATCAAAATTGATGATGATACAACCGCGTTTGTTGTGGCTTCACCCACACCTTGCGCACCACCTTTGGATTTGAAACCATTGTAGCAACCCATAACCGCAATAATAAAACCAAAAACAGCCGCTTTAACAACACCTGTGGTAATATCCAATGCTTCTAAGTTATCTATTGTTGATTTAATATAGTTTGCCGGATTGAAACCTAATTGATAAACACCAACGACATATCCGCCAAAAATACCAATAACATCACCTATCAAAACCAACAAAGGCAATACAATAACAGCCGCCACAATTCGCGGTGTGATTAAGTATTTATATGGGTTGGTTGACAAAGTGGTTAAGGCATCAATTTGCTCAGTAACACGCATGGTTCCAATTTCTGCTGCCATGGCTGCACCGATACGACCGGCAACCATCAATGCTGACAAAACAGGTGCTAACTCACGCGTAACGGAAATTAAAACCACAGAAGCAACCGCACTTTCTGCACCAAAACGAGAAAAGCCCGAATAGCTTTGAATGGCAATAACCATACCGGCAAAAATGGTGGTTAAACCTACAACCGGTAATGAATAAAAACCGATATCCATTACTTGGCGCATAAAATTGCGAATATAAAACGGAGGCATAAAACAATTGGCAACCGAACGAATGACGAATATAGACAATTCTCCCAAGCTTGAGAAAAATTTTACTAACGGTTTTCCCAATTTACGTAAAAATTTTTGTATCATCGTATATATACTTTCTTAAAAATTAATCTAGATTGATGTTATATTATGACTTCATCTTTGATAAATCAATAAACTTATCAAACTTATCAAACAATCTAGAGGCTAAATTAGGGATAATGCTAAAATTATTTTATCTACGGATGAAATATCAAAGGCACAAATTTTTATTCTGGGAACTTGTATACCTTCTAAATCTACATATTCTGCTTCTGGCAAACGTTCTATCTCTGAAGAATCTTTTACCAAATCTACGACTAAATGTACTTCTGCTGATTTTTTTGACGGAAAATGCGCTAAACCAATGCCTCTGACTTCTAACATATTGGCTATGGTTTTAATACCATAGGCTTTTAATTTTCCCTTTTTGGCAAAAATGTCTATACGATCATCGCCAACAAGTATACACCCCTTATCCATGATTAAGCGCAAAGCTAAATCTGACTTGCCTCTTCCGGATTTTCCTCGGATTAAAATACCTTTTCCAAAATAGGATACACAAGATGCATGAATGTTTGCCATTTTTTTATTTACCATTCAATAAACCAAAACGTTTTTTTCGTTCCGGTTCTGTTACAAAAAATTCAAATAGTCTGCCATTTGATTGAGGGGTAATTTGAACTGTTATGGCTCGACGTGGCAGATATCCACCCATTTTTTCCGGCCATTCTATTAAACACACACCTTGATACATGGCCTCTTCCATTCCTAGTTCAAAAATCTCATCCGGATCTTTTAGGCGATATAAGTCAAAATGATAAATTTCGAAATCTGGAGCATCATAGGTTTGCAGCAATGTAAATGTCGGACTTGGAACATCTGTGTTTCCGACCAAACTTTGAATAAATGCTCGGCAAAAAACACTTTTTCCCATACCTAGCGTCCCTTCAAGTGCGAAAATATCCCCTTTTTGAGCTATTTGTGCCACCTTTTGGCCTAGAGCTATTGTATCTGCTTCTGTTTGTGAGAGATATGAATATATAGCGTCCATTTTATCTCCTAAAAACCAAGCATGCTTTTACGTTCTTTTTTGGGCTTGGTTATTTTTATATTCGGCTTTTTAGCTTTCATTTTTCGCCAATCTTCCGGACTATAAAATTTTCCTTGCCATAAACCATCGCGTCGGCTCATTGCTTGTTCTTGATAAGGAACATAAATATCCGAATATTTTTCATAGGCTATCGCCCAGCCGGCATTGACCATTGCTGCGCCAATGTCATATTGTCCTAAGGAACAAACACCGACCATATTGCCTCTTTTATCTTGTTGCATTATGTGACATTCAACAGAATTGTCCATCAACCAATCTCTTAACCATGTTGCTGCTACACGACCACAATGATATGCTCGACCCATTTTGTTGGCACAAGTCTGATCTGCCTCGGGAGCATCTATGCCAAAGAGGCGAATATAATATCCGTCCATCATTAAGGTATCGCCATTAACAACACGTACCGGTCCTACAATTGATGGGTAATCTTGCGGAGATGCCGGTCTCTGAGCTTTTTGTCTTTTGCCACCAAAATTTTGTACAAGTTGTTCCATTGTTCTTGATGATTGGACTTTAGGAGATGGTTGTCTTAGTTGCGGGATATCATTAAGTTCTCCATTTTCTATTATTCCTTCTTCTACAGCATCCATACCTTCTAAATTTTCATCTATTGTCATCATAGAAGGTGTTGTTTGATTTTCACTTTGTCCCAAAAATGATTTTAATGTCGGTATAACCCCTGTAATTCCATTATTAAAACCACCAATGGCATAAATGATAAAGGTTATAATTCCTGAAAAGATTAAAAATGACGGTAAGCATCCCATGGCTCGCCATGCCATTTTTACAAAGATATAAAGAACGACAAGACCAATTAAAAAGAGAATAAATCCGCCGCCTTGCATCATTAAACTTTTACTTTGTGTGCCGGCTCCACCCCAAAAAATGAGAAGAAAAGCGCCTAATGCCGTTAATATCTTTTTCAAAAATCCCATCTTTTTGTCCTACCTTTATTAAAATTTTACTAGAATATTATCCTTATATTCTTTTTTAGTAAAGATATGGTTACCATTTTTTATTAAAAAAGGTCTCACTTTTCAGTAAGACCTTTTTTAATATCAACATCCTCTATAAGTTTTTGCGTTGCGCTGCTTAATCCCGGAAGACTAAATTCTATAATTCCGAAATAACTTAACAAATATATGGCAAAAAATACACTCAAAATCAGAAATAATATTCGCCATGCTATTTTGGCAATGAAATTCAAGATAAGAAAACCAACGATGAAAAATATGGCATACCCAATTTTTGACAGCCAGTTTTCTCCTCCAATTCCCAATGAACCAGCAACAAATGTGCCTATAATTATTAATGCTATTATAAAATATTTGAACAAAAACATTAATCAACGACTTTTATTGTAAATTTTTCATTGTTTTGTTGTACTGGCTCCGATTTAAATACAGTGTTCGAAGCTTGATTTTGTGTTTGTTTTTTACTTCTATCCAGAATATCTATAATCATATCCAACTCGGCAGGTGAGGCATATTGTAAAACAACTTTACCTCCACCTTGCTTGCTTGGCGTAATTTTTATTCTCAAACCCAATTCTTTATTCAAATCATTTTCAATATCCGTTAAATCTTGGTCTTTTTGAACAGAGACTTTTTCTTTTTTGGGTTCTTTTTGTTTGGCAACCAATTCTTCAACCTGTCTAACATTTAAATCTTTGGAGATGATTTGTTTTGCCAACTCAACTGCGTTATCCAAACCAACCAATGCTCTGGCGTGTCCGGCTGAAAGCTTGCCTTCTTTTACCATATTCTGGATTTCTTGCGGTAAATTCAAAAGTCTTAACGTATTGGCAATATGACTTCTTGATTTTCCAACAATTTGAGATAACGCTTCTTGTGTATGAGAAAACTCCGTTATCAATCTTTGTAAACCTTCGGCCTCTTCTATCGCACTCAAATTTTCACGTAGCAAATTTTCAACTAAAGCTACTTCCAAGGCCTCTTGATCCGAAAAGTCTTTAACAATAACCGGAACTTCTTTTAATCCTGCTTCTTTTGCAGCTCTCCAACGACGTTCACCGGCAATTATCTCATATTTGTCACCTTGTTTTCTAACAAGAAGTGGCTGTAATACGCCTTTTTCTTTAATAGATTCAACTAAAGCATCTAATGCTTCTTTATCAAACTCTGTACGAGGCTGATATTTTCCGGCATGCAAATCATTTATATTTATGGTATTTACGCTACGATTTTGCACGTTTTCGCTTTGATGTTTTTCTACCGGCATTTCCATCAACACATCTAAATCGACATCATCTCCGCCGAGCAAAGCACCTAAACCGCGACCTAAACTTTTTTTCTTATTATCTTCTAACATGCCAATAATTCCTTTTCTCTTTTCAAAACTTCACCGGTTAAACTTATATATGCTTGTGCCCCCGGACATTTAAAATCGTAAATCAGCACAGGCTTGCCATGTGACGGAGCTTCCGAAATACGTACATTTCTCGGAATAACGGTTTGATATACTTTTTTACCAAAGAAATGTCTGACATCGTCTTCAACTTGTTGCGACAAGTTGTTTCTTTTGTCATACATTGTCAAAACAACACCTTGCAATTCCAAATCCGGATTAAAGATTTTTTTGATTTGATTAATATTGCGAATTAAATCCGTAATTCCTTCCAAGGCTAAAAATTCGCATTGCAAAGGTACAATAACCGCATTGGCGGCAACCAAAGCATTAATTGTTATCAAACTCAAAGAAGGAGGACTGTCAATCAAGATATAATCGTAGTTGATGGCTTGTTCGGCAATAGCATTTTTCAAACGAAATTCTCTTTTATCAACATCAACCAATTCAATTTCGGCACCAGCCAAATCAGGTGAGGAGGGTACAATTGAAAAGTTTGGAATCTCTGTCCAAACAATTGCTTCTGATAATTTTGCTTCACCAATCAAAACTTCATATGAAGAAGACATGCGTCCACGTTTATTTACACCCATTGAGGTGGAAGCGTTGCCTTGCGGATCCAAATCAATAACCAAAACTTTTTTACCGGCTGCTGCCATTGCAGTAGCAACATTAACCGTGGTTGTGGTTTTTCCGACGCCGCCTTTGCGATTGGCAATTGCAATAACTCTTGGCATTTATTTACCTCCTTTTTTCTTCGATATATATTTGATAACTAAAATTTTTCCTTCATCGCTGGTTTCACTGTCAAAAACCTGACAGTCAAAATTCCAGTCTTTTTTGGCCTCTTCGATTTCTTCAGCATATTTTTTTCCTTTGGGAAAAATGCAAACTGTTTTTTCTGAACAAAATGATTGAGTATATTTCAATAACTCTTTTAACGATGCCATAGCTCTTGAGGTAATGACATCTACTTTCTTTTTGGGCAAAGATTCGATTCTTTGATTTAATATTTCAACATTTAAATTGCAGATTTTTTTAACTTCGTTTAAATACAGTGTTTTTTTAGCAATACTTTCAACTAAACTTACTTTTAAATACGGTGTTTTTTCTTTTGCCATTATAGCGAGCACCATTGCTGGAAAGCCAGCTCCAGAGCCAAAATCAAGCAGTGTTTTTGCTT
Source organism: uncultured Alphaproteobacteria bacterium (assembly GCA_944392255.1). Taxonomy (GTDB): domain Bacteria; phylum Pseudomonadota; class Alphaproteobacteria; order RF32; family CAG-239; genus CAJLXD01. The sequence goes on along the minus strand of CALXVY010000001.1, from coordinate 68,826 downwards.
CTTTGGGAATGAACTTAAACAACTGAGCAGAATCAACAAAATGACGATTCCAGCAATCTGCTAGTGAAGAGTTGCTGACCAAATTGAACTTTTCTTGCCACTCAAACAAACTTGTTTCGTAAGCTTTTAATAGTTCAAATGTTTCACGTGAAACATTATATTTTTCCATAAAATTTTGCATAAAATATTTATAGATTTTTTTAGCAAAATTTAAAATATAAAAAATGGAGTTATAAACACAATTTTTAAAATCAAAAGAAAAGAATCTAAAAACAACAACTTAAACCATATTTATTGAATCTACTTCTGAAGAAAATCTAAACTCAAACGTTTTTTGCATTTTAATTTTTTAAGTAGGTTTTCGGCTCTTTCAAAGTGTTGTCCTAACATTTCGGTTGAATGAGCATCGTCACTGATAATTGTAGGCACTTCTCTTTTGCATAATTCTTGCAACATCCAATCACATGGGTGTTGCATATCAATGCGATTATATCCACTCGTGTTGACTTCAAATGGCATTTTTGTTTTATCCAGTGCCTCTACAATCTTCCAACGATTCTCTTCAAATTCCGGAACATCGGGAATTTTTACAACACAATAATCTGGATGAGCCAGAAAATTAAAATATCCACTCTCTACCGTATAAACAACATTATTCCAATGTTGCTGTACCAACTCTTTGAAATCTTCTGCCGAGAGGTTAGGGGGTAAGCAATCTAAGTGATAAATGTTATATATTTGAGATTCATCTGCTGTGCGAATGTAGTGATTTGAACCAATCAAATAATCAAAATCAAGTCTTTTCATTAAACGTTCAAAAGTATTTCTCCATTTTGCAGAAGGAAAGAAATCTACTTCAGCACCAACATAAACTTTGATTTTGTGACCTTGCGCAGCAGACCTGACTTCATCTATTATTCGTAAATGTGCATCTAATACTTTGCTTTCATCATTAAAAAACATCGGACTACAAAGAATCATATTCGGATGATAGCAAAAATGATTAGAAATTCCTATTGCTTCAAACCCAAGCTCTTCTGCTCTGCTTATCATTTCTTCTGCAGTGTTTCTGCCGTCAAAACAATTAAGAGCATGCGTATGACTGTGTAAAGTAAATTTCTGCATTTAAATCTCCGGTAATGCTTGAATTTCTCTTCCTTCTTTTGATGATTGAATGTCTACATCTAAGTCTTGTAGATTTTTAAGCAGGTTTGGATACCCTCTCAATGCAAAACTCGGATTATTTATTTTACTTTTTCCGCTTACCGTTGCTGCCAACATTATTGTTGCCATTGTCCCCCTTAAATCTGTGCCTTCTGCTTCTGCTGCATGCAATTCTGATGGTTCAATGTTTATATATAAGTTTTTTATACTTCCTTGCTGCCCGCTATTAACATCAAACTGATAAAATTTGCTTCGTAAGCCAAAATTTTCCATTTGTTTAAGATGTGCAGATCTTCCAGCCCAGATTAAATCTGAGATAATTGATTCTGTTTTTGCTTGAGCTAAAACAGGTGTCCAAATTTGATGTAAATCTGTTTCAAATCCGGGGAAGGGGGTGACTTGCATGATAAAACCGTCATATGGTTTTATTTTTCTAAAATCTAAATAAACTTTTTTCTTATCTGTCGAATAATATATCCCGCGCGAAAACATGCGCTCCAATTGTCCCAACCATGGAGAACAATGTTCTAATTTGATGCCATCAAGTTCTACAGCTCCGCGCGTTGATAATGTGAGTAATGCATAGGTTGCGGCTTCTAACCTGTCTGGAATCACCTCAAAATCAACCCCTTTAAGCAACTTTCTGTTTTTTCCATCATAAATAATACCTGTTCTTTCGCTTCCGATTAAGCCTAAGCCCATTTTTTGCAACATAGCTATCAGATTGGAAACTTCCGGCTCTAAAGATGCATTATACATCATTTTGCAGTTATCGGAACCAGCCACTGACAATAACCAGTGAAATGTTGCTCCGTGAGAAGCTTTGAATGTTGTATAAACCGGACATAAATCAGGATTTTCATTTTTAGGAAGCTGAAAATTTAAATATGAATATTTTTCATTTTCTCTGGTTTCAAGACTGATTGTTGCACCAAAAACAGTTTTAATCAATTCTTCATGAAAATCCGTCGGTCTTTTTCCGCCAAAAGAACATCCTCCGGGAAGACAAACTTTCAGGCTATCAAATTCTTTAGTACGGCAAAAACGCGCCAACAATGATCCCCAAAGATAATAACTTGCTCTGAAATGTGCTGCTTGATGAGAAATTTCATTTTTAACAATTTTTGCGGCATGCAATTTTAATATTCTTTTTTGAGGATTAAACTCTACATCTACGCCAATATCACGCATAATGTGCCCCATTTCCAAAACATCGGTTATATAGGGGACATTGCGTAATGTTACAACATCATCTGTCAATAATGCTGCGGCCATCAAACCTAAAATTGAGTTCTTAGCACCACTTATTTTGATATCTCCAGATATCGGATTACCGCCATTAATTATCAGACTATCAGGAATAAAGAAATTTTCACTCATTGCAGACTCCATAATATAGAATATGTTTATTATAAAGTCTGCTCTTTAATTTTTGGTAAATTATAATAAAAAAGAGCGGAATTGTTTTCCGCTCCGAATTTATAATTTTATTTCTTGACGTATCCTAAAATAGCTGTAATTGCTGCAGGGGTCACCCCTGGGATACGTGAGGCTTCACCAATGGTTGATGGTTTGACTTTGCTCAACTTGGCTACCATTTCTCGAGACAGACCGCCAATTTTGCTATAATCAATGTCTTCTTTCAATTTGAGGTTCTCGTCTTTTTTGAAAACTTCAATATCTGCCATTTGACGTTTGATATAACCTGAATAGCGCGCCTCAATTTCAATGGCTTCATAAACAACATCCGGCATATCAACCAATTCAGGAAAAAGTTTATTGATTGTTTCACGTGAAACGTCTTCATAACTCATCAAATTAAAAGGCGTTCTCTTGGTGCCATCTCTTTTGACATTCAACCCCAAAGCATCAATTTCTTTATAGGTTGTTTGTAAAGTATGGCAAAGTTCAGAATAATGCTCAATTTGCTCTTTTTTAGCTTTAAATACACTGTATCTATATTCACCAACACAGCCAATATCATGTCCTTTTTCAGTCAAACGGCGATCGGCATTATCAGCACGCAGGAACAAACGATATTCTGAACGAGAAGTGAACATACGATACGGTTCATCAACACCTTTGGTGATTAAATCATCAATCATTACACCAATATAGGCTTCACTTCTATCAACAACAAATTCTCGACCTTTACCCTCGGCATATAATGCAGCATTAACACCGGCAACCAAACCTTGCGCACCGGCTTCTTCATATCCTGTGGTACCATTAATTTGTCCGGCCAAGAATAATCCTGGAACTTTTTTAACAGCCAACTTGTTATCCAATTCTTGCGGATCAACATAGTCATATTCAATGGCATAAGCATAACGCAAAATTTCAACATCTTCCAAGCCTTCCATAGTATGAATGAAAGCATCTTGAACATCAGCCGGCAAAGAGGTTGAAATGCCGTTTGGATAAACAACATCCGTATTCAAACCTTCCGGTTCCAAAAAAATTTGGTGGCTGGTTCTATCCGCAAACTTCACTAACTTGTCTTCAATACTTGGACAATATCTCGGACCAATGCCGGTAATTAACCCTGAAAACAAAGCACATTTATCAAAATTATCGCGAATTATTTTGTGTGTTCTTTCATTGGTATGAGTGACATAACATTGAATCTGCGGATTGGTAATCTTATCTGTTAGATAAGAAAATGGAACTGGAGGATTATCTCCATCTTGTGTAGCCAACTTTTCCCAATGAATGGTTTTACCGTTCAAACGGGCAGGGGTTCCGGTTTTCAAGCGGCCTACTTTTAAGCCTAATTGCTTTAAATACGGTGTTATACCTGTGCAACTTTCTTCACCAATACGACCACCTATCGTAGCTTCATGGCCAACAAACATTACACCATTTAAAAATGTTCCTGAAGTTAAAACTGTAGCTTTGGCTTTTATTTCTTCACCTGTTGCCAAAATAACACCTTCAACTTGGTTGTCTTTGATTATCAGACCTTCGACAGCTGCTTCAATAATATCCAAATTATCTTGTTCTCTTAAAGCCTCAAGCATATATTTTTTATATAATTCTCTATCTGCTTGCGCGCGTGGACCCCTCACTGCCGGACCTTTGGAAGCGTTAAGCATACGGAACTGAATGCCACCTTTATCAATAACTCGTCCCATCAGGCCATCTAGCGCATCAATCTCTCTAACTAAATGCCCTTTACCCAAACCGCCAATAGCCGGATTGCAAGACATGGCTCCAATTGTATCTATATGGTGAGTTATTAAAGCAGTTTTGGCTCCGGTTCTGGCGGCCGCAGCACAAGCTTCACAGCCGGCATGTCCTCCGCCGACTACAATTACATCATAAATTTTATTCATTATTTATAAGGCCTTAAAAAATTTTATTTGATTCTTGCCGGCATTATAATCAAAAAAAATTATAAATCAATAAAAGCCATAAAAAAAAGACCGTTTGGAAACGGTCTTTTATTAAGAATTTTAATTTTCAGATATGCAATATGAAATTTCTTCGGCAAAAATGCACAAATTTGAAAATCAAGGCATCTTCAAAATATGCCGGCATTGCCAAAATAATTGAAAGTATCAGTGTTGCATAGACGTAACTATAATAGGGATCGTTTTCATTATAAGACTTTTCAAAATCTTCTACGATAGCTATAAAAAGCTCTTTCAGTAAAACTAAAATACGTTTCTGATCAAAGTCTAATTGATAAATATGTTTAAAAGCATTTGCCTGAAAAAATCCATTTCCTAATGGTTTTGCTTTTTTTACAAAATCAGCAAACACCGGTGTGGCTAATATAGTGTCTATTGTAACTGTTCTTCGCTCAGAATTTTCATCATAAAAAATTTCATACAATCTCAGAGGATTAAAAATAAAACCTGTATAAGTTTTTAATCCAAGTAAAACAGAATAGTTAAAATCCTTTTCCATAACACATAAATTTAGTTAAACAATAATATAAAATGTTTTTGCTTTATAAGACAAAACATTTTATTCGTCAATGTTTTAATCATGAAAAAATTATGACAATTATTTACCGATACAAAAATCACCAAAGATTTTATCTAAAATCTCGTCAACTTCTATTCTTCCGGTAATTTTACCCAAAGCGCGCGCAGCAAGGCGAACATCTTCTGCTGTTAATTCAATCTCTTTATTAAAGCCGAAGTTCTGCAAATTTTCCAAAACATCTTGCAAAGCTTCTCTATAACGACTTCTGGTGATTAAAAGGTTGGAGTTAGAAGTAAAACGTTCTTCAATATTTTTTGAAATGGCTTGTAAAACTTTATCAACGCCTTGTTTTTGCTTAGCCGATATAACCAAACAACCTGACTTTTCTAATTTTGAACATTGTTCTGATGTTAATTTATCACTTTTATTGGCAGCAAACAAGGCTTTGTTTTTAAATGAATTTTTTATCTTATCAAACACTTGAACAGTGTCCACAGAAGCATCAAACAAACAAATTACCAAATCAGCATCATGAATTTTGCTATAGGCAATATCAATGCCCATTTTTTCTATTTCTTCTTCTGTTTCTCGTAATCCTGCCGTATCGGTAAACATTACCGGATAACCATTTAAATCTAAGTGAACATCTATGGCATCTCGGGTGGTGCCGGCAATATCTGATACAATTACGGCATCTCTTTTGACAATGGCATTTAATAAACTTGACTTTCCAGCATTAGGCGCACCAACAATCACAACTCTAAAACCTTCACGCAATCTCTCGCCAATTGAATCACTGTTCAAGTGGCTATTTATCTCGTTTTTGAGTTTAAATACAGTGTTATTCATATTATCAATAACAGAGGAGGGAATATCTTCATCGGGAAAATCTATAAATGCTTCTAGGTGCGCCAACATCTTAACTAACTCGGCACGCCAGTTTTCATATAAGTTCTTTAACCCACCTTCCATTTGTCTCATGGCGTATTTTTGTTGCTCTGATGTTTCAGAATCTATCAAATCAGCCAAACCTTCGGCTTCGGTTAAATCCATTTTACCATTATAAAAGGCGCGTTTTGAATATTCTCCGGGTTCGGCCATTCTAAAACCATCTATTTGGCTTAAGCAATTCATTACTGAGCTAATTACAGCTTTGGAACCATGCGTTTGAAATTCTACAATGTCTTCTCCGGTGAACGAATTTGGTGCTTTGAAATACAAAACCAAACTTTCATCCAAATTCTCGGTTTTATCCAAATTATGCAATTTGGAAAAATAAGCATAGCGCGGCTTGATGTTCTTTACATCAATACTTGTCATCAACTCAATGGCTTTTAAAGCCTTGGTTCCTGAAATGCGAATCACAGCCACACCGGACTTTCCGTAAACAGTGGATAAAGCATAAATGGTTTGGTTTGTCATTTTTAAATCTCCTTATGCTGTTTTTATAGCGAGATTGTATGATGAAAGCAAGTTTTAAAAAACGACTCCAAAAAAAAAGCCGATTTTTTGACTTTGGAGAGGGGGTTTATATTTTTTTAATAAAACTATCATAGAATATTTTAAAAATGCTTCTACGGGCTTTTAACGGACTCAATTTTTTCTACGATAAATTGTATTATGACAAGATTTTCTAAAAAATTGATAATTTGGGATTTTGATGGTGTAATTGCCGATACTGAATGTTTATGGATGGAAAATCGCCGTCAACTCCTTAAAAAATATTTTAATATTGATTGGGATTTAAAAACTACAAACCATTACTTAGGCGGCATGCATTGGACCACAAGATTGCATACTTTGCAAAAAATGGGATTTGATGTTGATAAAAAATTTGAAGACGAAGGAACAAAGTTAGATTTGCAAGTTTTAAGTAAAGGAATTTCTCTCACACCTGATATTAAGAAAATTTTTGCCAGAACGGACATCAAACAATGTATTGCTACCGGAGGTACCAAAGAAAAAACCCAAATGAAGCTAAAGGCGGTTAAAATTGATAATATTTTTACGCCGAATAAAGTCTTTCTTTCTGAAATGGTTGCTCAGGGTAAGCCGGCGCCGGATTTATTTTTACTTGCAGCCAAGAAAATGGGCGAAAAACCTGAAAATTGCTTGGTTATTGAAGACTCTCTTGCTGGACTTAAAGCCGGATTGGCTGCCCAAATGGAAACGATTGCATTTGTCGGAAGCAAAATGAACAACAATGAAGAATATATTTCTCAGGTCAAAGCTTTAGGCATAAAACATATATGCAAAACTATGGATGAAATTTATCATTTCATTTTTGGTTAAAAGAAAAGCTCCTTTTCAGGAGCTTTTATAATTTTTAAGAATTCATATTATTGAAGAAATCTTGATTATCTTTGCTCTGTTTAAGCTTATCAAGCAAGAATTCCATACCATCGGTCATGCCCATTTGCATCAAGACACGGCGCAAAACCCACATCTTGGACAAGGTGGCTTTATCTACTAACAATTCTTCTTTACGTGTACCCGAACGTGTAATATCAATGGTCGGGAACAAACGTTTATCGGTTAATTTTCTATCCAAAATAATTTCTGAGTTACCGGTACCTTTGAATTCTTCAAAAATAACTTCATCCATGCGGGAACCGGTATCAATCAAAGCTGTGGCTATAATGGTTAAAGAACCACCTTCTTCAACATTTCGAGCTGCACCAAGTAAGCGTTTTGGACGCTGCAAAGCGTTAGCATCAACACCACCGGTCAAAACTTTACCTGATGATGGAATAACCGTATTATATGCTCGACCCAAACGAGTAATAGAATCAAGCAAAATGATAACATCTTTTTTGGTTTCAACCAATCTCTTGGCTTTTTCAATAACCATTTCAGCGACCTGAACGTGACGAGATGCCGGCTCATCAAAGGTGGAAGAAATAACTTCACCTTTAACAGAACGCATCATGTCAGTAACTTCTTCCGGACGCTCATCAATAAGCAAAACCATTAAATATGCTTCAGGGTGATTGGTGGCAATGGCATGAGCTATATTTTGCAGCATAACGGTTTTACCGGTGCGCGGCGGCGCTACAATCAAACCACGTTGACCTTTACCCTGTGGGGCAATCAAATCAATTACGCGGGTGGTATAGTCTTTGTCACCGCAAATAATGTCAAAATCTAATTTTTCAGTAGGATAAAGGGGGGTAAGGTTATCAAAATTTATTCGGAGTTTGGAAAGTTCAGGATCAGCAAAATTAATTCGGTTTACTTTGGTAAGAGCAAAATAGCGTTCATTGTCTTTAGGAGCTCTGATTTCTCCTTCAACAGTATCGCCGGTTCTTAAACCAAATTTTTTAACTTGAGAAGGAGAAACATAAATATCATCCGGACCGGCAAGGTAATTTGATTGGCTGGATCTTAAAAAACCGAAGCCATCTTGCAGAACTTCGATTGTACCTTCTCCATAAATTATATTATCTTCACTGGCAACTTTTTTTAAAATTGCAAACATTAAATCTTGTTTACGCATTGAAGAAGCATCTTCAATACCAAGGTCCTCGGCCTCTGTTAAGAGTTCTTTTGGGGATTTTTGCTTTAAGTCTTTTAAATTCATGCTTACCTTAACTTTTTGGGAATAAATTTCTGCAATTTAAGAATTTATTAAATCTTTTTAATAAATATGTTTGGTAGGTAATTTGTATATATTCTTTTATTTTATTTTTGTCAATTAAATTTGGCAAAAGAGAGGAATGTAAAAAATATGATTACCTGCCGAGATTATATTAAAGATTAAAGTTAATTTTTTATTAACAGCCCCGCAGGGCTAACAATGTATTTTTTAAATTTTTGTAGTTATTTGTATATCCCTGTGAGTTTTGTGGATAAGTTTTCATAAACAGAGTTGTCCACATTGCCTTGCTTTAAAACGAATCGTTAACAAATGATTAACAAAATTTAGTTTTTTGGATTCTTTTTCAACCCCATAAACACCATTAACGGATTCAAAACTTTAATTTTAGATTTTTTAAATATCCACAAGGGAGGATAAGTTTTGATGCCTGTATATAACTCTGAGTTTGGATTTTGCAAAATGCGGATTAAATTGTATAAGAACTATGAGGCGGAGTAGTTATGCACAAAAAGTTAATATTCTGTTAATAACTCCGTTTTGTTTTATTTATCAAATGGTTAAGGCTCAGATTATGATTTTGGCGGCGATTACCGGTTCTATCGGGTGTGGAAAGACTACTTTGGCTAATATATTTAAAAAACTCGGATATCCTGTTTTTGATGCTGATGCTTGGGTGAGAAGACTTTATTTTAAGCCGGAGTTTATTAAAGTAATTTTGCAAAACTTTCCGCAAGCCCAAAACAATGGGGTTTTTGATAAAAGAAAATTGCGTTTGCTTGTTTTTGATGATAAACAACAATTGCAAAAGTTAGAGAGTTTGATTCATCCCTTCTTAAAAAGACAATTAAAAGCACTTATTCGTAAAAATGCTAAAACAGACGATATTTTGTTTTTAGATGCCGCGCTTTTGTTTGAACTTGGTTGGGATAAATATTGTGATTTTGTTATTGCCGTTAATGTTGATGAAGAGTTGCAAAAACAGCGTGTCATGCAAAGAGATAAGGTTTCTGCAGAGCATGTTGATAAAATCATTAGTAAGCAAATGAGCCAAAAGGAAAAAGTTGCAAAAGCAGATTGGGTGGTGGAAACAGATGTACCGCTTAATTTGCTCAAAGTTTCAGCTTTGGAAATTGTTAAAGGTTTGAAGGGAAAAAATTATGGTTAGAGAGATTGTTTTTGATACGGAAACGACCGGTTTTGATGCTGATAAGGGAGATAGATTGGTTGAAATCGGTGCAGTAGAGCTCATTAACCATGTTCCCACCGGCAAAGTCTATCATCAGTATATTAACCCGCAAAGAGAAGTTCCCGAAGATGCTTTTAAAGTTCATGGTTTGTCTTATGACTTTTTGAAAGATTTTCCGACATTTGACCAAATTGTTGATGAATGGCTCGATTTTGTCGGAGAAGATGGCATTTTGGTAGCTCATAATGCTAAATTTGATATCACTTTTTGTAACTTTGAGCAAAAAGCTTTAAATAAACGTGAGTTTACATGGGATAAGGTTATTGATACCTTGGAAATTGCCCGTAATATGTTTCCCGGTGCGCGCGTTAATTTGGATGCACTTTGTAAGCGTTTTAATATTGATAACTCCAATCGTACCAAACACGGTGCTCTGCTTGATGCTGAGCTCTTAGCTGAGGTTTATCTGCAATTGATTGGCGGTCAAGAACCGGCCATGATGTTTGATGAAAAGAAAAAAGCAACTCAGCAAACAGCAGAGGTTCAATTCGGAGCAGAAGGAAAAGTTAGAGAAGTTCGCCATTTTCCTCTTTCTGAAGAAGAAATTAATATTCATAATGAATTTTTACAAAACAAAATAAAAGGAGCTATTTGGCTCGCAGAGCCGGAAGCTGAAAACAAGCAATAGTTATCTTTTTCTTCTGAGAAGGACGTATAAAGCGCCTTCTCCACCATCTTTAATCTGTGAATAGCTGATACTCAAAATTAAAGGTCTTAGTTCTCTTGAATTGAGCCATTGCGGCACTTTTTCTTTTAAAATTCCACGGCGAGGCATAAAGTCTTCATCTTCGGGGTGAGGGCGACCTTTGCCGGTGACAATTAATATGCAACGCAAATTGTCTATGTAAGCATTTTTGACAAAGTTTGTTACGGCATTCCAAGCTTCATCTTCGGTATAGCCATGTAGGTCTAATCTTCTTTCGATTTTAAATTCACCACGCTTGAATTTTGTGGCGGTATTCCTATCCAAGTCGGCAATTTGTCCGATGGCTAAATCTGTTAATTTATTGCCTTGATAAACCGTAGAATTATCTATGCTATTGCGTATGGGCGGTAATTCTTTTGTTGGGCGTTCAATTTCTTCTATTTGTGGCAAAGCTTGTATGTCTTTGGTGGTTTCTTGCCAAAGATTTAAGTCTTCTTCACTTATTTTCGGTTGGTTTTTCTTCATCTGCTTTTTTGTCTTCTGATTTTGTTTCTTCCGGTTTTTTTTCTAACATATAATCAGAAAAATTTAATATGACAAATTCTTTCCAATCTCCTTCGGGAGCAACACAGCCGAGTTTTTTATTTTCTGCATTAACTAAGACAATGCCTCCGAATTTCCATAAATTTTCACAATTGTCAAAAGATGAAATAAGATAAGCTTTAGTTCTTTCTATAACTTTGTGATAGAGTTTTTTCTTAAAATATGTGCTATAAACCATTATCATGGCAACAATGAATAATAAGCCAAAAATGACGCCGACAAAAATTATCAGCATTAATCCTATGAGCACAGGAATAAGTATTGGTAACAGACATTCCCAAGGATTATATATCGGTGAACCGGGGCGGTTGACTTTGCCATAGTCCATGTATAAACGAAGTTGGTCTTTTTCTACGGCGGTTTTTAAGGCTCTGAAAACCATTTTGTCTGCTTTTGTTACCATTTTATTTTACCTCAGTTGAGTTGGGTATAAGTATATAATATTTGCCTTTGGCATGCATTCTTCCGGCTTTTTCTAAAATTTCATCTCCACCGCTGCCCCAGAAATAATCTCCTCGAACAGCTCCTTTAATGGCTCCGCCGATATCTTGAGCAACGACTAGTTTGTTGATGTTTTCTTTATCAGGACCGGTTGTTTCTAACCATAATAAAGCACCTAAAGGAATATATGTGCGGTCAACAGCTAAGCTTCTGCCAGAGGTTAATGAAACACCTTGAGCTCCGATTGGTCCATCGGCATTAACTAAACGATGAAAGACATAACGTTTGTTTTTGTTCATTGGTTCAATAGCTTTATCCGGATTTTCTTTGAGCCATTTTTTTATTTTGCCCATGGAAGCTTGTCCGGGTTTGATGAGTTTTTCTTCTAATAATATACTGCCTATACCTTTGAATTCTTGACCATTGTTATCTGTATAGCCAATGCGGATATATGAGCCGTCTTCCATTTTGGCAACGGCAGAACCTTGAATTTGCATGACATAAATATCAACTTCATTATCTCCCCACAAAATAATTGGAGCATTTAATGGCTTATCATGGATTTCGGCTCTGGTATAATAAGGGATAAAAGTATTGCCTTTGATGCGACCAACTAACCTTTTGTTGGGAAGGCTTTTGTCAAAATCTTGTAAGTTAAGTTCTATCATATCATAAGGGCGACCGTAAACAGGATATTTATATTTATCTGATTTATGATAAGAAGCGTGAAGTTCGGCCTCATAATAAGAGGTGAATTTTCCTTCAGAAGAACCTTTATATTCAACCAAATAGGGAGTGAAGTTTTGTTCTATGAATTCTTTATATTTGGTAGGACGAATTTCAGTTATTTGGCGACAAAGCTTTTGATAGTCTTTGGTAGAAATTTTTATAGCGGCTTTTTTATCAATATATTCGTTTTTATTATCTTTTATTTTTTGACAAGATTTTTTGAACGCTTTTATGGCGTCTTGTATATCATCTTTTTTCCAATTGCTTAAATCTGAATAATTGCTTTTTTTCAAATTTAAATCTTCCATGCTTGTTGGTGTGGATGTTTCTTCTCCACAAGAAATTAAAATGAAGCATAGTCCGAATATATAAGCAATTTTTTTCATATTTTTATTTCTTTGTTGAAACAAGTATCCAATTGGGGTTGGTTGACGTGATGGCTTTTTCAAAAGTCCATTTATCTGTGATGGTTTGAATGTATTGATCATCGCCTTCTATTATTTTTTCTTCTTTATCTTTGAGCAAATTTACTTGCTGAGAAATGAATTCTACCGTGATTTTTGCAACATTGTTTTTGCTGATTTTGGCATCAACAATTTCTGCCTTGTCAAAACCAATGAAGTCTAACTCGGCAGTTATGCCTTCTTCTTTTCTTTTTTCGATAATATCCTTAAACTTGTTATAAATGGTTTTGTTGACCAACATTTCTAAGGTTTCTAAATCAGCTTTGCTAAAGGCGGTTAAGATAATTTCAAAGGCTTTTTTAGCACCGGTTAAAAAGTTTTTTTCTTCAAAGTTTGGTATTTTGGCTAAGGTTTTTTGGGCTTCGGTTAAGTTTATATCTTTGATATTGTCTTTTTGTTCTTCAGAAAGTTTGTTTTTTTCGGCTTCTTTCATGATGATGTCAAAAATCTTGGCAGCACTTTCATCTGATAATTTTGTGCTTTCACCATGTGGTCTTGTTCCTAAGACAGATTTTAAACGCTGAAAGATAAATAAAACAACTAATAAAAGAATGATAATATCTAAATATTGTCCCATGGTTTGCTTTCTTCCTTATAAAATATTTTTATATTATATATATAAGTATTTTTTCAGTTCTTAGCAATATAAATTATCTTTATTAAAAAAATATCTAAATAAAATTGACCTATGCATTTTTTGAGTGTAATTTTGATATAATTTCAGTTTTAATGTTGTTGAGGAGAGAACTATGCAACAAGATAATCAGCCGCAAAATGAAAACAAACAACAATTGCCGGCTATTGTGATAAATAATCAATATATTAAAGATTTTTCTTTAGAAATTCCTTATGCTCCGGAAATTTTTAAAGAAATTAAGAAAAATCCTGATGTGAATGTTAATGTCGATGTTAATGCTCGCCCTTTGGAAGAAAATTATTTTAATGTGGATTTGGTTTTTACCATTAATGGTGATGCGGAAGATAAAAAGTTTTTTATTATTGAATTAACTTATTCGGCTGTCGTTCAGCTTAATATTCCGCAAGAACATATTGAGCCTGTTTTGATGATTGAAATTCCAAGACTCTTGTTTCCTTTTGCACGTCAAGTTATTACAACCTCTTTAACAGAGGCCGGTTTGCCACCGTTTATGTTGAACCCGATTGATTTTGCTGCATTGTTCCAAGCTAAAAAACACGCAGCACAACAAAAAAATTAGTTTAAATACAGTGTTTTTATAATGGCCGATTTTTATAATCGGCCATTATGATTTATTTAACATCTTAATGTTATGTTTGAGTTTAGAGGTAGTTAATATGATTCAAAATTGGAAAAATTCTTTAGCTGTTTATTTTGATTGGCGCATGCTGACAATGATTGGCTTGGGTTTTTCCAGCGGTTTTCCGTTTTTACTTGTAAGCGGGACTTTGGCTCTGTGGTTGACAGATTCCGGCGTCGGGCTTGAGATGATTGGCCTGTTTTCTTTGGTTAAAACGCCGTATAGTTTCAAATGGCTCTGGTCGCCTCTGGTGGATAGATTTAATATTCCTTTATTTTCAAAACTCGGGCGTCGTCGCGGTTGGGCCGTTTTTTCGCAAATATTTTTGCTTTTAGCCATTTTAAGTATGGCTTCGGTCGAGCCGGCACAATCGGTTTATTTGATGATGTTTTTGGCTCTTTTAACCGTTTTTGCTTCGGCTACGCAAGATATTGTTCTTGATGCTTATCGTGTGGAGAGTTTTGATAATCGTGACCAAGCGGCGGGTACGGCCATGTTTATTTTGGGATATCGTATAGGTTCGGTTTTCTCAGGTGCTGTGGCTTTACTTTTAGCAACCATTTTAACATGGAATGAAGTTTATGTTTGCATGGCTTTGGGTGCTGTTTTGGGTGTGGTAACGATTTTATGTTCACGTGAACCACAGAAAAGTAAAGAGCAGAAACTTAAATTTGAAGGTAGTTTTATCCAAAGATTGAAAAACTTTTATCAAACGGCGATTAAAAGTCCGATAGCTGATTTTATCACCCGTCCGTCTTGGTTTGTGGTTTTGCTTTTTGTAATGTTTTATAAGCTTTGCGATGCCTATATGGTGCCGATGACTATGCCTTTTTATGATGCAATGGGCTTTACTAAAGGGCAGATTGCTTTTGTTACTAAGTTTTATGGTATGGCGGCAACAATTATCGGCGGAATTTTGGGTGGAGTGATTGTTAATCGTTTCGGTATTGTTAAAAGTTTGTATCTCGGAAGCATTCTTCAAGGTTTGACAACTTTGATGTATGTTTGGCAGGCTCATGCCGGTAATGATTTATATTTGCTAATGGGGACAGTTTCTCTCGATAATTTGGCCGGAGGAATGAGCACAACTGCGTTTGTGGCTTATATTTCTTCTCTTTGTAATACAGCGTATACGGCAACGCAATATGCGCTTCTTTCTTCTTTTATGTCTTTGGCAAGAGATTTACTGGCTTCAACTTCCGGCGCGCTGGTCAAAGTGACGGGATGGAGTATGTTCTTTATTATAACTACATTAATGGCGCTTCCGGGGCTTTTGATTTTGTTTTATTTGCAAAAAAAATTAAAAAAATAAAAAGCCTGATTTTATTTTATTGAAATCTTTTTTTTAATCTTCTACATTGTAAGCAGTCAATAAACAATGGTGTTGTTGATTAGAACCGGAGACGGTTCGGGGTCGTAAGAAGCCCTACTCACAGCGGTATTGGATATATATCGTCAGTTTGCTTTATATTCAGATGAATATAGAGCAGATAATTATATCCCCGATTTTATTTATTGGTCGGGGAGGTTTTTGCGTATGTTCAGAATCTTTGATTTAAAGGCAAAAACGGTCACATCTGTGGGTATGATTTCTTAACTCTCCGGCCACCTTTCCGAAGGTGGTTTTTTTGTTTTTAACAGGAAAGGAAGAATCATGAAAATATGGATGTTAAAATTTATTTATTTGTTTAATATTTTGATTTTTAATACAAAACTAAAAAATAAATTTAAGAAAATTATTAATATTGAAGGTGCTAAACTTTTTTTGAAATATGCCCAAAAAAATATTGATAAAAAGTTTGATATTTTACCAAATGAAAAAATATATTGGTCTTTAGAGGATGATGAATGTAAATATATTAAAAATGCTTTTCCTAAAAATCCAATAGTAGAGCAAAAAAAAGATGCTGATGTGTGTTTCAAATGGGGGATGAACCGCCTTTTTCGTTTTATTTTGAAAAACAAACGTTGTTTTATTGCTGAAGATAGTTTTTTACGTTCAGTAACAACAGCGGCCGACAAGAATGCTCCTAAAGAAGCTCGAACAGCCATCTCTTTTACGATTGATGATATGGCAACGCATTTTTGCGGAGCATATATTTCCAGATTGGAACAAAAACTTAATTCTGAAGAAAAATTAGATGATGTAATCTTAGCTCAGTCTAAAAAATCTATGCAAAAAATTGTTGATAATTATATTACCAAATATAATCACCAACCAATTTATATTCCTGAGATTTTGCAAACAAAACAAAATAAGGTTTTAATAATTGACCAATCTTTCGGAGATTATTCAATTATTTTTGGCGGAAATGGTAAGCAAAAAGATTTTGATAGAATGCTTTTCGATGCTGTTAAAGAAAATCCTAATAGTTTGATTTTTGTGAAAGTTCATCCAGATGCTTTGGTTCAAAGAAAAAAACGGGCAAAGGGATTTTATTCTTTGGATAATACACATTATCCGAATGTAATTTTATTTGCAGAAAATATTAATCCGATTGTTGTTTTAAAAAATGTAGATAAAGTGTATGTTTGGTCTTCTGGTATGGGCTTTGAAGCTTTGATGTGTGGTAAAGAGGTGATAACCTATGGAACACCATTTTATGCCGGTTGGGGTGTGACTATCGACAGACACCCGTGGTTTCAAACACCAGAACTTAAAAAACGTCGCGCTAAAAGAAGGACATTAGAAGAGCTTTTTTATTATAGTTATGTATGGTATTCTCATTATGTTAATCCAAAAACTCAAAAAGCTTGTTCAATTGATGAAGCGGTGGATTATTTGTTTGAATGTCGCAATCAATATTTTAAGGAAAATAATATTAGGGCTGATTTTTAGGAAAAAGCGGAGAAAATCTCCGCTTTTTCTTTAGGCTTTATCTGGTAATTTAGCATAGATTTTATCACTCAGCCAATTGGGCAAAATGGAAACCAGCCAAGTGGCGAATCTAAGTTGCCATGGAAAAGCAATGATACCTTTGTTTTTAGCTATACCATCGGCAATGATTTTTGCGGCTTGTTCTCCTTCCATGAAAAAAGGCATGGGGCAAGTGTTTTTATCGGTGATGCGTGAGCGAACAAATCCGGGGCAGATGATGCTGACATTAATTCCAGAAGGACGGAGTTTTACGCGCAAAGCTTCTCCCCAAGCTTTGACGCAGGCTTTTGTTGCGCTATAAGCCGGACAGGTTGCCAAACCATGGTAACCGGCAATGGAGCTGACAATGGCAATGCTATGATTATGTAAATGATAAAACTCGTTGCCTTTTTGGCCTAAGCGAATTTTATCCCAGAAGGGGATATAAAAGGCTTGCTTTTTGTTTTTCATATTGGTGATGAAGCGGTCTAAAGAAGAGGTTTCTTTTTTGGCTTTAATAATATTATTTTTATAAATGTCTATGGTTGGCAAAACAGTGTTCAATACACCATTGACGTTGGTATTAAACGTATCATAAATTGCCTGATTGGTTTCGTTTATTACGCCAATACCGGCATTGGCAATCACTAAGTTTAATTCGGCAATGTTATTACATTCTTTTATCCACTCTAACATGGTTTCTTTATCTGTTACATCAACAATTTTACTATAGACAACACTACCAAAGTTGCGACATTTGTTTTCTACAATCTTAAGCCGGTCGGGATTTCTTCCGCAGATAAATAAATTTTTGGCTCTGGTTTGGGCATAGTATATTGCCAAAGCTTCACCAATACCGGAAGATGCTCCGGTTATTAAAATATTTAAATTGCGGTTTTGCATTTTGTTTTTTTCCTTAAATTAGTATTAACGATTGGAAATTATAATAAGTAAATGCTAATAAAAAGTTTAAGGAGGTTGCTTTGACAATTGCAAGTATGACCGGTTTTTCTCGTAAAAATGACGAATTTCAATTTGATAAAATGAGTTTTACTTGGTTTTGGGAAGTGAAAAGCGTGAACAACAAAGCCATTGATATTAAAATGAAAGTTCCGGCTTGGCTTGATAGCGCCTTGGCTTTACCTTGTAAAAATATTTTAATGAAATATTTTGCACGCGGTAGTTTTTCTCTTTATTTGGATTTGTCTTCAAATGTTGCAAATCAACAACTAAAAATTAATGAAGATTTACTCCAATCTCTGACTGCAAAAGCAATCGAGTTATATCAAGCGCATATTGATGTTTTGCAAAAACCGACAACTTCTGAATTATTGGCTATTAAAGGCGTGTGTGAAACCGAAGATGTTTCTTTGAATGAAGAAGAAACAGATATGTTGGTTAAGTCTTTGCTTGCAAGCTTTGAAGAAACTTGCCAAAAACTACAGCACGACAGAAAAGAAGAAGGCGAGAAAATCAAACAAGCTTTGATGGATATTTTGCAAAATATCTCCTCAATTGTTGCCAAAGTTGATGCTTTTGCTAAAACGCAACCAGAAAAACTTAAAGCGCGTTTGCAAGCACAAATTGATTTGCTTCTTGATCCGACAAATCCGGTTTCAGAAGACAGACTGGCGCAAGAAGTGGCTATGTATGTTGCCAAAGCGGATATTCAAGAAGAAGTTGATCGCCTGAAAGCCCATATTGCAACAGCACAAAATTTACTCGCTTTGAATGAGCCGGTTGGTCGCAGACTAGACTTTTTGTGTCAGGAACTTAATCGTGAAGCTAATACAACATGTTCAAAATCTTGCGATATTGAATTGACAAATTATGGAATGGATTTAAAAACTTTAATAGAACAATTCAGAGAGCAAGTACAAAATATTGAATAGAGAGAAATGATATGAATGCCATTATTGAAAAATTGAGACAAGTTCGCCGCGGTGCCATGTTTATTATTGAAGGTCCTTCCGGTGTTGGTAAAGGAACGATTGCTAAAGAAATTTTGAAACGTGACCCTAATATCAAATTTTCGGTTTCGGTAACAACTCGCGCCAAAAGAGAAGGCGAAGTTGACGGAGTGGATTATTATTTCATTTCTGATGAACAATATAATCAATATATGAAAGATGATGCTTTTTATGAATGTGTTGATTCTCAATATGGCAATAGGTACGGAACTTTGCGCTCGGAAGTTGATAGCTTTTTGAATGTGGGAGAAGACGTGCTTTTTGATATGGATTGGGTCGGTGCGCGACAAATGCGTCAAAAAGCTCCAAATGATGTGGTAACAATTTACCTTTTGCCCCCTTCTATTCATGATTTGCGTGAACGTTTGGAACATCGTGCAACCGACAGCCAAGAGCAAATTAATAAGCGTATGGGAATGGTTTTGGATAAAATGAGCCACTGGAAAGAGTTTGATTATGTGATTGTTAATGTCGATGTGGAAGAAACCATTGCCAAAGTGCAAAAGATTATCTCAGGAGAACGTATGAAACGCGTGCGCCAAACCGGTTTAGATGATTTTGTAAACGAACTTATCAAAGAAGCTTCTGCTCATGAATAATATGTATTTTGACAGATATGGTAAACAAAAATATGGTGAAGATATTATTCCTACGCACCAAAAAGGTTATTTTGCCATATTGCTTAAAGATGATAAAGTTTTACTAACTTATCCGCCACAAGTGGATTTACCGGAATTTCCAGGTGGTTCTATTAGTAGAAGAGAAGATTTTAGAGATTGTTTGTATCGCAAACTCTATGAAGAAACAGGTATAGATTTTATGCTTGATTATGGCATGAAAGAG
The DNA here is from genome assembly GCA_944392255.1 of uncultured Alphaproteobacteria bacterium. Taxonomy (GTDB): domain Bacteria; phylum Pseudomonadota; class Alphaproteobacteria; order RF32; family CAG-239; genus CAJLXD01. The sequence continues at coordinate 49,055 of CALXVY010000001.1, read as the reverse complement.
TTTTCTCAAACCATTAATTATTTTGCCGATGATGCTAAACCTAATGGTGTTTATTGCATTTATGAACAGATGTTTATTGTTTATGATGCTTCTTCTTATGGTTTTGAAACAAATCAAAATTTATGGAAGACACCAGAAAATGGCAAAGCCGAATGGGTGAATGTTCAAGATATTCTTTCACAAAAGGTCAAAATTAATTATACCCATTGGTTGGCGGTGCAAAATTTGTTTGCTGGAAATAAATAACGTTTATTTTGCTAAACTTTCTCTTTGGTCGCGGTTCATGGTGCGATAAACTTGCGCGGCATTTTTTCTGGCATCTTTTACGCCAAGTTTTTCAGCTTTGCGATAAAGTAAAAAAGATTCAACCAAATTTGGTTTTACGCCATGTCCTTTAGCTAACATCCAAGCTTTTATCTCTACGGCTTTGGCATTGTCTTTTGCAACATATTTATCTAAAATTTTTAATTCTTTAGCCGTAAAATTGTTGGTTTGAATGGCTTTTATGGTGTTTTGCCATCTTTCTTCTTCAGCTTTGATGGCATCTTGTTTTATTTTTCTTTCATCAATGAGTTTGACTATCGGCTGTTCTTGTTTTTTTTCTGTTTTTATTTCTTCTTTGGGAAGTTTGTCTTCAAATAATAATTCCGGACGATTGCGGTTTCTGACAAAAATAGGTAAATAGCCACTATTGTCATCTCTCACTATGTCACGATAAATCTCATCCAAACTGGCAGCTTGTCCGGTTTGAACCGATGAGAAAAATATTAGTAAACTTAAAATTATTTTTAGTTTTTTATTCATTTCTTTATTTTATGTTTTTAAAACTTGTGTTAATAGTAGTTCAATGTTAATCCTAATAAAAGTATAAATTGCCTTTTATGAACATCTTAGAATGGTTTTGAGGTTATGTTATGAAAAAAATTTATAATTCAGTTACCGAACTCGTCGGAAAAACGCCTATGTTAAGGCTTTCTCGCTTGGCAAAACATTTTCATGTCAAAGCGCATCTTTTGGCAAAATGCGAATTTTTAAATCCACTTTTTTCCATTAAAGATCGTGTGGCTTTGAATATGATAGAGCAAGCCGAAAAAACTCATAAAATTACCGATGAAACCGTTTTTGTTGAGGCTACAAGCGGAAATACCGGTATCGGTTTGGCTGGAATTTGCGCCGCCAAAGGGTATAAGCTTGTTATTACCATGCCGGAAAATATGACCAAAGAACGTATTATGTTGATGCGTCACTTTGGTGCTGAGGTCATTTTGACCCCCGCAGAAGATGGTATGCAAGGCGCAATTGCCAAAGCTGATATGTTGGCTGAAAAAAATGAGAATGTTATTCTCTTGCGTCAATTTTCAAATCAAGCAAATCCTGATGCGCATCGTTTTACCACCAGTATTGAAATTATTGAAGATACAGCCGGCGAAGTTGATGCGTTTGTCTGCTCGGTTGGAACTTCCGGTACTTTAACCGGCATTGCTTCTACTTTGCGTACTTATAATCCGGATTTTTATGTGGTTGCCGTTGAACCAGCTTCCAGTGCGGTTTTGAATGGAGGACAAGCTGGTGCACATAAAATCCCTGGAATTGGCGCTGGTTTTGTGCCTGAATTTTATGACAAATCTTTGGTTAATGAAGTGATGGATATAACCGATGAAGATGCTGAGTTTTTCTCTAAACAACTCGGTATACAAGAAGGTGTTTCTGCTGGACTTTCTGCCGGAGCTGCCGTGGCTGCTGCAGTTAAACTCGGACAGCGTCCGGAAATGAAGGGTAAAAATATTGTCATCATTTTGCCCGATAGTGTGGAACGTTATCTTTCCATGCTTTCTTGTTAATTTTTAGTTTGATATTTTATGTATCATGATATATTTTGTCGTTAATATTAACTGTTAAAAGATTAATTCAATGAACCCTAAGTCCATTTTAGGTCGTTATTTGGCCAAACAAATCGTTGTCAATTTCTTATCCGTCCTCTTGATGGTGGTTGGTGTGATTTTGATGTTTGAAATGGTTGAACTTCTTCGTAAGGCTTCCGGTCGCGAAGATGTAACTTTTTGGTTCTTACTCGAAATTGCCCTGACAAAAATGCCTAAAACCATTGATATGGTTTTCCCTTTTGTAATGATGATTGCGGCAATGGTTACTTTTTGGCGTGTGAGTAAAAGCAATGAATTTGTGATTATTCGTGCCGCCGGTGTTTCTATTTGGGGGTTTTTAGCTCCGGTTTTATTTGCCGTATTTGTTTTGGGCGTCTTAAATATTACTTTGGTAAACCCGATTGCCGCTCGTCTTTATGAAATTTATGAAACGCTCGATTATCGTTTTGATACCAGAAATCCGAATGCCGTGTTGTTTTCAGATAAAGGATTGTGGACGCGCGAGGCGGTTGATGAAGATACTTTTCAGGTGATGCAGGCAAAATCGGCTCGTCAAGAGGGTAAAGATTCTTTGCTTTTGCGCAATGTCAGCATCTTAGAGATGGATAGACAATCTCAACCGCAGAGAACCATAGAGGCTTTTGCCGCCATTCTTCATGATGGGTATTTTGATTTGAAAGATGTCCGTGTCTATGAAGCCGGTAAGCCAACTCAAGTTCTGAACAGTATGAAATATAAATCGGCTCTAACCGTAGATAGAATCAAAGAAAATTTTGTAGAACCTGATGCTATTTCTTTTTGGAATTTGCCTGATACTATCCGTTTTTATGAAAATGCCGGTTTCTCGGCACAAAAACATTTGATGCGCTACTATTCTTTGCTTATTTCACCTTTCTTGCTTTGTGCCATGGTTTTAGTTGCTTCTCTTTTTGCTTTGCGTGCCAATAATCGTCGTGGCGGGGTGATGTTTTTGATTGTAGGTGGTATTACTACAGGTTTCATTGTTTATTTTATGTCTCAACTCATTTATGCTTTTGGTTTAAATGGAACAATTCCGGCATTTTTAGCCGTATGCACGCCAACCTTGGTAGCTGTGCTTATCAGTGTTTCGGTATTGCTTCATTTGGAAGATGGTTAACAAAAAAGGCTGAAAATCAGCCTTTTTTTATATTCTTTTGTCTTTGCTGTGACAATATGATGCAATTGGACATTTTTCGCAATCGGGTTTTTGTGCTTTGCAAATATAACGTCCAAACAAAACCAGCCAGTGATTGGCGTTTTTAACATATTCGGTCGGCAAAACTTTCATTAAATCTTGCTCTATGGCTAAAGGTGTTTTGCCTTCGCTGAAACCCAATCTTTGCGAAATGCGCATAACATGCGTATCAACAGCTAAAGTTGGTTGATTGAACCAAACATTTAAAACTACATTGGCGGTTTTGCGGCCCACTCCGGGGAGCTTTTCTAAAGCTTCACGGTTTTCGGGAACAACGCCTTGGTATTTTTCAACCAGTTCCTGACTTAAAGCTAATATATTTTTGGCTTTGTTATTATATAAACCAATGGTCTTGATATATTCTTTGATTTTTTCTAAACCTAATCCTGCCATTTTTTGCGGTGTGTCGGCAACTTCAAACAGAGCTTTGGTGGCCTTATTAACGCCTTTGTCGGTGCTTTGTGCTGAAAGAACAACAGCAACTAATAAGGTAAAAGCGTTTTTATAATCTAATTCACAGCGCGGATTGGGGTCGTTTTGTTGGAAAACGTGCATAATCTCCAAAATTTCTTTTTTATTTCTCATGCCTTAACCCCTCCGGCACCTGCTGCTTTGGGTGCATTTTCATCTAAAGGCCAACGGGGACGTGGTTTGAAATCCAGTTCATTGGTATAACCATTTTGAAAACGCTCTAAGCCTGCCCAAGCAATCATAACTCCGTTATCTGTGCAGAAACGAATTGGTGGAGCTGAGAATATCAAACCTTCTTTTTCTGCCAGAGCGGCCATTTTTTTACGCAGATAAGAATTAGCTGCAACACCGCCCGAAACAACAATGTCTTTGCCTTCAGGACATTCTTTCTTGAAAATTTTAATGGCTTTTTCCAATTTGTGAATTAAGCAATCTGCTACAGCTAATTGAAAGCTGGCGCAAATGTCTGCGGTGTCTTTCTTATCTAAATTAATATGTTCTATATTTCCGTCTGCCGCATAAGATTCAATGATTTTTCTAACTGCTGTTTTTAAGCCGGAAAAAGATAAGTTGCAATCGCCGGAGTTGGCTAACGGACGAGGCAGAACAAAGCGTGTTTCATCTCCGGTTTCTGCCATTTTTTCAATAATCGGACCTCCGGGGTAGCCTAAATTGAGCATTTTGGAAACCTTGTCAAAAGCTTCTCCTGCGGCATCATCAATCGTTGTTCCTAATCTTTCAAAATTTCCAACACCTTTAACAATTAAAATTTGGCAATGCCCTCCGGAAACAAGTAATAACAAGTAGGGATATTTAACATCTCCGGTCAAGCGTGGAGCTAAAGCATGTCCTTCTAAGTGGTTGACGGCAATAAAGGGTTTGTTTAAGGCCAAAGCCAAGGCTTTGGTGGCCATAACCCCAATGACAACACCGCCGATTAATCCCGGACCAGATGAGGCCGCAAAAGCGTCAATATCTTCGGGTTTTAAATTTGCCTGCTTGAGGGTGTGTTCTATTATTTCGTCAATATGTTCCAAATGTTCGCGAGCGGCAATTTCCGGTACAACACCGCCATATATTTTGTGGTCTTCTATTTGTGTCCACAAGCATTGGCCTAAAATTTCTTTCTTTTCGTTAACTATTGCAGCGGCGGTTTCATCACAGCTGCTTTCTATTCCTAATACCAACATTGCTTTTTTTCCGTTATTTTATTGAAAGTTTTTTTTATTTATATACACTAAGAAAATAAAAATAGCAAATAAGGAATTTGGAAAAATGGCTGATACAAAAGATAAAAAAGAATCATCCGAAAATTTGCCCATAAAAGCGCATACTTTCGGAAAATTGACCTTTAGAGTTTTTTTGATAGCTCTTGTTTTGGGCGGAGGATATGCTTTTTGGAAAAATCCGAATCTAAGCAATGATGTATCTGCAAAAGTAAAATCTTTTTTTGAAAGTTCTAACAGCGAATCTGAAATGCCGCAAATTGACCAAGTGGCTTTGCTTCGACAAGAAGTTAATGATTTAAGAACCCAAATTGCTTTGATGCAAAGTTTGCAAGCGCAAAAGCAAGATACAGCCGCTTTGGAAAAGCGTTTTGAAACTCTTGAAAAATTTAACCAAAATGTGATTGATTCCAAAGCAGATGTTTCTATCGTTTTAGGATTGCTTACTCGTCTGGATAAAGTTGAGCAACAATTAGACGTTTTGAGCAAAATTACCGATCAAGGTGCAGTTATTTTAACCGCAACCATGATGGTGAAAGATGCGGCTGAAAGAGGCGGAAGTTTTATTTATGAGGCTGAGGTTTTAAATCAACTTGCAACAGATAATACTCAAATTAAACCGGCGCTTGATGTTATTCAAAAAGCGGCCGTTGATGGTATTGTAAATGATGCTTATCTTATAAAGTCTTTTGATGATGTTTATAGCACTTTGTTGAAGCAAGCTCGTCAAGAATCCGAAAAAACATGGAAAGACCGTCTTAATAGCAAAATCAGTGAATATATTAAGATTCAGAAAAATGGTGAAAAAACACCCCTTAACCAAAATCTGCAGGATTTGGATAATGTAAAAATTTTGGTAAATTCAGGAAATATTAAAAAAGCTGTTGTAATGTTATCACAGCTTTCCAGTGCGAATCTGCAAAAAGAACCTTTATTGAAAGCTTGGTTGGAAAAAGCTCAGGCAAAAATTGCTTTCGATGAAGCTATTTCGCAGATTGCAACTTATTATTTGGCGGCTTTGAAGGTAAATTTTATAAAAAAGGAGACGCAGCATGACTAGAAAAACTTCAATATTTATTTTTCTCGGACTTATTTTTACTTTTGTTATTTGGATGATGGATCGAGATAGCTTGGTTGCCGTTAATTGGCGCGGTGTGAGTTTTGAATTTTCTATTCCCGAGGCCATGCTCTTCCTCTTGGTTATTTTTGCTATTATAGATTTATTGACAAGAATCATTCGCAGCGTTCAAAAAGCTCAGCTCAAAGAAGTATATAGAACTTCTGTATTCAGAGATAATACTGATGAAAATGCTGCTATTGATGTGTTGGCCGGAAAAATAAGCGAAAAAATGATTATTAATCGTCATGATTTTGATAGTTCCATGCTTCTCGTGCTGCAAGCTATGACAGCTATTACGGCCGGTGATATGAAAGAAGCCCGCTCTAATCTTTCTAAACTCAAAAAAATTATTGGCAATGACCCGATTATTGATGTCTTGAAAATGAAAATTTATAAAGGTGAAAAAGACTTTGATAAGATGGAAAAACTCTCCGGTAAGATGATGAAAAATGAAAATGTTCAACTTATCGGTTTGAAAGCCGCCGTTGAGGCTCAAATGCAGAAAAAAGAATTTAAAGAAGCTTTGGCTACGGTTAACCGTGCATATGAACTGCGTCAAGATTTGTACTGGGTTATTGAAAGTGCCTTTGAACTTCGTGCCAAAGCCAAAGATTGGGAAGGCGCTATGCAAGTGCTTGATGCCGGCTTGAAAAAGAAAATTATTAATAAAGTTAATTATGATAGATTTAAATCTATCGTGCTTTTGGAAAGAGCTTTTGAGTTTAAAGCTAAAAAAGATGAAGTTAACTTCTTTAAGTTTGCTTCTCAATCTTTTGAAGCTGATGAGACTTTGGTTGCGGCTGCAATATCTTTGGCTCGTTACTATAAAGAACATGATAATCAGGTTAGAAAAGCTGCCAATATTTTAACTCAGGCTTGGAAGAGAAATCCGGTTGATGCGTTGGCTTATGAATATATGAACCTCTGGCCTGAAGATGATATCTTAGACCAAATCAAACGCATTGAAGCTTGGGCGAATATGAATAGCTTGCGTCCGTCTTTGAATAATCGTTTGATTGCAGAACTCGCCGTAAAAGCCGGATTGTGGAATAAGGCTAAAACCGAAATAGATATGTTTATCATCAATAATCCTTGTACAAAGAAAATTTGCTCTCTCTTAGCCACATATGAAGAAAAAGCAAACAAAGATAAAAAAGCTGCGGCTGAATGGAAACAACGTATGAAATCTTGTGATGAAGATTCCGGTTGGGTTTGTGAAGATTGCGGACATGTTTCTGATAAATGGGAAGCTGTTTGTGACAAATGTGGTTCTTTTGGTACTAAAAAATGGCATTTGTACGTTGAAAAAAATGATAATGCCAAATTTGCAGAAGTTCCTCAGGATATTGCGGAACAAATCCCAACTCTTGATAAAGAAGAAGATGATGATTAACGGAGGTTGTTGATATGACAGATTTTGCTAAAGCTAAAGCTTCTTGGCTTGAAAAATATAAGGTAGTTCCTCAAACTTTGAATGCCGTTCAAGATGTTAAAGCTGCGGCTACGGCTTTTAATACCAATGTGGATGCGGTGTTAAAAATCAGTGGTAAAAAAATAGTTGAACTGGCAAAAAAGCAAAATCTGTCATTAAAACAACTTCAAGATATTAAAGAAACCAAACTTTCTTCTCCGCAAGATGTGATTAAAGGCATTTTTAAATGCTTTACTAAAGGCATTGCCGAAGAGTGGTTGACCGAAGATAAGCTCGTTTATGACTGGATGGTCAAAAATTTAGGTTATGATCGTTTGCAAATGGGCGGACAAGGCGGAATCGTGGCTAATATTTTAGCTGTTGCCGGTGTGAAAAAAGTTTATGCTCATGCCAATTCTTTGCCGGAATTACAGGCTCAACAATTTTTGGCTCTTGATAACTTGCTTTCTTTTGATGAAAAAGGTAATGAAAAGCCTGCTTATCAAATTGACCGTAAAACCGATATTCCGCTTATTCACTGGATTATTGAGTTTGATAAAGGGGATAAAGTAGAGCTAGATGGCGAAACTTTTGTTTGCCCGAAAGCAAACCGTTTTATTGCCACATATGACCCATTGAATCTGCATTTGGTAATGGATGAAAATTTTGTAAAAGCAGCTGAGAAAAACAAACTTAACTATATGATTTTATCCGGTTTCCATGCTTTGACCGAAAATAATGACGGTGTGGCGCTTACACATAGTGTTTTACCAATGCTCAAAGCTTGGAAAGATAATGGTACCATTGTGCATTTGGAAATTGCCTCCACCCAAGATTTAGCCGTACGCAAAGCCATTATTGAAAAAATTGCTCCGAAAGTTGATTCAATTGGTATTAACGAACGTGAAGCTATTGATATTTTGGAAATTATCGGACAGGAAAAATTAGCAGAAGCTTGCGAGAAAGATACGCATAGCCAAAATATGTTCAAAGCGCTGGTGGCTATTAAAAAGGCTCTCAAAGCCCCGAGAATCCAGCTCCATATGTTTGGTCTTTATATCACTTTGCAAGATAAAAATACTTTTGTTTCTCCGGAAGCAAATCTACGTGGTATGATGACTGCGGCTACAATTGCCGCCGGAAAAGCCGGTACGGGTAGTGTGAACCAAAAAGAAAACTTGCTTTGGGCGCAAGGTCGTGAAGTTTCTGATGTCGGCCTTAAAGAGCTTCAAGATTTGGCGGCTTATATCGGAGATGCTTCTTTGCTTGAAACAGGTATTTCAACCTTTGACGGATTTGATGTGATTGCGCTACCGACCATTTTGATTGAAAAACCGGTAACACTCGTGGGTATGGGGGATACGATATCGTCGATGTCCTTAATATCCGCCCGCTAGGGAAAAGTTTGTATAACGGGAATCTAATACAGAAACTGCGAATAAAATTTTCGGTCATGTACCTCTTTGTACACTCCCTCAAATTTTTTTCTGGTTTCTTATTATATTCCTCGTTCTCCAAACTTTTCTAAAAAATTTGTATAATAGGTAACTAAGTAATTTAGAGGCGAATATCCGTTTATTCCTTGTTTTCTTCCAGATATTGATTAATGGCGTCAATTACACGGTTGACGGTGATGTCTACCGGTTCTTCTTTGGTTTCAACTACAATATTTGCTTCAGAATAGTAGGGATATTCATCGCCGATATATTTTTCCAGTTTGCTTTTTAGCTGGTCATCACTACCGATTAAAAACGGACGGTGTTTTCTTCCTGCTGTGCGGTGATACAAAACATCTATATCTGCTTTGAGCCAGATGGTTAAGGCATGTTCTTTGGCTAAAGCTCTTGTTTGTTCGGCAACAAAAGAACCACCACCTGAGGCTAAAACACATGGTGCTCCCTGCAATAAGCGTTTCATTACGCGCATCTCTCCGGCTCGAAATTCGGTTTCACCAAAGCATTTTAATAAGTCCATCAAAGACAGACCGGCTGCTTTTTCCACTTCTGTATCACCATCTATAAAGGGGAGATTTAATTTCTTGGCTAACCTCTTGCCTACGCTGGTTTTTCCACTTCCCATTAATCCGACGAGTAAAATTATTTTATTTATTTTTTTTATCATTGTTATTTTTTCATTTTTCTTTCATAGATTTTGTGCTAACTGTTATATAAACAGTTTTAATTTAATTAAGGTTTATATATCATGCGTCAAAAAAAATCAAAGGCTATCTTTTATATTTTGGGATTAATTGTTGTTTTGGCTGTTCTTTTTGTTATTTCTACGGAAATTCCGGTTAAGATTGAACATGTTGAACAACCTCTTGAAAATTCTTTTTTGAACAATAAATAATCATGTCTGCGGGAGCTTTGCTGGAAAGTTTTTTATCTATGATGGTGGCTGAACGTGGTGCCTCTCAAAATACGGTAGAAAATTATCAGCGTGATTTAGAACAGTTTTTGACGATTGTTGCTGTTTCTGATATGGCAAAGGTTACGGATAATGATGTGTATCAGTATGTGCAAACTCTCAGCAGAATGAATTATGCTCCCAAAAGTATTGCTCGCAAAATCTCGGCTTTAAAAGAATTTTTCAAATTTCTTTTTTCGGAAAAGGAAATTAAAGAGAATCCAACGGCCTATCTCTTGGCTCCTAAGCAAGAAAAATCGCTTCCTAAATTTTTGAGTGAAAATGAGCTTAAATCTTTAATTAATACAGCTCTTTCCAAAGAAGGAATCCATGCCAGACGTCTTGCCGTAATGCTTATTTTAATGTCGGCTTGTGGTTTGCGTGTTTCCGAGCTAGTTGGATTACCTGAAAATTGCATCAATTTTGATAAAAAAGAAATTCTTGTTAAAGGTAAGGGTAGCAAAGAACGGCTTATTCCCATTTCTGATGAAGCCATTGAAGCGGTGTTGGACTATTCTACTTATCGTGATAATTTTATTCGTGGTGGCAGAAAATCTATTTGGCTTTTTCCTTCTCTTACATCATCTTCGGGACATATGACCAGAGAGGCTTTTTTTATGGCCTTAAAAGAGCTTGCCGCAGAAGCTGGTATCTCTCCTCAAAAACTTTCTCCGCACGTTTTACGTCATACTTTTGCTACGCGCTTGCTTAATCATGATGCCGATTTGCGCAGTGTGCAAAAAATGCTCGGTCATGAAGATATATCTACAACCGAGATTTATACTCATATTACTTCAGAAAAGTTAATTGATATGGTTAAGCGTTTACATCCACTAAGCCGTTTAAAGTAATTTAGCTAATTCTAAATATTGTTCAGGGGTGATTTCTTCTGCCCGCATGGTTAAGTTTAAGCCAATTGCTGAGCATTTTTCTTCTAAACCTTTTACCGATTTTAAGCTTTGGCGAATCATCTTACGACGTTGGCTGAAGGCTTGTGTGGTTAATTTTTCCACCTTTTCTAAAAGTTCATTACTGATATTGGCATGAAGGGGACGGAACAAAACTACGGTTGACCAGATTTTGGGGGCAGGAACAAAGCAGTTCGGGTTGATATCAAATAAGCGTTCGATTTTGCATAAAAGCTGAGAAAGAATGGAAATTCGACCATAATCTTTGCATTTTGTTGGGGCGCAAATTCTATCTGCCACTTCTTTTTGAAACATCAATGTTAAACTATCAAAGTTTTCAATTCGTTTTAGCCAGCCAATCAGCAAAGGTACAGAGATGTTATAAGGTAGGTTGCTGACGATGTTTTTAGGACAACCCTCAAAATGAGAAAAATCTTGCTTTAAGGCATCGCCATTGATGATTTCAAGCTTATCTTCTCCAACTTTTTCTCTGATTTCTTGCATAATTTCTATGCAACGCTCGTCCATCTCTATTACGGTTAGTTTTTTGGGGTTGTGGCGCAATACTGAACGCGTTAGCCCTCCCGGCCCGGGGCCAACTTCAAAAACATATTCTCCGCTAAAATCTGGCTTGTTTTGCTTTATCAGAGAAGTGTTGATTATTTTATCGGTAATGTTTCTATCCAGTAAAAAATTCTGACCTAAAGCTTTTTTGGCCATGAGACCATGAATTTCTACGGTTTCTCTTAAACTTGGAAGCTCGTCTATTTTTTGTGCAATATCACTCATCTTAATTTCTTATTTCAATAACGGCTTGTTGTCTCAGATCTTGCAAATATTTTTGAGCTAAAGTTTCCATTTTTTGGTTAGTTAAATAATTTTTGATTTCTTCTTCATTGGGTATGGTTGGTTTATCCTTTTTGGGGTTAAATTTTTGATTGAGACGAATGATGTAATAGCCATCATTTAAGAGAATGGCATCACTTATTTCGCCTTCTTTCATTCCTAAAATGACTTCTTCCAATTTTTCTGGTAGTTTTCCTTGGTTGACCCACCCTAAATTTCCGCCTTTGGCTGCACTCGGGCTATCTGAAAATTTCATGGCATAAAGTTCAAAGCGAGGGTCTTTTCTTAAATTTTCTACTAAATCTTGAATGTCTTTGGCTTTGGCTTTTTTTACAAAAATTTCAGAAATTTGATATTTAGGTGTGTTTAAATCTTCTTTAGCTTCAATTAAAGCTTGTTCGATTTCGCTTTGAGTGATGTTTCCTTCCATACGCAATTTATTTCTTAAAAAACGAACCCAAGCTAAATCTGCTTTCATTTGTTCTCGGAAGCTTTTTTCTGAAACTTTGGCTTCTTTGAGAATATTTTTTAATTCTCCTTTGGCTATTTTATTGTTTTTTTCAAAATTTGCGATTGCGGCGTCTATATCTTTGTCAGTTATTTTTATTCCATCTTTTTCTGCTGCTTGGATTTTTATTTTTTCATCAATGGCAGAGTGGAGTACTTTTTGAACTATCATGCCTTTTGTTTGGGCATTTAAGGGAATTTGAGAAGTCATCAAAAATGAATTGATACGGTTTTGAACGTCTTGATTGGATATAATTTCTCCGTTGACTAAAGCGGCTATTTTAACAGAATTTTGAGCTTGAACTGGGTTGCTGCTCAAAAACAAACTTATAGTCAATAAACCAAAAAGTTTTTTCATTTTTTTTCTCCTTTCTCTATTATTTACTTGTGCCACCAAGTGTTTTTAATAGGAAGTTGACGCCAAATTCAAAGTCTCCTTCATAGTCAGGATCACTTGAATTGTCTCTTCTCATATAAAAGATAAGAGCCGTACATTCGTCTTCATAAATTAAATCACCACCATATTCAAGAGAACCACCGTTGTCCGTTAAGTCTTGTCTGTTGAATATGCTTATGCTCCAATCTTTGGTTAATTTGCTTCTTAATGCCGTGTATAATTCTTTTCTTTCACTATTTTCTATTAATGAAGAATTTTTATTGTCTTGTAAATATATATATGAAATGTAGGCATTCAAGATTTGCGGACCTATTTTGGTGGAAAGTTCGCTATAAGTTAATTCTAAATCATCTTTATCTACTCTAAAACGATAATTTAAATCAAAATAATCTGTCGGGCTGGCATATATACGACCAACGTAGTCACTTAAGTGGTCTTCTTTTTCGCTAAAATCATAAGAACTTGTATTGTTGATGGATTCATGCTTATCAAAATAATAGCTTTGTGCCAGAAAAGCATTAGTTCTACCAAAGGTATCTCCGTATGAGTTCCAGTTAATACCATAGCTGATACGGCTGCCGGTGTCATTGCGGTCGTAACCGGCATAGCGGTTTATATCCAGTACGTTAGAATCGTCTAATTCAAAGTCTTGGCTATCTTCATTTGGAATTTTGTTTGTTTTGTTACTGTCATTAGGAGCTAAAACACCAACAATTGTCGGTTCTAATATTTGACGAGATGTTTCGGTAGCTCTTATGAAAGGTAGCTTCCATTCCAAACCCAATTGCGGAAAGATTCTTGCAACACCACCCGTAAATTCTTCTCCTTCGGGATTGAGATAATTATCAACGTAATATAAGTCTGACTTAACAGATGCCATCATACGATATTTTTCGCCATAAGGAGATGTATATGGCAAAACCCATGAATTAATCATGGAAAAACGCTGAGTATTGGTTTCTTCTTCTCTGTATATGGAAGCAAAGTTTAAGTTAGTTTTGCTATATGCTCCGTATGGGCCGACATCACTGATGTTTTCATAGTTCATTAAAGGCAAGACTATTGGTTCATCATATTCTTTCATATCATAACTTAAAAGTTGATAATAATAGCTTTCGATAGATGCGTAGTTTCTGTTATCAAAACCTTGCATTTTTAAACTGGAGGTGAGCCATGCATCATCTTGCTTATCTAAAGACATATCTTTCAAATATGTTCGGTCTGAAGCATAGTTGATATCCATATCAGCAACCCAATAGTCATTGACTTCATAGCGACCTTTGGCAAAAATATTACCTCTGGTTTCATCTTTATCATCATCTTTCATAAAGCTGCCTTCTGCGCTCAACTCTCCGCGATAAAGATATTTGTTGTATTTTCCGCTTAAAATTACTCCTTTATCGGTTGAAAAAATTGGGTCTAAGAACAAATCTTCATGATCGGATATGCTCCAAAAATATTTAGGTTGAATCGCTGCTCCCAAATATGAACTACTTGCTATGTTGGGAATTAAAAAGCCTGAACGTCTTTTTACACTTGGATCCGGATGTGATAAGAAAGGAGTATAGAATACAGGTAATCCTTTTACTTCAAGAAAAGCATGGTTGTAATAAACGTTTTTATTTTCTGCATCATGAATGATTTTTTTGGCTTTTAATTGCCATAAAGGGTCTTTGCCGGTACAAACATCACAAGGAGAATATACCGCATTTTCCATTTCTTTATCGTCATTGGCAAATTTTGTGACTTTGGTTGCGGCAACTTGACTTTTGTCTTTCATGATGATTTTGATGTTGTCCATTTCTCCTTCTTGCATTTTGTCTGACAAGACAACATAATCAGAAAAAACAACCGTACCATCTTCATTTAGCAAAACAACATTGCCTACCGCCGTTACAATATCATCTTTTTGGTTATATATGACTTTGTCTGCTTTTACGGTGAGATTGTCTCTGACAATATTGACATCACCAATGGCCGTAATGGTTTGCAAACGTTGGTCATTTTGCATTTCATTAGCACTGAAATATATATCTTGCTCTTCTTCTACTACTTTTGGAGAAACAATATTGGCTGCGCTGGCTATATTTAATGGTTCTATTGTGGCTTTAGGCAGCGTTTCTAAGTCCGAATCGTTTAATACAACACCGGCGTCTGTTGTGTTATAGATAACTTCTTCTGCTGTTGTCTGGGTTGCAAAAAGCAGAAAAGACGGAAGAAAAATATATATTCCTGATAAAGTTTTATTCATGATTTAAAACCTCGTCGGGAATTTGTTTTTTTCTTCTTAGCATGGCCGGATTGTAATAGAGAAGTAAGTATATGCATGCTATTAGCGGTAAGAATAAATTGGTATAAATAAGCGATAATAATGATATATTATTTACGGCAATATTGGTTAAAGATAAATCCAAGGCAAGAATGGAAATCATTATTGTGATGGAAATGGAGATAATTTTTGTTTGACCACGGCGGTTGAAATTTCCGCAAAGTAGACCGGTGCAGGCTAAAATGGCAAAAAGCAAATTAAAAAATGGATTTAAAAGGCGGCGATTGCCTTCAACAAAAAAACGATTTGCTTCTTTTTCATCTAATTTAGGGTTATTTCGCGCATTTAAAAGTTCTTTTAAGTTTCTTTCTCTAACGCCGGCTTCTTTTTTGCGAGAGCTTTCTTTCATTCCAAAGTCAACTGAGTAACGTTCAAAAGAAACAGAGGTAAATTGTTTGTCTTTGTTGTCTATTTCTTGTCTGGCTCCGTTGACCATAATGATTTTGGGACCTTTTTCCGTATAAACAACGCGTCCTTTTTCTGCTGAAATTGTGACTTTGCTTAACGGATCTCTTTCGTCATTAACCATGATTCCTGTGATAGAGCCGTCTTTTTCATGTGTTGTGATGAAAACGGTTAAACCATTTTGCAAACGCGTAAATTCTCCTTCTCTTAGCATGAGATGAGAGACATCATTTTTTATTTTCCATTGCAATTCATTAAATTCTTTTTCGGCCCAAGGTATGCCAAAATTATATATAAATATGTTGAAAAAGGACATAATTAAACCGAAAATTATGGCCGGTACGGCACATTGCATCGGGCTAATGCCGGCAGATTTCATAACTACCAGTTCTCTATCAGAAAGCATGCGATTATATACAAATAAAACTGCGGCAAACACGGCAACCGGTGCCAGAATTGAGAAAATACGCGGCATTAATAATGATGTTAATTCTGCGAATATACTCACAGGAATGCCGTTGTTGGTTATTAAATCAACAAAGCGTAATGATTGGGTCAGCCAAATAATGGACATTAATGAAAAAGTTACTAATAAAAAGCCCACAAATATTTGTCTGATTATGTATCGGTTTAGTTTTTTCATACCGCGGTTTTATTTATTCTTTTTATACCATTTTATGCATACATGGATAGTAACATACCTTTATTTCTAAATGAATCAATCTTTTTTTGAGGAATCAAGAATGAAAATACGTTATGCAGAGGTTTTTGATGCTTTTTCTTTAGCTAAAATTCATAGTGATACGTGGCAAACAGCCTATGCGAATCTAATTCCACAAAAAATTTTAGAAAAAAGAGCTTTTTCACAAGAAAGAGTTTTACGCTGGGAGAATCGTTTAAAAAATAAAAATCACATTGTTTTACTTGCAGAAAACGATGAGGGAATCGTTACCGGCTTTGCTTGGGGTGGAATCGGTACAGATGAACGAATCTCTCGGCAGTTTGAGTTGTATGCCTTATATGTTGATGAAAAAGAGCAAAAACATGGTTTTGGTTCAGCTCTTTTGAAAGCTTTTGCTTGTGAAATAAAGGCAGATTTTTATTTGTTTGCGCTCAAAAACAATGGAAAAGCTAAAAAATTCTATATTTCTAAGGGGGGAATCCTCAAACCAGAATTTGCCAAACAGCAAGAAGATAGTGGTTTTATTTTAGAAGAAGATTGTTTCTTTTTTAACGCAGATATTTTTTGACAAGGAGTTTTTTTATTCATATACTAGGCAACATATTTTTTAATCTTATGTTGAATTATTTAATTTTTTTTGATTATGGAAATACAAAATGTTAGTTCTTTTCAGACCATTTGCGTGAACGGCAGCAAAATTTGGCGTGTATACGACCCTAGTGAAGATCGCTTCAAAATGTTTACCAAACTTACGGAATCTTCTGAAATGATTGCCTCTTCAAATGATTTTATTTTGATTGCTGATGAAGATGAACATGTTTGGTTGTTTAAAAGAAAAGATTTTTCTTGGAAGCAGATTTTTATGGATGGAAATTTTGTTTCTTCTGTGTTTGGTGATAGAGTTAATGGTTTTTTGGCTCTTATTCATTTGCCTTCTTTTGAACCGGCTAAACATTTGTTGGTTTGTCAGGACAAAATTTTTGTTTGTACATCTTGCAAACAGATAGATGCAGATAATTTTCAAGCAAAAATCATTGAAAATGGTGAAGAGAAGAAATTAACTGCGTGGATTGGTTCTAATAAAGAATTATTTTTTTCTTTGTCTTAAAAAAAAGCACTTGTTCTTAAACGAACAAGTGCTTTTTGCTTGTATAAGGTTTGAAACCTTAAATCATAGCCATACCACCGTTGATGTTGATGGTTTGACCGGTGATGTATTGAGCTTCATCAGAGGCTAAGAAAGCAACAACGTTAGCAATATCTTGAGCTTCACCAAGTTTGCCTTCAGGAATTTTGGCGAGCAAAGCGGCTTTAACATCGTCTGGCAAAACATCGGTCATCGGGGTACGAATGAAGCCCGGAGCAATTGAGTTTACGGTAATGCCGCGAGAACCAACTTCTTGAGCCAAGCATTTGTTCATGGCAATCATACCTGCTTTGGAAGCAGAGTAGTTTGCTTGACCGGCGTTTCCGGTTACACCAACAACAGAAGCAATACCAATGATGCGGCCAAAACGACGTTTCATCATACCGCGAACAGCTGCTTTTGCCAATTTGAAACCAGCAGAAAGGTTAACATCCAAAACCAATTGCCAATCTTCATCACTCATGCGCATGAACAAGTTATCTCTGGTCAAGCCGGCATTGTTTACCAAAATGTCAATGCGACCCAATTTTTCTTCAACTTTAGCAACCAAATTTTTAACATCATCAGCATTGGTTAAATTAGCTGTGAAAACTTCTACGCGGTCACCCAATTCTTCTTTGAGTTTGAGCATGGGTTCTTCACGCATATCGGTCAAAGCTAAAGTTGCGCCTTGTTTGTGCAAAGTGCGGGCAATTTTATCGCCTAAACCACCGGCAGCACCGGTAATCAAAGCTACTTTATCATGTAATTCGAACATGTCTGTTTTCCTTATTAAATTAAACTTTTAGCCAATTCTTCAATTTCAGCTGCGGTTCCAACCGAAATTGCATTAATTTCTTTGTCGCATCTTTTTACAAGACCAGACAAAACCTTACCGGCGCCGAGTTCTACAACATCGGTAACACCGTTATTTTTCATATAGGCAACACTTTCTCTCCAGCGAACAGAACCTGTTACTTGTTCGATTAAGTGTTGAATGATTTCTTCTTTTTTACTGATTGCAGAAGCCAAAACATTGGCAATTAACGGAATGTTGGCATCATGAGCTTCAACTTCGTGTAAAGCTTTGGCCATTACTTCGGCAGCAGGTTTCATCAACGGGCTGTGGAAAGGCGCACTTACGGGAAGTTTTAAGCAACGTTTGGCTCCAAATTCAGGACCGGCAATTTCAACAGCCTTATCAATGGCTCCCATATGTCCGGAAATGACGATTTGTCCGTCTGAGTTGTCATTGGCACATACGCATACATTATTTTCATCGGCGCAAGCATCAGCCAATTCGTGTACTTTTTCTGCACTTAAACCGATAACCGCAGCCATGCCGCCAACTCCCAAGGGAACAGCTTTTTGCATAGCATCACCACGAGTGCGCAATAATTTTGCTGTATCTGTTAAAGAGAAAACACCGGCAGCACATGCTGCTGAATATTCACCTAAAGAGTGTCCAGCAACAAAAGAGGCTTTGTCTTTAAGGTTGATGCCGAATTCTTTTTCAAGAACGCGGACAATAGCCATTGAGTTTGCCATTAATGCCGGTTGCGCGTTGCTTGTCATTGTTAAGTCCGCTTCCGGACCTTCTACCATAATTTTGAATAAGTCTTGATTTAATGCTTCATTGACTTCTTCGAAAACTTCTTTGGCTGATTTGAAATTTTCAGCCAGTTCTTTTCCCATGCCGACAAATTGTGAACCTTGTCCGGGAAATACGAAAGCTCTAGTCATTCATAGTTTTCCTTATTATTAATATCAAGGAAAAGCATTATCTGATATGCTTAAAAAGTCAAGCATTTAAAGACTTTTATGAACTTGAATCATCATTTTATATTAATTACATATTAATCAATTGGTATTATAACGCTTTATATTAATTATAAAACAAGTTGAATGTGAGGAGTTAAGATGTTTGAACTTGTTCCGGCTTTGGCTAAAAAAGCCCATGTTATAGATTTGAAACTTTGTAAAGTGTTGTTTGAAGATAATGCCTTTTATCCTTGGATTATTTTGGTTCCAAAGGTTAATAATGTTAAAAATATGCTTGGTCTTTGTATGGAAGACAGACTTCAGCTCATGCGTGAGATTGATTTGTGTGAAGAAGTTATGGCAGAAAATTTCCCACATGATCAAACGAATGTTGCCGCTATCGGTAATTTGTGTCCGCAACTTCATGTTCATATTGTTTGTCGTAAGGAAGGCGATCCTGATTGGCCGACAACGGTTTGGAATAACCACTCCGAGCCTTATAAACAAGATGAAAAAGAAGCAAATATTGCTAAAATTAAACGCGCTATCATGATTAAACAAACGGATCCTAAATATATGCAAAGCGCTCATAATCCCGATTATAGTTCTTTTGAATAATTTAAGAATATTTTGGTAAATTGCTTGTATTCTTCTTGTAATATATTAATTTTAGGCGATTTAATCTATGGCTAAGAAAAAGAAAAAAGAAAAAAGTTTTGCTGCAAAACTCGGAATTAGAATTCTGGGAGCGATGTTGATGCTGACTTCTATTTTTATGTTGGTTAGCATTTTCTTTTTTAATCCTCATGATTCTTCATATAATACGGCATCTGCAGAAATTCATAATGTCTTAGGTGGCTTTGGTGCGGTTTCTGCGGATTTTGTTTTATCGTGGTTTGGATATGCTTTGCCGTTGTTCTTGATTGCTCCTCTGGTATGGGGCTATCATCTCTTACGTCTTAGAGAAGTTATTAATCCTTATAGCCGAATTTTTGCGTTTGGCTTTGGCGTTTTTTGTTTTTCTGTTTTATTTAGTTTAATTCCGCAAACTTGGGGATTGGGAAAAATTGGCGGAAATGTAGGTGTTTTTTTTGCTCGGCATTTGTTGTCTTTGTTTAATTCAATCTATGTTTATGCTTACGGAAAATATATTTTTGCTTTTATTTTATTTGCCTTAGGATTTTTGGCCTTTGATTTTGCCGTTGGTATTACATATAAAAATTGGTTTGCATGGTTTAGAAAAGCTTATGCTTTTGGTTTGAAGGTTTGCCAATTATTAAAGCGTTGTTGCCAAGGAATATTTAGTTTTGGTCATATTTTTAAACATGCTGACGATGAGCAACGCGTGGTTAAGCCTAAAAAAACTAAAGAACGTAAAGAGCCTAAACTTTCCGATAGTTCTCCTGTTGCTGAAAAAATGGCAACAAAAATGTCTGTTGCTAAAAGCAAAGATGTTGATGATGGTTATCAAAAACCAAGTGTTAACTTGCTTTCTATGGTTAAGGACAAAAATGCCGGACAAGTTAATGAAAAAGAACTGGAAGCTATTGCCAGAGATTTGGAAAATGTTTTGCAAGAATTTGGTGTTAATGGCAAAATTGTTAAAGTACGCCCCGGTCCGGTGGTTACTTTGTATGAGTTAGAGCCGGCTCCTGGTACTAAAACTGCACGAGTTATTGGTTTGGCAGATGATATTGCTCGTTCAATGTCGGTTGTCTCTGTTCGTATTGCCGTAGTTCCGGGGTCGAACACTATCGGTATCGAAATGCCGAATGCTAAACGCGAAACCGTATGGCTCAGAGAGCTTTTGGAAGATAAAGCTTTTGAAGAATCAAAAAATATTCTGAATGTGGTTTTGGGTAAAGATATCGGTGGTCGAAATGTTTATGCCGATTTATCTAAAATGCCGCACTTGTTGGTTGCCGGTACGACCGGTTCCGGTAAATCTGTCGGGGTGAACTCTATGATTTTGTCGCTTCTTTACAGAATGCGCCCTGATGAATGCAAACTCATCATGATTGACCCGAAAATGCTTGAGTTCTCCATGTATAACGGCATTCCTCATTTGCTTACGCCGGTGATTACCGATCCGGCTAAAGCGGTTATCGGTCTGAAATGGGCTGTTCGAGAAATGGAAGACAGATATCGCGCTATGGCTAAGCTTAATGTGCGCAATATTGTCGGCTATAACCAAAAACTTAAAGAACTACGTGCCAGTGGCGAAAAGGTTACACGAACCGTGCAAACCGGATTTGATAAAGAAACCGGACAACCGATTTATGAAGAGCAAGATTTAGACCTAACACCATTGCCCTACATCGTGATTGTTGTTGATGAAATGGCAGATTTGATGCTGGTTGCCGGTAAGGAAGTAGAAGCTGCAATTCAGCGTTTGGCGCAAATGGCTCGTGCTGCCGGTTTGCACCTGATTATGTCAACCCAACGTCCATCTGTTGATGTTATCACCGGTACCATTAAGGCAAACTTCCCAACCCGTATCAGTTTTCAAGTTACCTCCAAAATAGATAGCCGCACCATTTTAGGTGAGCAGGGTGCTGAACAGCTCCTTGGTATGGGCGATATGCTCTATATGCCTGCTGGTCAAAGACCTTTGCGTGTTCATGGTAGCTTTGTTAAAGACAGCGAAGTTGAAAAAGTGGTCGAATTCTTAAAATCACAAAAAGAGCCAGAATATGTTGAAGGTGTGACTGAAGGTGAGCTTAATGAAAAAGGCTCATCGGGCGTGGCAGTGTTTGATAAAACCGGTATGGGTGGTGGTGACGGAGGCGATGAAGACTTGTATATGCAAGCCGTGGAAATTGTCCGCAATGATAAAAAAGCTTCAACTTCTTACATTCAACGTAAACTGCGCATTGGTTATAACCGTGCCGCATCTTTGATTGAGCGTATGGAAGAAGAGGGGGTTATCTCGGCAGCTGACCATGTTGGTCGTCGTGAGGTCTTGTAAGACTATACCTACCAAATTATCAACAAAAAGTGCTGCCGATTGATAAAAAAATCGGCAGTTTTGGTATGTATGTTTTTTAAGAACTTTATTCCCCACCTTTAGAAACCACAACCATGGCTTCACGCAAAATGCGGTCGTTTATCATATAGCCGGTTTGCAGTTCGGCAATGACAGTGCCATTGGGTTTACTTTTGTCTTCAACTTCTTGAATAACTTGATGAAAATTGGGGTCAAAATGTTTGTCCAAAACTTCCATTTTGGTAATGCCGTGTTTGTTAAATACTTTCATCAACTCGGCTTCGGTCATTTCTACCCCTTTGAGCAAATCTTGGCAGTTTTCGGCATTTTGGTTTGCTGCCTCAATAGCACGATGCAAGTTATCTGCAACGGTCAGTAAGTTTTTGGCAAAAGAGGAAATAGCGTATTTGTTGTTTTTTTCAATTTCTTGAGCGCAACGTTTTTTGGTGTTTTCACTTTCAGCCAATGCTCTTAAATATTCATCTTTGAGGTGAGCATTTTCAAGACGCAAACTTTCTATATTGTCTTTTTCAATTTGTGAAAAATCACCTGCTTCGGCATTTTCGGCAGCCATTTCTTCTTCACTCAAATCAGCTTCATTTTCGCTGGGAACATCATTAACATCAAATGTTGTGTTTTCGGCTGATTTTTCTTGGTTATTTTTATCTTTTGTCATGCGATTCCTCTTTACAAATCATCTTATAGATTTTATATTTAGATATCTAGTGATAATTGGCGCACAAGTCAAGTGTCTAACCTCAATTATCAAATAAATTTGAGCTTAATTAATTATTAAAGGCAGAAGGGTTAAGTCATGAATAATAATGTTGCCATCTCAGGTTCTGATGCGCAGTGTAAATTTTTAGAGAAAGATTTTAATAAAAAGAAAAAATTTTCAATTATCTATTCTGTCTGTAATAATCCTCATTTAAAAGAAATTCAGAATATTTCTCGTAGCCAGTGTTTGGGACGTTTTTCTTGGCCAGAAATTGATAAAATTAATACGTGGATGGTATCTGCTGAAACCGGTACTTTTATGAAATGGGGCGGTTTGGGTATGATTGCTTCCGAATTGCCGGAAGCTTTTAACAAAACTTTTGGTGCCCAAGGACATTATTGTACGGTTGTAACTCCGATGTATTTGGGAAATACCGGTAAGAAAAAGGCTGAGCTAAACGGTGATATCTATTTGGGAGCTGAAGGCAAAAGCATTAAGGTTAAAAAAATTAAGACCATTCATGTTCCTTTCTTTGGCAACCGTGCCGTCTTGAACCGATTTGCCGTTAATGTTTATACCGCAAAATATGATAATACTAATTATATCTTTTTAGAAAGCGACCGTTTCTTTTCCATTAATCCAAGTCCGAAAAATGTTTCGGCACAAGATGGTTGCTATGTCTTAAACGAATTTAATGTTAATGAAGTTGAGCGCTTTGCTTTCTTTTCTAAAGCTGTGTATGAGCTCTTGGAAACAATTGCTTGTAAAAACTGTCGCGAAATTTCATTGCCGAATGTTATTTTGGCAAACGATTGGCACGTGGGTGCTTTGGCAGGTTTGACGAAGTATTTTACTTTGGCTCAAGTTGAAATTGGTGCTTTGGATGAAAAAATTGCGCGCCAACTTAAAAATATTCCGATTATTCATATTGCACACCATTTTGGATATCAAGGTTGGGATTATGATAATACATCAAAAATTCTTAATTCCTTGTATGAAGATTTGGCCATGACGGTTTTTAAAAATGCAAAAACTGTTAAGAATAGTAATCCTCGGGCTGTAAACAGTTTGGTCATTTCTGATTGTTATAATCAAGCAGCATGTAATGTTTTTGCTGCAGATAGAATTGTGACCGTTTCAAAGAACTATATGGAAGAAGTTTCTAAGGAACTGGAGCTCGGTTTGGATTTTCGCGATGTGTTAAAAATAAGAAAAGACCATCGTAATTTTTATGGTATTGTTAATGGCTATGATAAAAAACTGATTGCACCTCTTAAAGATAAAATAGATGCCATTAATGCTTATTTCAAAACAACCGATTTTAAATATTTTGATGCAGAACATTTAGATGTTAAGCTGCATAATAAAACAGAGTTTATAAAGCTTATTTCTAAAATTGCCAAAGATAAAGCTTATAAAGACGAAGTTATACCGCTTATTGATATTTATAAATTTGCCGATATTGAAAAATCAGTGCAAGATGTGGCCAAAACTCCGGTCTTTTGTATGACTAGCCGTTTGGTCGAACAAAAAGGTTATGATATTGCGGCTAAAGCTATTTTGAATGTTTTGGAAAATCATACTTATCGCGAATATCCGATTTTTGTGTTAGGTGGTGCCGGTGATAAAGACTACTTCAAACAACTTTTAGAAAAACTCAAAGATGAAGTGGCTAAAGTTAGTCCGATTGCCGCTAAACGCATTTTCGTTTTCCGTGGATATAAAGATGAGTTTGCTTATGCTATCCAACTGGCGGCTGATTTTTATATGATGCCTTCTCGTTTTGAACCTTGTGGTTTGACTCAAATGGAAGCAATGGCTAAAGGCGCATTGCCGGTGGCAACATCAACAGGTGGTTTGGTCGATACCATTGAAGAAGGCGTTGATGGTTTTAGAACGGAAGTCTTTTTTGCTAAGAGACAACATGTTTATGGAAACAATATCACGGCGCGTCGGGTTAAAAATAATAAAAATGCCTATACTGAAACCTTAAATCATGCCATCAATACATTCTTTTATAAACCTGAAAAAATCAAACGTATGCAAGCTGCCGCCATGCGCAAAGATTTTAGTTGGGATATTGAAGGTGGATCGGTTTACAAGTATTTTAATCTGCTGAAAACCGGTCAACTGTAAAAAATTTGTATAATGGAGAACTAGAGCAGTTTAGCGTCGTCTCGAAAAATCCATGTACCTCTTTGTACACTAGGATTTTTCTCGCTCCTAACACTACTCTATTTCTCCAATTCCGACTAAGGCTTTGCTGTGAAAGCTGTCGCATTCTGCCAAAGCCAAGTCTCATTGCGTCTCCTTAAAGAAAGCACATTTAAGGTGCTTTCTTTTGCGGCCGTCTCCAAATTTTTTGTTTTGCAATGTTCTTTATAAATATTTTTTTTGACAAAAATTTGACAATAGAAAATTTCTGTGTTATACGGAGTCGTAAAGAAACTATTATTTTTGTTAAACATTTAAAAATTATTTATTATGGGAATATTCGAAGAACAAGAATGGCTTTTTGATTTAGTAAGTGACAAATTTTCTGATATCTCTGGTATACGGACCGGAATTGAGGAAGATACAGTTGTCTATCAAAAAAATGCGATGCTGTTGTGGATGTATATCAGCGAAGCATTAAAGATAAGGACTGCTTTTGTGCCTAATTTAATGACCATTGAGGACTATGTCCATGAATGGTCAGGTATTATCAAAAAACACAATACAGGTCGTGAAATATTTGTTGAGCGTCTGCAAAAATTTATAGCAGACAGATTTGGGCGTGAGTATCAACCAAATGAACAGCTTTGTTCAGAGTTAATGCCGAAGCCCATTGATGAGGCAAAAGCGACAAAATTGGAAAAAGACCAATATCTCCGTGAAGAGATGGCTTTTGCCAACAAAGTCGGTACAATAAAAAATGCGGTTCGCAACCGTTTTGGGTATTTTAAATATTGTACGCCTTTCTATGAGGCTCAAACAATAAATCGAATTGCGGATGTACTCTTCGGGAAAGAGTATCCAGTATTGTAATGATTTGCCATTTTTTTTATTACGCAGGTTTCGTCGTGATGACGGAACCTGTTTTTTTTTGCTTGATTTTGCTTTCCCATGGTTGTATTTGAATCCTATAAATTAGAGGAGAAAGATATATGAGATTGGCGCTTTTTCAGCCGGATATTCCACAAAATACCGGAACTTTACTTCGTTTGGGAGCTTGTTTAGACGTGGAGTTGGATATTATTGAACCTTGCGGTTTTGTTTTTTCTGAACATACACTCAAACGCTCTGGTATGGATTATTTGCATTTGGTAAAGTATCGTCGCCACAATTCTTGGTATGATTTTTTGAAATATCGTGAAGAACATCCGGAAGAATATGGGCGCATAGTTTTGCTTACAACCCATGCAACCGAGCCTTATTATAATTTTGAGTTCAAACCTAATGATATTATTTTAATGGGAAGAGAAAGTGCCGGTGTGCCACAGGAAGTGCATGAAACGGTTGATGCCAGATTGTTGATACCGATGAACAAAAATGCGCGTTCCATCAACGTTGCCGTATCTGCCGTGATGGTTGTGGGTGAATGTTTACGTCAAACAAATGGTTTTCCTAAGATTTCTGAATAATAAAAAAGCCCGCTTTATTGCGGGCTTTCTTTTATCGACTTGATGTCTTTCCTAACTTTGTTAAAAATGTTTTATAAGCTTCTGACAATATGGGTTTGCCATTTTCATCTTCTTTGTAAACATAACTTCCGTCTTCTTTTTTCAGATATTCAGGTTTTCCGTCTTTATATATTTTATTACCCTTTTCATCTTCTTTTATTACTCTTTCATATTTGAAGTCGTCTGTTAAGCCTTTTTCGCGACGAGCATATAATTCTTTGGTGGCTTCTTGGTTGCCTTCTCTGGATTGTTTACGCAAATCTCTTAATTTTTTCTCTTCTGCAGACAAACCTTCTTGGCTTAGAGAAGCTATTTCTGCATCACTTAAGCTTTTACCGCTTGCTTTGGCTTCTATTTTTGCTTTTTCAATTTTTTCATCGCGGGCTTGAATTCTGGCTCTTAATTCGGCAATTTTACTTTGAGCTGCTGATGTTTTGGGTTGTGGCTTATCTTCTTGTTGTTGACTTTGTTTAGATTTTTGTTGAGCCATTGCGGCATTGCGTGCATCAGCGACCATCTTTTTCAAGTGTTCCGGCCATTTTGCCATTTCTTCTGCTGTCGGAGCATTAATAATTTGAGCTGTGCCTTGTTTGTAGCATGCAGCCAATAATTTCGCTTTAAATTCCGGAGATGATATATTGCCAAATTCAATAGCGGTTCCATTTTGAATGGCCATATTGACGGCTTTTTCAAAATATTTGTTGTCAGGGATTTTTCCGTCACTTCCACGTATACTCAAATTATATGGTGAGCTATAGGTTATTTCTGCGGCGTAATCTTTTTGGTCTTTTTCATAGAAACGAAAACTTAACTGATTTTCTCTTGTCGGAATTGATGCATCTTTGAATTCAAGGCCTTGTTGTGTTCCCCAAATACGCCATTCTTTAGCAAAACTTTCTTTCCAAGAATTGTCTTGGTTAGGAGTGTTATTTTCTTTTGAATTTTCTGTTTGGTTTTCTATTTCATTAATGGTTAAAGTTTTTGCTTTGTCATCTTTTTTATTTTCGGAATTTTTATCTTCTTTTTGTTGCTTATTTTTTTTCCATTCATTGAAAAATGGCTCATATCCTTTAATCAAATTTTTATATTGATCACTTTGTCTATCAAGCTTTTTAAATTCATCTAAAGACATTTTTTTATCTTTAAGATATTCTGTTAAGCATGCTGTATCCATATCAACCATTTTTATTCTCCGTGCATCATAATCTTGCTTTTATTTTAATATAGCACTGTTTTTGTGTTTTGTCTATTTTTTTTGTTTATAAAATGTGTTTCAATTCTGTTAAATTTTCTGCTCTTAAATAAGGATTGCATTGTTTTTCCGTTTTTAAGGCAACGGGAGCAACGGGAAGTCCTTGAGATAGGCGGTCTTGAGCTCTTTTTATATATTCTATCAAAACCGGAGAGTTGGGCTGTAAACTTAAAGCTTCTCTTGCAAAATGCATGGTATATTCATGTCCGGGATAAAAAACAACGTCATCTGGCAATGCTTTGATTTTTTGTAATGCAGAAAACATTTCTTCTGCCGTACCCTCAAATAATCCACCTATGCATAAATTAAACAGAGTATCTCCCGTGAAAAGAACTTTATCTTGAGGGAAATACCATAAAATATGACCTTGTGTATGTGCTGAAACATCAATAATTTCTGCAATGCTATTGCCGAGAGTGAATGTTTTACCGCTTTCTACGCCAATGTCAAATTCGGGTATGCGGTGTGAATCTTTGATATTACCGACAACCTTACAACCATATTTTTGTTTTAAAATCAAATTTCCGTCGGTATGATCAAAATGGTGATGAGTGTTGAGTATATAATCGGGATTAATTTTTAGCTCTTCACATTTTTTGATGATTGGGTTTGGTTCTGATGGGTCAATTATGGCACTGGTCTGTGTTTCTTCGTCAATAATCAGATAGGCATAATTGTCCATTATGCCAGCTCGGCAGAGAATGGGATAAACTTGTAACATTACAAATAATCCTCCGGATTAATATCATCAATTTGTTCTTTATCTATATATTGTTCGGCATATTCTTTGTAAACACCAGCACGGATGAATACATCATATAAATCAGGATCAATATGTCCGGTTTCTTTCATATGTTTCATTATTGCCAAAACTTGAGATAATTTTTTAGGTTCTTTGTAAGGACGGTCATTTGCTGTCAGAGCTTCAAATATGTCGGCAATGGCCATAATTTTTGCCGGTATGGACATCTGATCTCCGGTTAGTCCATTGGGATAACCTTTGCCGTCTATGCGTTCGTGGTGAGCTCCTGCATATTCTACTACATTGGAGAGTTCTTTGGGGAAAGGAAGTGCTTTGAGCATGTCAATTGTTACGATGATATGTTCATTGATTTTTTCTCTTTCCTCTTTATTAATTGTTCCGTTTCTAACTTTTAGATTATAAAGTTCTCCTCGATTATATTGTCCCCAAATTTGGTCCTGACGATTTTGTAAGAGATTTTCCATTTGCGGATGTGAGGCGGATTCAATATCTTCCATATGATCTCGCTCTGCCCATGAAATACCTTTTGCTCGGCTAAAGTAGCGGACAAATTGTTTTTTGCTTATATTGTCTAAAGCTTCTATATCTTTATCTGTTAAAGGCGTATCACCAATATTACAACGAGCAACTAAGTCAAACTCTGTCTCTAATTCTCTGATTTTATTGACAAATTCTGCTTGTAATGTTTCTTGTGGGGCAATATTGGCTAATCTTTTTTTCAAATATTCAATATGTGCGTCTCTTCTTAAAATTTCAAAACGATTACGGATTTCATGAATGCGATTATAAATTGTTTCCAGCTTGGTTGCTTTATCTACAATATATTCGGGTGTGGTTACTTTACCGCAATCATGAAGCCAAGAGGCAATATTAAGAGCATACCAATCATCATTGCTCATTTCAAAGTCTTTTAAGGGACCGTTTTCTTCTTGTACGGCTGCGGTTGCCAACATTCTGGCTATAACCGGAACTCTTTGGCAATGTGCTCCCGTGTAAGGAGATTTTGCATCAATTGCACGGGCTAAAACTTCTATAAAAGATTCTAAAAGTCGGATATAATCTTCACTTAGTTTACGATTTTCTAAAATTAGAGTGGCCAAATTGCATAAGGCGGAAATGTCTTCTTGCATATCTTTGGTAAAGGATATATTTTTACCTTTGATATCTTTGGGGTTTATGTATTGAACAGCTCCAATAACATAACCTTTGCGATTGACCAATGGAATGGTTAGTAAAGATAAGGAAAGATAGTCGTTTAGAGAATCATAGTTGGCAAAAAAAGTGTTATCTAATTTAGTTGAACTATATATGTCCGGCAAGTTTATGATTTCATTATTTATAACACATCTTTCTATGGCCGATTTTTGTTGTTTAGAACGGCTGTCAGGGATAAATATTCCGGTTTGATAAATGTTATTATCTGAACCAAATTTTCGGATATTTAATTTTTCATTATAACTGTATTCTAAATTTAGAAATTTATCATCTGTGAATGTATAAAAAAAACCAACTTCCGCTGAGCAGGTGTGTCCTGCCAAATCTATTATTTTAGCAATAGACGATAAATAATCCGGTTCTGTTGTGATAGAATCAGAAATATTTAAAAATTCTTCTAAAACGGCTGAAGTCTCGTATTGCAATTTTTTTCCTTAAAAGTTTATTATTTCATTTATATTATATGAGTATTTATTAACAATTGGATAAAATTGTTTTAGGACTCTTTGCTTTTGTTAATATTTTTAGCAAATTTTGGAAATGAGATAATTAACATCTTCTTCACTCAAATCTTCTCCAGCTGAGCCATAAGATAAAATACGCTCAATTACTTTATGGGCAAATGTTTTACTGTCATTTTTTTTGTAATCAAAACGAATGTCTTTTATAACTTTTAAGGCACTGAAAACCGCCGGAAACATAGATTTTGGAATATAGGCTTTACGCAATAAATTTCTGACCATAAAGTCCATGGTATTATTGAACAAAATTTTTCGAACTTCCATTATTGGCGTGTTAGATAAATATACTAAGGCATATTCAAAAAACTTTAAATCTCCCATGCATATTGCACGAACTACTAAGGAAGAAGTTAAGCGGTTAGATGTATATAATTCATGAATTAACTCTTCAATCTTTTTATCTGAACTATATTCTTCGGATATTTTTAGGGTGGTTCTTTCTTTAACTTGTTCCACAATGTTACAAGCAATATCGTTTGGCAAATTGTGGGTTAAAACTAAATGTCGCAATAGTTCATCAGATAAGGAATGAACTATTTTTTCTATAATTGATACCGGAAGTTCAGAACGATAAACCATATTTTTTTGTATGGTTTGACTTTCCGGAAAACGGTCAATAATAACATCGTAAGTATTTTCTTTGATATCTGCCGTTTCATTGGAGATTAAAACCCCAACAACATCTTCAGGGCAATTTTGAGCAATGTAATGAGTTATATTCTCAGTTAAATTTGCTCGCATGGCAACGGCTTTTTGTTTGTTTAAATTTTGAGAATCTATAATGCTAATGATGTCTTCTTGTGATAAATCTGCATAATATTTGATAAAGGGCATTGATACGCTATCAACATCATTGATTAAATCGCGGACTATATCGGATGGTAAATTTTTGCAGTTTTTTAAGCTTTCAGCTAATGCTTCACGGACTTTTACTTCAATATCTTTGATTAAAATGCGGAATATGTCTTCTGCCAAATCTAAGGCCTGGTTGGACAACTGTTCAGATTTATATAGCGCACCAACCTTCTGTGCGGTAACGGATTTGTTTACCGCGTTTGTTTCTTGTGACAGCGTTACAATATCTTTTGGGCTCAATTTATCATTCATAGCTTTTGTCCGCTTTTATCTCTAGATTATATTATATTACTTTTTTGTCAATTATTACATTACGTTTTTATGACAATTTCCTGTCGTGCCGGTTTTTTTAAGGGTAATTCATAAATTAATTTTGCGGCATCAACGTTAATTAATTCATAAAAAGTTACTGTATAGTCCAGTAAGCCAATATAGTTTTTTTGCGGCGAATATAAAACAAAGCTGCTGGCTAATGACCTGCCGTCTATGATTTTGCGGCGATATCTTAAGCTTGCTCTCAAATCGCGCATACTGGCATAATTAATTCCGGAATTTATTTTTAGCGCAAATGATTTCATCGAATCATATAAAGATGGAAACCTTTTGATGCTATATGTTAAATCTTCTTTTTCGTCTTGAGGAACCATACCGCTCATATCATTCCATAAAATTTCTTTATAAAGAGCGTTTCCTTCTTTTACAAAACGAGATTGCCCCCAATCGGTTTCTATACCGGCAATGGCAATGAGTATAGAAGGGGGAATGATATCAATTTTTTCTTTGAGTTTGAAAATTAGAACATCTGTTCTTTTATTGTCTTTTAGATGAGAAAACACATCATATTTTTGGGCTTTTTCTTCTAACCAAGCTTTTTGTTCTTTGCTTATATTTTTTTGATTTTGAAAACTTTTTTCTATGTTTTCGAGTTCTTTTCTTTCCGCTAAAATTTCTTCATTTACTTTTAGAGCCAGCGGTGACAAAATTTGAATGAATAATTCATTGCGAAGATTGTTATCTTGAATTTGATAAAAATCAGAAGGAAGTTTTTTTAAGAAAATTGCCGGAACTTCCCAATTATCTCGAGGAATGAAATAATTACTATTATTATCAAGATATAGTTTTTGAAGTTTTTCTGTTTTTATGTCTTCAAAATATAAGCCTTGTTTTTTTGTTGCAACTACGGAAGATTCCGCAAATGCTGATGCATTCAGGAGAATAAAACAACAAAATATTAAGGCTAGATGTTTAATGGCTATTCTCCTTTTCTTTTTCGAAGCTTCTTACTTCTTTGACTTGGGGAATGTATGTCTTTAATATTTTTTCAACCCCTTCTTTTAAGGTTACCAGAGCGTAGGGACAGCCGGCACAATTTCCTTTCATTTCGACGTAAACAATGCCATCTTCAAAAGATTTGAAAACTATGTCGCCGCCGTCTTGTTTTACTGCCGGACGAATGCGTGCATTTAAAAGACCAATGATTTGTCCGATAATTTCTTCTTGTCCTTCTTGGCACGTTGTATTTTCATCAACAACTGTTTCTTCACCAAGGGAAATATGATCCATTATTTCTGCTAAAATTTGGGGCTTTAAATCTTCCCAATCTGCTTCAGGAACTTTGGTAACCGATATTAGTTCTTCGGTGATGAAAATTGATTTTATTCCGCCAATGTCGAAAAGTCTTTCAGCCAAAGGTGAGCGACGTAAAGATTTTGAATCTATAAACTCAGCTCTTCCGCTTTGTAATAATTTTATCGGCGGAAAAAAATTCATTACTTCTTTATCTGCGGTTTTTTGTGTCTCTATCAGCATTTCTTTCCTTGTTTCTTATTTT
Organism: uncultured Alphaproteobacteria bacterium; assembly: GCA_944392255.1. Classification (GTDB taxonomy): domain Bacteria; phylum Pseudomonadota; class Alphaproteobacteria; order RF32; family CAG-239; genus CAJLXD01. The sequence continues at coordinate 16,558 of CALXVY010000001.1, read as the reverse complement.
TCTAATGCTTGAATAATGTCTTTATTTATATTTTGCGCTTTTTCTATGTAATAAGCTAAATATAATAAATGGTTTGGAGCTGTTAAAGCATTTAGTTCGGCATTGCGGATATAAAAAGCTTCCAGCTTAGATGCGTCTTCCAATGATTTTAGTAATTGCGTCCATTGTATATAAATGTTTTTTTCAACCAGAATGTTTTTATAGTCATGTCCGATGGCTTTTAACAACAGATAATATCCATATGCTTTGCCTTGATTATAATAGAAAATATCATCAGCCTTAAAGTCTGTCCAACTTGAATTTTCTTCTCTGATTTGGCTATCTATTTCTCCGATGGATTTTTTTAAGTTGGAATTAACGCGTTTTAGTACAAAAGCTAAATCTTCCGGTCTATGGTAAAAGATGATTTTATCCGTGTTTAAGGCATGATTAAATGCAATTAAATCTTTACGAGCTTTTCGATATTGGGTATTTGCTGAAGGAACAGGAGTAAAACGGTTAGTGGGTGAAAACATCCATATTTTTCCGTCATATTGTAAAAGCTTGGCAGCTCTTTTTAATACAGAAGTCTGTTCTTGGTCAATAATCGGAGAATCAATTTTTTTGCTTAAAGAATTGATGATGTTTGCTGTTGCGTTCATCATTCCCAATTGAAAGTTCGGCATGTTATCAAGGAAATATGAAGGAAAGAAAAACGGAACATTGGCCGTCCAAAGTTTATCATTAACTTCACGGTTAATGATAAAAGATGCCATTTCAACAGTTGTTGATTGTTTGTTGTTTTCTGAGGCTATTTCATAGTTTGTATTACGGTCTATATTTTGAGTAATCCATCCGCCCAATGGGTAATAAAGGCAAATAAATAAAATAATGCCGGCTAAAAGAATATGCCACCAAGAAGTGATAAAGTGAAAAGCATGTGAGGTTGTTTGCTTGAATTTTTCTGAAAAAATTTGCTTCCAGTTAATTTGTTTTAACCGGTCTTTTGTTTTTTCTGCAAACTTTTTTATCTTTTCTTTAAGCATTCTTTCTTTTCTTTTTTAATAGCAGATTGATAACCTCATTAATATCCAATGCTCCTGTTAGTTTAGCCGCAATTGCAAAACTTGCAACCCCCAATCCACATAAACCCACAAGAATCAATATTTTGAGCCAATAAACTTGAGTAAGCCAATTTCCATAATAGGAATTTAAGCCAATTTCGGCAGCAAAAAGAATGCCGCCCATTATCAAAGAGCTGATTGTGATTTTGAAAATTTGTTTGACTAATTGATTATCAAATGTCCAATATTGGCGTTTTTTTAGTCCTCGTATATATTGATAGAGAGAAACGTAAGCGGCAATAGATGTAGCAGTTGCAACGCCAACATGCCCAAAATATGGCATCAAGGAAACAGAGAATAGTAAATTAGCAAAAAAGACAATAATGCTATATTTGACCGGTGTTTGGGTGTCTCCTCGAGCAAAAAAGTTTGGGGTCATGGCTTTAACTAAAACATATGCCGGTAACCCAAAGGAATAAGCAATAACCGCAAAAGAAGTCATTTGTGTTTCCAAAGCGCCGAATTTACCGTGTTGAAAGAGTATATTGACTATTGGCGTGCTTAAAAAGATTAAAGCTATAGCTGCCGGAATTGATAGCAATGCTCCATATTCGCATGCTTTTGTTTGTGTGCGTTTTGCTTCTTCAATATTATTTTCTTTTAAGTGTTTTGATAATATAGGTAATACGGCAACGCTGATTGCTGCGCCAACGACTCCTAACGGTAGTTGTTGCAAACGATTGGCGTAATATAGCCAACTGATGGCTCCTGTTCCAACCAAAGATACAATGATGGTATCTACGACCATATTAATTTGGTAAATTCCGGCGCCAAGAATTCCGGGGGTGATGCGCTTGAATAAGGTTTTGATTTCTTTTTCTTTTATGATTTTGCTAATGTTTGTTTGGGGGTGGATATATACTTTTTGGCAATGTAAAAAATAAGTCAGCCACAAAATCTCAATGAATCCGGCGAAAGTAACGCTGAAAGCTATGCCGTGTGCCGGTGTTAAACCAAAAGGAACAAAGATAAAAACAGCACCGGTCATCATTAAATTTAATATTACCGGAGCAGCTGCCGGTGCGGCAAATTTACCTAAAGAGTTTAAAATTCCCGATTGAAAAGAAACAATAGATATAAAAAGCAAAAAAGGAAAGGTTATGCGTGATAAGCTTACCGCTAAAGCAAAATTTTCCGGATTATCCGAGAATCCGGGAGCCATTAATCTTACTATCCATGGCATTCCAAATTCCATAAGCAAAACAAATAAAGTTAAGATTACTGCCAGTACAGAAATTGCTTGAGAGGCAAATTTGATGGCGCTTTCTTTTCCTTCACCGGCTAATTTTTGGGAAACCATCGGAACAAATGCCGAGGTAAATGCTCCTTCGGCAAAAAGGCTACGGAATAAATTGGGCAATTTAAACGCAACAAAAAAAGCATCGGCAATCATGCCGGCTCCTAAAAATCGAGCCAAAACCATATCTCTGATGAAACCGGTAATTCGGCTTAAAAGCGTAAAGCTTCCAAATGTGGCTATGGATTTGAATAAAGACATACTTATTAACCTATATTTTAATTGTTTATTGAATTTTAAGCATTCTAGTGTATAAATATGACAAAAGCGAGAAAAATTCTTGATTTATGAAACGAAGATTGAACTTTTATCCCTTTTTAAGTTTAGTTTTTGGTTGACAAATAAACCAAATGTTGCGATAATAGACAAAAAGAGATAGAGTTTTAAGGAGAAGTTTTATGACAAAAATGGATGAGTTTTTTGCAAAGGAAGGTGGAGTAAAGTCTTTGCATTCAAAGATGCCGCTTCCTGATGCTATTAAGGAAAAAATGAATGAAGCAGCTTTTAGAAGCTTGCCTCAATGGGTAAAAGATTTAAAGTCTAATCAAGAAGAAAAATCTTTGGTCAATGGTTTTGTTGATGGAAGAATGACCGCTCTTTCTATCGGAAAAAAAGAAATGCTTGATGCCTTTGCTGACAAATTTGGTTTTGAGTATGAGACTCCTAAGTCTAAGGTAATCTTTAATGCAATGGACAAAGGCTACGATAGATAATGTTTATCAATTAATAAAAACTTCTTCTTTATAAAAAGATTTAACCCTTCCGTTCCGGAAGGGTTTTTTTATTGCTTTTTTTATAAAATATGATAGTTTTTTGTCTAAAGAAATATTATTAGATTTTTTATATTATGAAAGTAGAAGATTATTTTGAAAAAAAGAAACAAGAAACTAATAAAAGTTTTGCGTTTTTAATGGAACGATGTTCTCGTTCTGAAGAAAATCCATACAGTATCAAACTTTGTAAGCCGGATTTGAGCCGAACTACAGTTGTTCTTCTTGCCGGAACCGTAGATGAAAGAAGTGCTTTGCGTTTAAGTAATGGCCTTTTGAAAAAAGTTGATGATTTTATTTTTAATATTTGCAATTTTGAAAAAGAAGAGGTGCAAGTTTGTACCGCTGTTTGCCATTTTGGAAAATATCTTAATCCTGATATGGCGCGAAAACTTCTCTATTTGTATTATAAAGATTATCGCACATATGAAGGACAGATGCGTAATTTTGAACAAGCTGAAGCCATAGAATATGCTGTTCCAAATTATGTTGCTGATTTGTTTGAGAAATTGATTATCCCTAGACTGTGCGATGAAAAGCAAAATCTGTTGCCGTTTGATATGGCTTTGCAACGAATGAGAAAGTTGGTCGTAGTTACTTATTGTCACGGCGCTTATACTTGGATGAAACTAGAAGAACAAATAAATTTGTTGCTTATCGGTAAAAAATATACGAATCGTCAAAAGAAGCTTTTGCTTAAAAGTATAACTGTTGTTGCTTATTCTCCGGATTGTCCGCTTGGATATTCTAATGCACAGTTTATTTCTTTTTCTTCGGCCTCTGATTTATCTATTCAGCATGGAAATGGCTTTATTCGCTATGTTCATCGGAATATGTTTGTGGAAGATTTTGGCTTGTGTTATTTATCGGGAAAATGGGGAAGAGCATTTTATTGTGCTAAATATTCTAAAGAAGGTGTTGAAGGAAATCCTCTTGTTTTTAGGCGAGTGGATCCGAAAGCTTGGTATGAAAATTTGCATAATGAAAATGTTGAGCAAAAAAAATCTTATGTTTCAGAACATGATTTTTTGGGTTTTTATCCTTATCCAAATATGAGTTATGCTGCTTTTAAAATGCAAAGAATGGCCGTTTTTGTTTTGTTGAGTGCAATTGAAAACAGTATATCCGATAAACCTAGAAATCTTTCGGTTTTTAGTTTGGTTGGTGGTTTGATGTACCATTTTTGGAGTTTTCAAATAGCCAGAATCAAAGGTTTGCTCATTATGTTAAAATATTATTGGTGGGCAAGAAAACCTCATCGACATAGTTTTGCCGATAATGTTAATTTTGTAAGTCTGGATTAAAAAAAGGTCGGAATTTTCCGACCTTTTTTGTTATCTATTCAGCAACATCAGGTTTTTGACGTTTTCTTTGTAACGGGTCCAAAATGCGTTTTCTTAAGCGCAAGCTTTTAGGTGTTACTTCCAATAATTCGTCAGCTTGGATGTATGACAAGCCTTGTTCCAAGGTCATTTTTCTTGGAGGAATAAGGTCGATGGCATCATCTTTACCTGCGGCGCGAATGTTGGTTAATTGTTTAGATTTTGTCGGGTTGACTTCCAAATCGTTTGGTTTGGTGTGTTCGCCGATAATCATACCAACATAAACCGGAGAGTTGTGCTCAATGAACATCGGACCACGGTCTTGCAATTTCCACAAAGAATATGCAACTGCGGTTCCGGCTTCGGAAGAAATGAGAACACCGTTACGACGACCTTCAATTTCGCCTTTGTAGGGTTCATAATCTTTGAAACTACGGTTCATTACACCGGTTCCTCGAGTATCGGTTAAAAATTCGGAGTGATAACCAATCAAGCCACGAGAAGGGGCGTTGAAAATCAAACGAACTTTGTTACCAATTTGTGAAGGAATCATATCTACCATTTCTGCACGGCGAGAACCTAACTTCTCAACAACAGTGCCGGAAAATTCTTCATCTACGTCGACAACAACTTCTTCAATCGGTTCTAATAAATTGCCGTTTTCATCACGATGCATTAAAACGCGTGGACGAGAAATGGATAATTCAAAACCTTCTCGACGCATGGTTTCAATTAAAACACCTAATTGCAATTCACCACGACCGGCAACTTCAAAAGAATCGGTAGAATCGGTACGAGAAATTTTCAAAGCGATATTACCTTCGGCTTCTTTGCATAATCTATCCCAAATCATACGAGAGGTTACTTTATCACCTTCACGACCGGCTAAAGGCGAATCGTTAATAGAGAAGGTCATGGCCAATGTCGGAGGATCAATCGGCTGAGCGGGAATGTGTTTTTCAACTTCAAAAGCACAAATGGTATCAGCAACGGTACCTTTAACAACTCCGGCTACAGCGATAATATCACCGGCGTGGGCTTCTTCCAAAGACTCTCTGGTTAAGCCGCGATAAGCCAAAATTTTACTGATACGGACACGTTCAACTTCTTTATCTTCTGCATTCAAAACTTTTACGGTATCGTTAACCTTAAGTGTACCGGATTGAACTTTACCTGTAAGCAAACGACCAACAAATTTGTCAGCTTCCAAAGTTGTAGCCAACATGGAGAAAGGTTTGTTGGGTTCGCAGTTTGGTTCAGGAACATAAGAACAGATGAGTTCGAATAAAGGTGTTAAATCTTTTTTCTCATCGTTCATATCCTTAACGGCCCAGCCGTTGCGTCCTGAAGCATACAAAACAGGGAAGTCAAGTTGTTCATCATTGGCATTTAAGCTGACGAATAGGTCAAAAACTTCATCTAAAACTTCGTCAACGCGAGCATCAGCTTTATCTGCTTTGTTAATGACGACGATTGGTTTTAAGCCGAGTTTCAAGGCTTTTCCGGTTACAAATTTGGTTTGCGGCATAGGGCCTTCAGAGGCATCTACGAGCAAAACAACACCATCTACCATAGATAAAATACGTTCCACTTCGCCGCCGAAGTCTGCGTGTCCGGGGGTATCTACGATATTGATATGGGTGCCGTGCCAGTTAACAGATGTGCATTTTGATAAAATGGTAATGCCTCTTTCGCGTTCCAAATCGTTGCTATCCATAACGCAAGTTTCAACTTTTTGGTTATCGCGGAAAGTGCCGCTTTGTTTTAAAAGCCCATCAACCATTGTGGTTTTACCATGGTCAACGTGGGCAATAATGGCAATGTTTCTTAAATTCATTAAATTATTTCCTCTTCAAAAAGGCTTGTTATTCTTATTATGTGCCTTTTATCTTAAAATTCACCCTTAACATACCAACTTAAAATTAAAATACAAGATTTTAGTGAAATTTTTTTTGTTTTTTTAATCATCTGTTAATCGGTTTATGTCAGCATAAAATTATCAAAGAAATTATGTTGTGATATTGTTAAAATTTATAATTTTAAGCATTATGGTACAAGTTTTTACTGTTTTGTTTTTTGTTGGATTTATTTGCGTTTTGTTAAATTTTTTGTATCAATTACAAAAAATTTCGACGTTATCTTGGTCGATAGTAAGGATATTAGGATATTTTTTTTCAGCTGTTTCCAGTATCTTTTTTGCCATGATAAATCCTCATTGGTTTGTAAGTGCTGACGGATATACTTGCGCCGTGGCTTTGTCTTGGGTGGTTCCTTTTATAGAGGAAGGTTTACTTTTTTTTATATGGAATCTATTTAAAAGACATTCTGTATTATTATAAAAAAACGGAACTTCTTTGAAAAAGTCCCGTTTTTTTTGGCTTAAACTCTTATGCCATATTCAATAAGTTTTTTGCGGACAAACCCTCTTAAGGAAACTTCCGGTCGGGCGCCATAGTGTGAAATGACTTCGGAAGCGGCAATGCTACCGATGATGGCACAAGTTCCTAGTGAACGTCCGTTGATAATGCCGTATAAAAATCCAGCAGCGTAAGAATCTCCGGCTCCGGTCGTGTCGACAACATCGGTTACTTTTTCAGCTTCAACGAATGTTTGTGTGCGACCGTTGACAACAACAGAACCTTTTTCGCTTCTGGTAACAGCAGCAATTTCAACATGAGGTTTTATCATATCTAATGTTTTATATAAATCGTCTTCTTCAAATAAATCTTTGATTTCTTCTTCATTGCAGAATAAAATATCAACGTATTTTTCAACGATTTTCTTAAATTCGGGACGATGGCGGTCAACACAAGAACAATCAGATAAGCTAAAAGCTACTTTACGCCCATGTTTATGAGCTAGTTTGCAAGCTTTAATCATGGCTTTTTGGGCGCTGTACGTGTCCCACAGATAGCCTTCCATATAAATAATTTTGGCTGCTTTGATAATATTTTCGTCAATATCAGCGGTTGAAAGCTTTTTAGCGGCCCCAAGATAAGTAAACATGCTGCGTTCAGCATCAGGAGTAACCAAAACAATACTTCTTCCGGTCATGGGACCTTCATTTAAAGAAGGTGTATCAAAGTCGACACCGGCAGCTCCGATATCTCTTTTGAAAAGTTGTCCTAACTCATCATCATGAACTTTTCCTATAAATGCCGGAGAACCGCCTAATGACGCTAAGCAAGCAACCGTATTGGCTGCCGAGCCGCCGCAAATTTCTCTTTCGGGAATCAAATCTTGGTAAATTTTTCCGGCATCTTTAGCTTCAACCAAAGTCATGCCACCTTTGACTAATTTTCTTTCGCTTAAAAAACCTTCACCAACTTTGGCTAAAACGTCGACAATGGCATTTCCAATGCCTACAACGTCATAATATGTATTGTCCGTTTTTGTTATCATAATGAAAAATCCAAATAAATTAAACTTACTTTATTTAATTAATATATATTAAAGGATTCTGCAAGGCAAAATAAAAGCCCTGCTATTTTATTATATGCAGGGCTTTTTAGACTTATTATTTATTAGTCGTTAGCAGATGGCCATTCAGCAGCTTTTTCAGCGTTGAAATCAATCCATTTTTGTTCGGCATCAGCATCGTTGCAGATTGCACCTTGCGGGCATTCTGAAATGCAAACACCGCAGTCAATGCATACATCAGGATCAACAACCATTTGAGATTCGCCTTCGTGGAAAGCGTCTACCGGACATACATCTACGCAAGATTTGCATTTGATGCAGGAATCATTTACTACAGATACCATATTAAAAAACTCCATGTAATTACATTTGTATCAAGCCTTACTCTAGTCTGATTGTATTTAAAATCAAGCTTTTTTATTTTTAATCCTTGCGAATCGTGTATGAACTTCCCATATATATCAGTAATCAAAAGACTTTAAGGAGTTTATGTAATGTCAGAAAAAATGAATTTTCAAGCTGAAGTCAGCAAACTTTTGGATATTGTGGTGAATTCTCTTTATTCAGAAAAATATATCTTTTTACGTGAACTTATTTCTAATGCCAGCGATGCTTGCGATAAACTCAAATATTTGGTTTTAACCAATCCGGATATTGCCAAAAGCTCCGGTGAGTTCAAAATTAAAATCACGCCTGATGCCAAAGAAAATACTTTAACCATTTCCGATAACGGAATCGGTATGAACAGAGATGATTTGATTAATCATTTGGGAACAATTGCCAAATCCGGTACTGCAGATTTTGTGAACAATGCCAAAGATAACGGTTCCAGCGTTGACTTAATCGGTCAGTTCGGTGTGGGGTTCTATTCAGCATTTATGGTGGCTTCAAAAGTAGAGATTTTAACTCGTAAAGCCGGTGAAGATAAGGCTTGGAAATGGATTTCTGACGGTATTGGCGGTTTTGAAATTGAAGAAGCACAAAAGGACGGGAACGGTACCGATATTAAACTTTATCTGAAAGAAGATGATAAAAACTTTACCGACACCATTTATCTGCGTTACATCATTCGCACTTATTCCGACCATATTAATTATCCGATTGTTCTTTGCTTGGGAGAGGTTGGCGAAGAAAACGTTAATACCGGTTCAGCTCTGTGGGCACGTCATAAAAGTGAAATTACACAAGAGCAATATAAAGAATTTTATCATCATCTTTCCAAAAACTTTGATGAACCATGGATGACACTCCACTTCAAAGCGGAAGGAAATATGGAATATACCGGATTATTATATATCCCGAAGCAAGCTCCGTATGATTTGTTTCAGCCTGACAAGAAAACAGGCTTGAAACTTTATGTTAATAAAGTCTTTATTTCGGACAAAGTTGAAGAACTTTTACCTTCTTATTTGCGTTTTGTGGTTGGGGTTATTGATTCTTCAGATTTGCCGTTGAACATTTCACGCGAGATGTTGCAACAAAGCGCTCTCTTGGAAAAAATCCGTCATGGTACGGTTTCAAGAATTTTGAAAGAACTCAAAAAACGCTCCGAAAATTATGATGATTATATGCTTTTTTGGAAAGATTTTGGAATCGCTTTCAAAGAAGGTATTTATGAAGACTTTAATAATCGTGAGGAAATTGCTTCGCTTTCTCGTTTTATGTCAACGAATGATGCCGAAAAATATACTTCTCTTGATGATTATATTGCGCGAATCGCCGATGATAAAAAAATTATTTATTATATTACCGGTGATGATGAGAAAGTTTTGCGCAACAATCCACAGTTGGAAGCATTTAAAGCCAAAAATATTGAAGTTTTACTTTTGACTGACCCGATTGATGAATTTTGGACACAGACTTTGCAAAATTACAAAGGTTATGCCATTAGACATATCAATCAAGCTGATATTGATTGGAATATTGAGCGTAATTCACAAAAAGCTGCTGACGGCGATATGCAAAAGTTAATTGAGAAACTGACCGAAATGTTTAAGTCTGAAGTGGGTAAGGTGGTTACAACCGATAAATTGACTAAATCTCCGGTTAGTTTGACGGTTGAAAATGGGCAAATGTCTATTCACTTGGAGCGTTTGATGCGAAACCATCAGCAACCGACAGCTTTTGCCAGCACGCGAATTCTTGAACTGAACCCATATCATCCGCTGATTGTTAAATTATCAGAAATGGTTGGTGAAAATAAAGATATGGAAAAAGTGGAAGAAGTGGCAAAAATCTTATTAGATCAAGCTAAAATTGCCGAAGGTGAGGCAATTTCTGACCCATCTTTTTATTCAGAAAAACTTTCGGAATATATTTTGAAAGCTATCTGATATTAATTAATTTTTATGCTTTTTAACGTACACTCCTTTATAATTGATAAAGGAGTGTACTTATGTTTTATGCCGCTTTAGGTTTTGTTTTTGGTTGTTTTATACCATATATTGCCAGACGTTTTGCCAAGTTTATGCCGGCGACTTTTGCATATGCTCTTGTCGAGATTTTTCGTGCCGGGAAAAGCCTTCCTTTGGAAAAACGTCAAGATTTTCGTTATAAAAAACTGAAAAATAAGTTTTTGTGGCGCTCTTTTGTTTGCGGAATCCTTACATCTCTTCTTTCTTTTGCGGTATTTTGGCATTTCGGTGAAATCGGAATCTATTGGCATTTGTTTTTTATATGGTCTTTGCTCTTGCTGACGGAAATTGATTGGCGGATGTTTTTGCTGCCCGATATTTTAACCATTCCGCTCTTAATTATCGGTTTTGTTTATGCGGCTTTGATTGCCGATTGGACTTTTGCTGCCGATAGTGCGCTGGGTGCAAGTGTCGGATATTTTATGCCGGTGTTGGCCAGTTTGTTATTGGTTTGGAAAAATAAAGATATGTTTGGCGGCGGTGATATAAAATTATTGGCGGCAATCGGGGCGTGGTTTGGTGTGGAAAAACTTATCTACACAATATTGCTTTCCGTGATTTTGTTTGCATTACAATCGCTCATTTTAAGGCAACGCTCAGGAGCTTATGGTCCATCGGTTGTAATTTCCGCAATTGTTATTGCATTCTATTTCTTTTGAGCTACAATAAAATAAATTTTTTATATAAGGATAAACACAATGAATTTGGAAAAAGTTAAAGAATTGGTTACGGATAAGCTTTTGCGAAAACAACCAGAAGATAAAAGAAAACTTAATCGTCTATTGGAAAGCCATAATTTTGACTTGTTTATTATTTCTGTGATTTTGGTTGATGCTTTTGTTTTGGGAATATTGGCCTCAGACGTGTTTGATGTTTATTACAGCCATTTGCTCTTTTTGCTCGACCGTTTGTTTATGGGTATTTTTATTATGGAAATGCTTCTTAAAATTTATGTATACAGAAAAGCTTTTTTCAAAAATGGATGGAATGTTTTTGACTTTATTATCGTGGCTGTTTCTTCCGTTCCTTATGCTAGCTCTTTGATTGTTCTACGAACATTTCGTATCTTTCGTTTATTTAAGTTTTTGGACCATTTTCCAAGTTTGGATAATTTGGTAGACACTTTTATAAAGTTGTTGCCTAATTTCCTTTCTCTTCTTGCTGTGGAAGCTGTGATTTTCTATTCTTTTGCAGTTATTGGTGTTAGCCTTTATGGTGACGTATTTAAAGATTTTGCAACGCTCGGGTCAACCTTGTTTGTTTTAATGCAAGCTTTTACGCTTGATGGCTGGGCTGCTTCCATTGCTCGTCCGGTGATGATGGTCTTTCCTGATGCATGGCTCTATTTTACCTCTTTTATTTTATTGTCATTTTTGATTTTGGTTTCTTTTTTGATGAATGCCATTACAACAGTTATGGATCATTTGAAAAAGTAATGAGAAATTGAAAAAAAAGCCTTCTGTTTTTGCAATTAACAGAAGGCTTTTTTTCATACTTTGATAATACCGTTTTTGCATAACTCAATAAGTTTTTCTATTTCTTCTGGATAAAAAATGTATTGAGTATACATCAACCAAACGGTAAGCAATTGGCGATAATTTCCAGCCGAAAATTCGGTATTGGTAATTGGATCGCCTTCATCATGATGCGGAAAAATTCGGCGCAATAAACTGTATTCCAGTTTTTTTAGTTCAACAAATTTGTTTTCATCAAATCCAATTAACCGAAAGCTATGCTGCGTTGCTTTTTCCATTTCTCTGAAATAGTGTTCCAGCAAAATATCTTTTTCCGGAATGTTGTCTTTAGGACCTTCTTGTGGTTCAGAGTTGAATTCCTCGGCAACTTGGTAAATGTAGTCTTTTAATACAATATGGCAAAATACTTGAAATTGCTGTCTGTATTTGTAACTTTCTCCCTTTCGGAGCATTCCCATTTGCACGTGTTCGTCGCGGGTTAATTCTTCAAACTGTTTGTAATCAGGGTGTTCTCTGCCAAACATAACCCCCATGATGCCAAGAAAATGTGCGCTGGCATCTTTACTCATTTGGATTGAACCGATAATGCGCAGAATGTCATCTTGCATTTTTTCAATTGTAGCAAAATCTTTCATAATTAAAAAAGTTAAAATCTATACATAATTATCTTTTTAGCGGTTTATAAAATAATGAGATGCTTTTTCTTTGTCAAAAACTTTTTTAAATTTTTTTATTGCTTTGCTTGACTTTGTCTTTTTCAATACCTACTTTCTGAATCAGAAAAATGTAATCATGGAGAAAAATTATGGCTATTAAACCGTTACAAGATAGAGTCTTGATTAAAAGACTTGATGAAAACACCAAAACTGCCGGCGGAATTATCATTCCCGATACAGCTAAAGAAAAACCCAGTGAAGGTATTGTTGAAGCAATAGGTCCCGGAATGGTTACTCCTGACGGAAAACTTGTTCCTATGACTGTTAAAGTTGGTGATAAAGTTTTGTTTGGTAAATGGGCCGGTACTGAAATCAAAGTAAAAGGTGAAGATCGCCTCATTATTAAAGAACCTGAAATTTTAGCTATTATTACTGAATAATAGATTTTTTTGAAGATTAAACGAAAGGAATTATAAAATGGCAGCAAAAGATATTAAGTTTTCTACCGAAGCTCGCGATAAAATGCTTAAAGGTGTAGAAACTTTGGCTAAAGCCGTTAAAGTTACTTTGGGACCTAAAGGTCGTAACGTTATTTTAGATAAGTCTTACGGCGCTCCAAAAATTACCAAAGATGGTGTTTCCGTTGCTAAAGAAGTTGAACTCACCGATAAATTTGAAAACATGGGTGCTCAACTTGTAAAAGAAGTTGCTCAAAAAACTGCCGATAAAGCCGGTGATGGTACAACAACAGCTACTGTTTTGGCTGAAGCTATCATTAAAGAAGGTTGCAAAGCCGTTGCTGCCGGTATGAACCCTATGGATTTGAAACGTGGTATTGATATGGCTGTTGAAGCTGTTGTTGCCGATGTTAAAAGCCGTTCAAAAGATATTAAAACTTCTGAAGAAATTGCTCAAGTTGGTACAATCTCTGCCAATGGTGAACGCTCTATCGGTGAATATTTGGCCAGAGCTATGGAAAAAGTTGGTAACGATGGGGTTATCACAGTTGAAGATGCCAAAGGTTTGGAAACAGAACTCGATGTCGTTGAAGGTATGCAATTTGACAGAGGTTACCTCTCTCCATATTTTGTAACTAATGCCGAGAAAATGAGCTGCGAATTTGAAAATCCGTTCGTTTTGCTTTATGATCAAAAAATTTCTAATCTCCAACCTCTTATTCCGGTTTTGGAAGCTGTTGTTCAATCTGGTCGTGCTTTGCTTATCATTGCCGAAGATATTGAAGGTGAAGCTTTGGCAACTCTCGTTGTTAACCGTATTCGCGGTGGTTTGAAAGTTTGTGCCGTTAAAGCTCCTGGCTTTGGTGACAGACGTAAAGCTATGCTCGAGGATATTGCTATTTTGACCGGTGGTCAGGTTATTTCTGAAGAACTCGGCATGAAGATTGAAAATGTTTCTTTGGATATGCTTGGTACAGCTAAACGTGTTGAAGTTAATAAAGATGAAACAACTATTATTGACGGTGACGGTGAAAAAGATTTAATCAAAGCTCGTGCTGACTCTATTCGTAAACAAATTGAAGAAACCACTTCTGAATATGATAGAGAAAAATTGCAAGAACGTTTGGCTAAACTCTCCGGTGGTGTTGCTGTTTTGCGTGTTGGTGGTGCTTCTGAGGTTGAAGTTAAAGAACGTAAAGATAGAATTGATGATGCTTTGCATGCAACTCGTGCTGCCGTTAAAGAAGGTGTTGTTGCCGGTGGTGGTACTGCTCTCTTGTATGCCGCTAAAGCTCTTGATGCGTTGAAACCTCAAAACCAAGACCAAAAAGTTGGTATTGAAATTATCCGTAAAGCTACACAAGCTCCTATCCGTCAAATTGCTGAAAATGCTGGTGTTGATGGTGCCGTTGTTGCCGGAAAACTTCTTGAACAAAGTGATACTAACTTTGGTTACAATGCTCAAACCGGTGAATATACCGATTTGGTTAAAGCCGGTATTATTGACCCGACCGAAGTTGTTCGTACAGCTTTGCAAGATGCAGCTTCTGTTGCCGGTTTGTTAATTACAACCGAAGCTATGATTACTGAAGCTCCGCAAAAAGAATGCTCTTGCGGTTGTGGTGGTGCCGGTGCTGCTGCCGGAATGGGCGGTGGTATGGGTTTCTAACCAATCGACCTTGATTAAAAAGCCGAAAGCAGATACAATGCTTTCGGCTTTTTTGTTGGGAGAAATAAAATGACAGATATGGTTTCTTTGGAGACGTTAAACAAGCTCTTGGCGGAAGGAAAAATCTCTTCCGCAGAATATGAAGAGCAAAAACGAATTTTGTTTCGTCGCACTCTACGCGAATCGGGAGAAAGGGAAAATCCCAAAAGCGGTATAGTTTATATTTTGCTTGCTTTCTTTTTAGGAACGCTTGGAATTCATAATTTTTATGCCGGTTTTTGGAAACGCGGCATGTTGCAGCTTTTTTTGACGCTTACGGCGTCTTTGTTTTTGTATTTACCGCTTATTGTTACTTCTTTATGGGCTTTGGGAGAGCTTTTGTTTAAAAGAAAATCGGCTGATGGTCATGTTATGTCCGGTAGCCGTAAGCTTATTTGGGGATTGCGTTTGTTAGTACTGATTGTCTTCGTATCAGCAGCTATATCGGCAAATTATGTTGATTTATCTTTGCCGGTTGCAGATGAAGATTTATCGGCTATTTCCGAAATTGTTAATTCTTAGATTTTTCTTTCTGCACATATTCATAATATTTGGCAATTTTCAAAAAGCGGAAGTTTGCTAAAACCAAAGCTTGGATGTAGCCTTCGGTACCGAGCAAGCAATATCTTTTGCCAAAGTAATAATGCAAAAATTGACGTGGAAATTCGGTGAAAATGCGCAATTTGGAAATTTTGCGCTTATTTTTAGCTAAGGTTTTAACCAATTCAGAACTATGGATGTTATATTTTGCTGTAGCTTGTTCCAAACTCAAAATGCAGAAATGATGAATTACATTTTTGAATTGTCCGATTTTTTGACCTTCATCTACCTTAATGCGGTCTTTGTTCATCAAATCTTCCGGCATGTGCGCAAATTGGCGATTGTATAGGCGCACCACATTGAAAGTATGGGTAAAGCGGCGGGGTTTTTTATCATTGGGAAACATATTGCAGATTTTGAGTTTATAGGCATTAAACTCAGGTGTTGTTTTTTTCCATGACTTTAATTCTGTTACCAACTCATCTGATAAAACTTCATCGGCATCAAGCATCAAAACCCAATCGTTGGAACATTGCTTTTCGGCAAAGGATTTTTGTTTGCAATAGCTTTCCCAATCGTGATGGATAACCTTGCTTCCTAGCTTTTGGGCAATATCAACGGTTTTGTCTTTAGAACCGCTATCAACTACAATGATTTCATCGGCAATTTTTTTTGCCTGTTTGATTGTAGCTTCGATTCTGGCTTCTTCATTCAAGGTAATGATATAAACGGAAAGCTGCATTTTTCTTTATCCTTAAGTTATTTTATTGTAAAAATATGAAAATTTTTTAGGAAAAGCAAGGAAGATTATATCTTCATAAAAAAAAGTGAAAAAAATTTAAAAAAATGCTTGCAATATTTTTTTTATATGGTATTAAATATCTCGTTCTGATGATGCGGGCGTAGCTCAGGGGTAGAGCGCAACCTTGCCAAGGTTGATGTCGAGGGTTCGAATCCCTTCACCCGCTCCAATTTCTAAAGACCTCCACGAAAGTGTTGAGGTCTTTTTTTTGTCTTAAGTTTAGTTTATGCGGGTGAAGGGATTACATCCCTGTCTGGCTTGTAAGTTCGCTTTGGCTCACTAACTGCGCTGCGGTCACTCGATTTATAACGCTTTGTCGGCGGTGCTGTCGCTAGCCTCAAAGCTAACAAATCTTCGCCTGTCGTCAGAAAAATCTTCACAGAAGTTTTTTCTTTCCTTCAGCCCGCTCCAATTTCTAAAGACCTCCACGAAAGTGTTGAGGTCTTTTTTTTGTCTTATGTTTAGTTTATGCGGGTGAAGGGATTACATCCCTGTCTGGCTTGTAAGTTCGCTTTAGCTCACTAACTGCGCTGCGGTCACTCGATTTATAACGCTTTGTCGGCGGTGCTGAAAAAGATATAAGAAACGCTTAT